>PLAY01000193.1 GCA_003134375.1 Limisphaerales bacterium | reverse complement strand
AAGTCCGACAGGCTGCTAGGGCATTGACAAAATTCTTGCGCGCCAACATTGTTCGGGAATGAAAAGGATATTGTGCTTCGTTTCTTTGGCGGTTTTGCTCACCGGCGGCTGTGCGTGGTATAACATCCAGCCCATCTCCGCGGATTCGCTCAACGGCTGGAGCAAGACCAATTGCCTGCCGGAGGGATATATTTTCTATCAGCCGGAACTGTATTTCTCGGCGACCATCGTGACGGAGTCCACCGGCTCGACCAACAAACAAAATGTCACGGTGACGCCCATCTGGCTGCCGAATTATCAAAAGCCTTACCGGGTGACGACGCATAATATTCTGGCCAAGGCGGATTTTACCTTCAACTTTGAGAACGGCTGGAAGCTGAATTCAATCGCGGACAAGGGAGACAATTCCACCATGGCCAACACCTTGGCCGGCCAGTTGACCACCGTGTTGAAAGCGGCGGAAGGACTGAAGGGAACCAGCCCACAGCAGCCTTCCAAAACGCGGGTTATCCTTTACCGTCCAAAATACAACAACGATGGATATTTCAACGGCTTTGAGCCGGTGGAAGTGCCCATAACCGAATAAATTGTCGGGTCTGCGCATTCGACCAATTCACCCGCTGCGGATTGAAGACAATCCGCGCTCCGGCTCAAATGCGGATACTGCCGGGAAATCAAAATCAACCCTGCGATTGGATTCCATTGCCAAAAACGCGGAGTTCGTCTAAAAATTGGCAACCAGCATGAATACATTTCTCAAACATTCGATTTTAATCGCCCTGGTTGTGGCCAATGGCCAGATCTTTGCGCAAACCGCCAACGAATCGCCCCAAAATTCCGCCGGGTTGAACCAGGCGGCGGCGCCGGAAAAACTCGCGGACGGCATCGTCGTTCCCCTCAAGGACACTTTCCTGAAAGTGCAAGTCTATGGCGACAATGTGGTGCGCATCGCGTGTGCGAAGGACCGCGCGTTCTTCGCCCGCCAGAGCGTGATGACGGAACCGAAGCGGGCCGTCAAAACCGACTGGTCGTTGAAGAACGAAAATGGCGAGGCCATCCTTTCCACCGCCAAACTCCAGGTTCATGTGAATTTGGCGACCAGCGCGGTTTCATTTTTCGATGCCAAGGGCCAACCCATTCTCGCCGAAAAAACCGATGGCCGGACAATAACACCCGCCGAAGTGCAGGGCGAAAAGACGTTCCACGTGCGCCAGCAGTGGGAACCGAACGCCGACGAATCGCTTTACGGCCTCGGCCAGCGTCAGATCGGCATCATTGACATCAAAGGCTGGGACCTCGATTTGTGGCAGCACAACACGCACGTCGTCGTGCCGTTCCTCGTGTCAAGCCGCGGTTACGGCGTGCTGTGGGACAATCTTTCCTTCACGCGCTTCGGCGACCTGCGCGAATTTGAACCCATCCCCACCAATTGTCTGATTGACGCCTCCAACCAGCCCGGCGGTCTCACGGCCTGTACATTTTCAGCAGCCCAGCCGGACCAGTTGGAAGACTTGCACGCGACCAATGATATCTCCTTCGTCTCCAAAAACCGCACGCATGTCTGGCATCGCTGGGAAGGCGAAATCATCCCGCCCACCACCGGCGATTATCAACTGAAAACCTACTCGAACGGCCGCATCAAAATGTGGCTGGATGGAAAGGTCGTCATTGAGCACTGGCGGCAGGGTTGGCTGACGGAAAACGATCAAATTAAAATTCGGCTGGAAGCCGGGCAGCACTATGCCATCAAGCTTGAATACGGCGGCGACGAAGCGAACACGATGCAATTGACTTGGAAAACACCTGACCCGGACCAGAACACCTCCCTGTGGTCAGAAGTTGCCGACGGCGAGGATTATTATTTCGTTTATGGGCCGGCGCTGGATCAGGTCGTCGCCGGTTTCCGCCAATTGACCGGCCAGGCTTCGTTGATGCCGGAGTGGGCGTTCGGCTTGTGGCAATCGCGCCAGCGTTACGAGACCGCGCAGCAAAGTCTCGATGTCGTTAAAGAATACCGCCGCCGCGCCATTCCTTTCGACAACATCGTGCAGGACTGGCAATACTGGCAGCGCAACGCCTGGGGATCCCACGCGTTTGATACCAATCGCTTTCCGGATCCGGTCAGCTGGTTAAAGGCCCTGCATGCGCTGCACACGCACGTCATGATTTCGGTGTGGGGCAAATTCTACACCGGCACGGCCAATTTCGACGCGATGCAGAAGGCCGGTTTTCTTTACCAGCAAAATCTCAAGGAAGGAATCCAGGATTGGATTGACTTCCCTTACACGTTTTATGACGCGTTCAATCCCGCCGCGCGCAAGCTCTTCTGGTCGCAGATGAACATCGGGCTGTTCAGCAAGGGCATTGACGCCTGGTGGATGGACGCCACTGAACCCGACCTGACGCCTTCGCCACCCACGCTTGAAGGGCAGCGCACGCACGTGAATCCGACAGCGATGGGCACGGGGTCGCGGGTGATGAATGGTTATGCCCTGATGAACAGCCGGGGAGTCTATGAAGGACAGCGCAGTGTCGCGCCCAACCAGCGCGTCTTCATCCTCACCCGTTCGGGATTCGCCGGCACCCAGCGTTACGCCACAGCTACCTGGTCGGGCGACGTTTCTTCGACTTGGACGGCATTGGCCAAGCAGATTCCCGCCGGCCTGGGTTTCTGCCTTTCCGGCGTGCCGTATTGGACCACCGACAGCGGCGGTTACACGATGGAAGCGCGGTTCTCGGCGGACAACCCGAAGTCGGAGGACTTTCAGGAGTGGTGCGAGCTGAACGCGCGCTGGTTCCAGTTTGCCACCTTCTGCCCGTTGACGCGTTTGCATGGCGAATTGAAACCGCGCGAACCGTGGACCTTCGGCGACGACTCGCATCCGGCCTATCAAACCATTGTCAAATTTGACAATTTGCGCTACCGGATGCTGCCTTACATCTATTCGCTCGCCGGCGGGGTGACGCAGGATGCCGGCACGATGATGCGGCCGCTGGTCATGGATTTCCAAAACGACATGAAGGCCCGTGACATCACCGATGAATACATGTTTGGCCCGGCGTTCCTCGTCTCACCCGTCACCACCTACCAGGCGCGCAGCCGCAGTGTTTATCTGCCGCCCACGAGCGGCAACTGGTACGATTTCTGGACTGGCGCGTACACCGAAAGCGGACAAACGATTGACGCCCCGGCACCCTACGACGCGTTGCCGCTGTTCATCCGCGCCGGGTCCATCATTCCGTTTGGCCCGGAACTGCAATACACTGGCGAGAAACCCGCCGACCCGATCACGCTTTATGTTTATGCCGGCGCTGAAGGCGCGTTCACGCTCTATGAGGATGACGGTCTGACCTACGGCTACGAGAAAGGCGTCTTCGCGCGCATTCCGATTGGCTGGGACGACGTCACCAGGACGCTGACCATCGGCAAACGCGCCGGCAAGTTCTCCGGCATGCTGACCAAACGCACGTTCAACGTCGTGCTGGTCACCAAACACAAGCCAGCCGGTTTTTCATTCACCCCCAAGGCGGATCAAACCGTCACTTATCGCGGCAAAGAGGTGAAGGTCACGTTCAAGTGATTGATTTATCCTGGCCCTGTTATGGCGTGTTTTCAAATCTACAGATGCTCGCAGCCGGTGTGCGCCCGTCCCCGGGCGCAGGAACTGCCGTCGGCCAGGAGCGCATGGAATTACAGAGAACTTGCAGTTGGCGGACATGGCTGTGGCCGGGGACGGCCACGCTCCGTATTTTGAAACACGCCCTAATTATTCCGGAACGAGAAACATGACATCCATCATCAGCAACCCCTGTCGTCTGCCGGGCATCTTCAGCCTGGTTTTGTTGGGATTCGCAACTGCTTTCGGAACCCTGCGCGCCGAAGATCGCCCGCTTTATCAGGATGCCAGCCAGCCGATGGAGAAACGCGTCGAAGACCTGCTCGGCCGCATGACGTTGGAGGAGAAAATCTCGCAGGTCCATGGTGATTCGAAGTTCACCACCCCCGCCATCCCGCGGCTGGGCATTCCGGTTCGCTGGCTTACCGACGGCCCGCAAGGCGTGCGTGAGGACGTCGGGCCGTACAACTGGAGATCCGCCGGACACACGGACGATTATGCCACCTACATGCCGTCTTTGTGCGCCCTGGGTTCGACGTGGAACCTCGACCTGGCCACCGCCTACGGCAATGTGCTGGGCCAGGAAACCCGGAAACGCGGCAAGGATATCATTCTCGGCCCGATTGCGGACATCGTGCGCACGCCGCTGTGCGGCCGGGTCTATGAATACTTTGGCGAGGACCCGTTCCTGAACGCGCGCATGTCGGTGAACTACATCCGGGGCGTGCAAACCAACGACGTGTCGGCGTGCGTGAAACATTTTGCCGGCAACAATCAGGAACTGGGCCGGGCCGTGATTGACATGGACATGGATGCGCGCACGTTGCGGGAAATCTACCTGCCGCCGTTCGAGGCGGCCGTCAAAGAGGCCGGCGTATGGACGGTCATGGGCGCCTACACCAAATTCCGCGGCGAGCACTGCGCCTACAGCGATTATCTGATCAACAAAATCCTCAAGGGCGAATTTGGCTTCCAAGGGCTGGTCATGTCGGATTGGGGCGGCACCTACAGCACCCGCGAAGCCGTCCTCGGCGGGCTGGACCTGGAGATGGGTACGCTGATTCCCGGCACCGAAAAAGAACTGCCCTGTGATGATTACTACCTGGCCAGGCCGTTCCTCGAAGGCATCCGCAAGGGGGAATATCCCGTGTCGCTCCTGGATGACAAGGTGCGGCGCGGTCTGCGCGTCATGTTCGCCACGCACGCTTTTGACGCTGACATGCGCAAACCCGGCTCGCTCAACACCCCGGCGCACCAGGCCACCGCGCAACGCATCGCCGAGGAATCCATGGTTCTGCTGAAGAACGCGGGCGACGCGCTGCCGCTGAATGTTTCCAACCTCACGTCCCTGGCGGTGATAGGCGATAATGCCGTTCGCCGCCATGCCACCGGCCTCTTTGGCGCCGGAGTCAAGACCATGCACGAAATCACGCCGCTGGAAGGCATCGTGCAACGCGCCGGAGATAAAGTGAACATCACCTACTCGGCCGGCTTCAGCAAAGCGGGCGCCACCAATCTGGCCGAACGCGCCCGCCTGATCGAACACGCCGTCGCCGCCGCCAAACAGGCCGATGTCGCCGTCATCATCGCCGGTCTGAACCACTCGCGTTATCTGGACGACGAGGGTTGGGACCGCAAAGACCTGCGGTTGCCCTACGGACAGGACGAGCTGATTCAGCAGGTGGTCAAGGCCAACCCGCGGACGATTGTGGTTTTGATTGCGGGACCCGCCATCGAAATGGATCCGTGGCTGGCGCAGTTGCCGGCGGTCCTGCAGGCGTGGTATCCGGGAATGGAGGGCGGCACGGCGATTGCCCGCGTCCTGTTCGGCGACGTGGACCCGTCGGGCAAGCTGACCTGTACGTATCCGAAACAACTCATGGATTCACCGGCGCACGCGCTCGGAACGTATCCCGGCACAAACGGCACGCTTTTCTACAAGGAAGGACTGCTGGTCGGCTACCGCTGGTTCGACGCGAAAGACATCGAGCCGGAGTTCCCGTTCGGATTCGGTTTGAGCTACACCACGTTTGAATATTCCAATCTGAAAATTGTTCCCGGCCAGGACACCAACGGTCCGGTAGTGACGGCCGAATTTGACATTGCCAACACTGGGCAGCGCGCGGGCGCCGAGGTGGCGCAACTTTACGTGCATCAGGAAAAACCCGCGCTGTCGCGTCCACCAAAGGAACTGAAAGGCTTCAAAAAGATTTCCCTGAAACCGGGCGAAAAAAAGACCGTCTCCATCCCGCTCGATCAACGCGCCTTCGCCTACTACGACCCGGCGAAAACCGGCTGGGTCTCCGAAGCCGGCGACTTTAAGATTTTGGTGGGCAGTTCATCGCGCGACATCCGTTTGCAGGACACCTTCCACCTGGCCCAAACCACGGTGGAGAAATAAACCACTTCTCTGAATTCGCTTCGGCTCAAACCAAACTGCCGATTCGCCTAAGCTGAAGGGACGGCTCGCCCAAGGTGCGGGACTGGGCCAGGTCCACCTCGAATTCCGCCACCCAGTCGTTGGCTTCCTCCGGGTCAACCAACATCTGCTGAACGCGCCAGCTCTTTTTGTCTTCGGAAGGAACGACGTACGTGTGCCGTGTGTTCCGCGCGTTCGGGTCGAGGCAAATGCGCTCGTGTTCGAGTTCGTAGGCTTCCAAAGCCGCGCGCAAACGTTCGGCCGTCCACGGCTGGCCATCGGCATCGGTAGGGACGCACCGCTGCTCGTCCTGGCTGATCGGCAGGTCAGCCCTGCCAACATCTTTCGGAGGGGCGAGCTCCGCGAGTCCCTGACTTTGAACGGTAGAATCAATTTTTGGGTCTCGTGGAACTCGCCCCTCCGAAAGAGATCCCAGCGCCGCTTCGTAATCGGCAATCGCCAGCCCGCGCAGGATAACAAAAATCCGGTTCCGAATGGCCGCCGTGAAGGCCTTGGTGTCGCGCGTGATGTCCTGGGCGGCCTCTTCCGCGCCGGGCGGACGCACTTCCTTTGTCTCGGCGCGCTGGAAACTTGGGTCGCGCATTTTCTCCCATTCGTCGAGCAAACTCGAATCCACCTGCCGGATCATCGAGGCCAGATATAGTTCCATTTCGCGGATCTGGTCGTTCTTGGCGGCATCGGGAACGTTCTGGGCGAGGACCTTGTAAACCCGGTTCAGATGTCGTAGCAGAACGCCCTCGGCGCGCTGTAGCTCGTAATCCCGGATGTAATCGGAAAACGAGCGGAAGGATTCGAACATCTCCCGCGCGATGGATTTCGGCCGGATGTTTTCCTGGCCCACCCACGGATGCCGGTCGGCAAAGGCGTTGAAGGTCGAATAGATGAATTCCTGGTTTGGCTTCGGGTATTCGAGCTTTTCCAGTTCTTCCATTCGCTGGTCGTATTCGATTCCTTCCATCTTCATCTCGGCCATTTTCTGATCTTTCACCCGGTCGAGCTGTTTGCGCAGGATGATGTCGGGGTCTTCGAGGATGGATTCCACGAGCGTCAGCAGGATGAGCGCATAATCCGGCTGTTGCGGATCCACCAGCGGAATCGTGTCGAGCAGATAGAGCGACAGCGCCTGGTCCATGGAGAAATCCTCCTGCAACTCGATGTTCACGCGAAGTTTACGCTCGCCCTCGCCCCGGCCCTCTCCCCCGGGGAGAGGGAGAATCTGCCCATAATCTGAGGCAAGTTCTGACCTCTTAGACAATACGGCCGAGTCACTTTGCTGTTCCCTCTCCTGGGGGAGAGGGTCAGGGCGAGGGCGGACGACACTCTGACTTGATTCTGCCTGCGGCGTTCCTTTTTCCGATGGTTGGATAAATTCCACAATCTTCCGGTCCAGCAGCGAGCGGAACAATTGCCAGGCGCGCTTGATGTGCGCCTGCTTCTGCCGGGGCGTTTCATGACAGCGCGCAATGAGCTGCTGCATCGCCTTGCAACCATCGCCGTTTCGGCTCAGCACGTTCAACAACATCCCGTGCGTCACCTGGAAACGCGAGGTCAGGCGCTCCGGCGGCGCGGATATCAGGCGCAGGAAGGTGTTTTTGTCCCAGTTGACGAAATTCTTTTCCGCCGGGTGACGCTTCACGGTTTTCTTTCCGTCGCGCGCGAATTTTTCGGCGAGCTTCAGGTTTTCGATCACATGCTCCGGCGCCTGCACCACCACCCAGCCGCGATCATCGAAGCCCTTGCGCCCGGCCCGGCCGGCAATCTGGTGAAAGTCGCGTGCGCTCAGGATGCCGGTCTTTTGCCCGTCGTACTTGCACAGCCGCGTGAACAGCACGGTGCGAATCGGCACGTTGATGCCCACGCCGAGTGTGTCCGTGCCGCAGATGATTTTCAGCAAACCCTTCTGCGCAAGCTGCTCGATCAGCACGCGATACTTTGGCAGCAATCCAGCGTGATGCAAACCAATGCCGTGCCGCAGCCATTTTTTGATGTCGGGCCCGTACGGGCTGCTGAACTTGAACCCTTCAATCGCATTGGCCAGCGCGGCCTTCTCCTCACGGGTGCAGACGTTGATGCTCGTGAAATCCTGCGCGCTCTGCGCGGCCTCCAGTTGCGTGAAATGGACCACATACACCGGCGCCTTGCGGTCGGCGACGAGGCTTTCCAGCGTCTTGGCCAGCGGCAATTCGGAATACGCATGCTCCAGCGGCACCGGCCGGTCTGTGGACGTAACGGCCACCGTCGGCCGCCCATTGAGTCGCGTGAGTTACTCCTCGAAAAACGTCGTGTCGCCCAGCGTCGCGGACATCAGGAGAAACCGCGCCTGTGGCAGCGTCAACAAGGGAACTTGCCACGCCACGCCGCGCTCGCGGTCGG
>PLAY01000064.1 GCA_003134375.1 Limisphaerales bacterium | reverse complement strand
AGGCATGCCAAACTGTGCCAAGCTTGACCGGAACTGCCATGGAATGACAAAACTCCGTTGAGGAGGGTGTGATGAGAAGAAATCCCGCCGCCAAACAGACCGTGGGGTGTGGCTTGGAGAAAACAGAGCTGGCTTATGGCCCGCGCAGCTTCGCCAACATTTGCCGGGCGTTCTTGTTCCCGGGATTCATTTTCAACACATAACGCAGCTGGGGCATGGCTTCCGTGTCCGGCAGTGGTAAAAATCAACCCTTCAACTTTCGTTCAAGGATTTCGCCGGCGAGCGCCGGGTTCGCCTTGCCCTTGCTCAACTTCATCACCTGGCCTTTGAGAAAATTCAGCGCGGCTGCCTTGCCGGCCTTGAAATCGGCCACCGGGCCGGGATTGGCGGCAATCGCCTCGTCGCAGAATTTTTCAATTGCGCCGGTGTCGCTGACCTGCGCCAGACCTTTTTCCCGGACAATTGCCGCCGGTGATTTGCCGGTCTCGAACATTTCGGCAAACACCTGCTGCGCCGCTGAACTGCTGATGGTTTTGTTTTCGACCAGGCCCGCCAGCTCGACGATGGCTTCGGGTTTGAATTTAAGGTCCGCCAGCGTCATCTGTGGGACAAGCGTCGCGCCTGTCTCTAACTTATCTTCTTCAATGGAGACAGGCGCGACGCCTGTCCTACGCTCATTCGCCTCAGCCAGCTTCGCTCGAAGATTGTTGATAACCCAATTCGCAATAGGTTTTGGATTCTTCGACTTTTTGGCAATCCCTTCAAAATAATTTCCCAGCGGCACGTCCCAAACGAACGTCTGGGCGTCGGATGCGGGCAAACCATAATCGCGCATGAAACGCTGCTTGCGCGCCAGCGGCAGTTCCACCACGCGCGATTTCACCTCGGCCAGCCACGCGTCCGTCGGCGCCAGCGGCATCAGGTCGGGATCAGGGAAATACCGGTAGTCGTGGGCATCTTCCTTCGTGCGCATTTCCTCGGTGATGCCGGCCACGTCGTCCCAGCGGCGCGTGGATTGAATCAGCTTGCCGCCCTTCGTCAGTACTTCAATCTGGCGCGAGATTTCATATTCCAGCGCGCGGCGCACGCCGGAAAAACTGTTCATGTTCTTGATTTCGATTTTTGCGCCGAGTTCCTTCGCGCCCTTGGGCCGCACGCTCACGTTCACGTCGCAGCGCACCATGCCCTTTTCCATGTCGCAATCGCTCACGCCGCCGTAAACCAGGATGTCCTTGAGCGCGTTGAGATATTCGTAGGCCATGTCGGCGCTGGTGAGGTCCGGCTCGGAAACGATTTCCATGAGCGGCACACCGGCGCGGTTGAAGTCCACACCGCTGTTGCGCTCGAAATGCGTGCTCTTGCCCACGTCCTCCTCCAGGTGCGCGCGGGTGATGCGCACGCACGCCCGGCCGCCGTTGAATTCAAACTCGACGTGGCCGTTGGCCGTGGATGGCTTGTCATATTGGGTGATCTGGTAATTCTTCGGCATGTCCGGATAGAAATAACTTTTCCGGTCGAACTTGGCGAAGCGGGGAATCTCGCAATTCAACAGGAAACCGGTGAGCACGGTCAGGCGCAGGGCTTCCTCGTTGGGCACGGGCAGCACGCCGGGCAGGCCGAGGCAGACGGGGCAGACGTTGGTGTTCGGCGGCGAACCAAACGCGTTCGCGCAACCGCACCACATCTTTGATTTCGTTTTGAGCTGGACGTGCGTTTCCAGCCCGATGACCGCTTCGTATTCCATAAAGCCGGGAGATTTTTACCACGGATGGACACGGATGGACACGGATTTTTACCGGTTACCGCCAATGCGGGGAGAAACTCCGCTCCGAATCAAGCCAGTTTTCCCAACCGTTGCAGTTCGGAGAGGAATTCAATGTCCGCTTGATCCTGCCTGCGGCATTGAACTCAAGAAGCAGCTCATTCATGCGCCGGCGCGGATTCGGCCAACTGCCGGAGGACCAACTGTTTCCAGGCGTTCATTTCAGCGTGCGACGAAAATTTCCGGCTGTGGAAATGTGGAAGCTTCATCGGCGCGCCCTCCGGAATGACCCGGACATTCTCGGCCCAGAGCCGGCACTTGGCTTTGTAATTGCCGGTTATTTTCATGGGCGCAACTAACTCACAAAGAATACCCGTGATTCTCCCGGATTGCAATCATGCCACGAAGGTATTCGGTTAAAGAAACCTTCTCGCTTTTCCGTGCCAGTCTGTTTATCATGACTACCATGCAGCCCCAAAAGGCACGTAGCCCGATGCGAATACTGATTGTTGACGACGAGGAAAATATTCGCCGGATAATGGTTGTTGTGCTCGAAGCGATGGGGCACGAAACGGTGGGCGTGGACAATGGCGCCGCCGCGCGGCAGCAGCTTGAAAACGACACGTTCGACATCGCGTTCCTGGATTTGAAATTGGGCGGGGAAAACGGACTGGATTTGCTGCCCGAGTTGTTGAAGGTCAATCCGGAACTGGAGGTGATCGTGTTCACCGCCTATGCCTCGATTGAAACGGCGGTGGAAGCGATGCGGCGCGGCGCGGTGGATTACATTCCCAAACCGTTCACGCCCGAACAGGTCCGTCAGGTGGTGGGCCGGTTGATCCAGGCCCGCAAGCTCCGGAGCCGCGTGGCGGAACTGGAGTCCCGCATTTCGGCTGACACCTTGACGGCCGACCTGACCACGTGCGAGCCGGCGATGCAAAAGGCGCTCGATCTGGCGTTCAAGGCCGCCGCGACACCCGCAACCATTCTGCTGCTGGGCGAAAGCGGCACGGGGAAAACCGTGATCGCCCGCGCGTTGCATGAAAGCAGCCCGCAAAAGGACAACGCGTTTGTGACCGTGAGTTGTCCAAGCCTGTCGCGGGAGCTGCTGGAGAGCGAATTGTTCGGCCATGCCAGGGGCGCATTCACCGGCGCGGTGGCCGACAAGGTGGGCAAGGTCGCGCTGGCGGATGGCGGCACGCTGTTTCTCGATGAAATCGGGGAAATGCCGCTGGAGATACAACCCAAGTTGCTGCGGTTATTGCAGGAGAAGGAATATGAACGCGTCGGGGAAGCCAGGACGCGCCACGCCAACGTGCGGGTGATTTCCGCGACGAACCGGAACCTTGAAAAAGCCCTTCAGGAAGGGCGTTTTCGGGACGACTTGTATTACCGGCTCCATGTCATTGCCGTTCCCATACCGCCCCTGCGGGAGCGTCCGGGCGATTTGCTGAAAATCGCGGAGCGTTACCTTCAGTTTTTCTCCCGGCAATGCGGCAAACCGCTCAAAGGTTTTTCCGGGGAGGCGGAAGCGGTCCTGCGACAATATGCCTGGCCGGGCAACCTGCGCGAACTGCGCAATGTTGTTGAACGGGCCGTCATTCTGGCCGATACCAACGAAATTCATCTGCTGGATTTGCCGGAAAAACTTTTCCAAAATTCTTCGCAGACACCGGCGCCGGGCGTTCAAATCGGCGCGAGGGTGTCATTGAGGGAAATCGAAACTGAACATATCACCCGCGTGATGAAACAGGCGCCCACGATGACTGAAGCCGCAAGGATTTTGGGCATCACCCGGGACACGCTGCATCGCAAGAAGAAGGAAATCGCCCGTGCCCCGCACGTTCAGGACGGATAATCTGTTCCCGCACCATGTTGCGCACCCGATTATTCCTTTACCTGACGCCGTTCGTGGTCATTCTGCTGGCCGTCGGCGCTTATGCCATCGTGCTCTTTGCCCGTCTGGCCAATGTCGTTGACGCCTCCGTGACGGACAGTTACCAGAGTTTCACCGCGGCATCGGCCATGAGCCTGGCCCTGGCGGGAATGGATCGGGAGGTGTCGTGGGTGATCTCCGGACCCCGCGTCAGCAACAAAAATGCCTTGATGGAATACCGGAAACATTTTGAAACCAACCTCGACTTGCTGATCAAGGCCGGCACGCTGCCCGGGGAAAGAGACTTGAGCCTGAACGTGGCGACCAATTATCAGGTTTTTTTCAAGGCGGTTGACACCATCAGTTCCCTCGACAGCCCGGAAAACCAGCGTCAGGTGTATGAACGGGACGTGGTGCCGAGCGGGCAAACGATAAACCTGCTGCTGCAGAAAATCCACGATCTGAACCACAAGGCCATGCTGGCGACCAGCCAGAACATTCGGAACAGCACCCAGGAGGTCACGCGTCTCATGATCTTCGGCACGGTGCTCGCGCTGCTTTTTTCCGCCTATGCCGGTTATCAACTTGGCCGCTCGATTTTGGAGCCGATTCAATTGTTGACCCGGGCGACACGCGAATTGGGCGAAGGCCGGCTGGATCAACCCGTGCCGGTTGCGACGCGGGACGAACTGGGGGAGCTGGCCCTGGCGTTCAACAAAATGGCGGCCCAGCTTCAGGAATACCGCCAAAGCACCACGGAGAAAATCGTCCGCCTCCATCGCACGATGGAAGCGACGCTCGCTTCGTTTCCGGACCCGATTTTTGTTTTGGACAAGGAAGGGCGCATCGAATTGAAAAACCCGGCGGCGGATGGTCTGGCCTCCAGCCTCCACCTGGAAGGTCAATTGCCCGACCGGCTGCAGGCCATCGCCCGGAATACCCTCGCCAGCGGCGAAAATTTTCTCCCGAACAGCTTCAACGAAGCAATCACCTATCGGATCAACGGCGACGACAAGGTTTTTCTGCCGCGCGTCCTGGCCATGCGAAACAAGGAGGACGCGCTGTTCGGGGTGGCGGTGGTTTTGTACGACGTCACCCGCTTCCGCCTGCTGGATGCCACCAAAACCGATCTCGTCGCAACGGTCAGCCACGAAATAAAAAGTCCGCTGACCAGCGTGCGGATGGTGCTGCACCTTTTGCTCGAAAAAACCGTCGGGGCGCTTACGCCCAAGCAGGACGAATTGCTCCAGGCGGCCCGGAACGACACGGAACGGCTGTTGCGGATTTTGAACGACCTGCTCGATCTTGCCCGATTGGAGGAAGGGAGCGACAGCTTGCGCAAAGAGCCGGCGGCGCCCGCCGAATTGCTGACCAGCGTAATGAAAGAAATGGCCGGTAAAATTACCGCCAGGGGTTTGAGTGTAAACTTTATGATTGATCCGGATTTGCCCGCCATCCTCGTGGATCGGCAACGCATCAATCATGTTTTCACCAACCTCATCTCCAATGCCATCAAGCATTCACCCGCCAACGGCAAAATTATTCTGGGGGCCAGGCTGGTTAAAGACAATGACGTTGAATTCAGCGTCACCGACCATGGCCCCGGCATCCCGGAAGAATATCACAGCCGGATTTTTGACCGGTTCTTCCGCGTGCCCGGCCAGTCCCAGTCCGGGGCCGGACTGGGACTGTCCATCGCCAGGGAAATCACCGTGTCACATGACGGACACATTGGAGTGAAAAGCGCGCCCGGCCAGGGCTGCAACTTTTACGTGGTTTTGAAAAGCGTCATGTCCCCATCCGTTTGATTTCACCGGCTTTCAAAAACCGCCACTGTAAATAAAATCCCCTTAAAACTTGCGCCGGTTGGGGACGTTTTCTAAAACAAACCGTCATGTCCGCAAACACCCAGTTCGATTTGCAGCAATTTCTGGCCACGCGCACCCAAACCGTCAACCGGGCGCTCGATAAATTCCTGCCCGGCGACAAAACCCGGCCCGCGACCATCCACAAGGCGATGCGCTATTCGCTCTTTGCCGGCGGCAAGCGGATGCGCCCCGCGCTCTGCCTCGCCGCCGCCGCCGCCTGCGGCGGACGCGAAGCCGACGCCATGCCGCTCGCCTGCGCCGTCGAGTGCATCCACACCTATTCGCTCATCCACGACGATTTGCCGGCGATGGACAACGACGATTTCCGCCGCGGCAAGCCGACCAACCACAAGGTCTTTGGCGAAGGCATCGCCGTGCTGGCGGGAGACGCGCTGCTGACGCAGGCGTTTGAGATCGCCGCGCAGGCCAAAGGCTGGCCGCGCTATCCGCACCGCGATTTGATTTTGGAAATCGCAAAGGCCGCCGGCTCGCTGCAACTCGTCGCCGGGCAGGTGGCGGACCTGGAAGGCGAAGGCAAAAAACTTTCCGTGGCCGAACTCCGCTACATCCACGAACGCAAGACCTCCGCGCTGCTGTGCTGTTCCGTGCGGCTGGGCGGCATGAGCGCGAACTGCACGGTGGCGCAGCTCAAGGCGCTGACGGATTTCGGCTATCACGTCGGGCTGGCGTTCCAGGTGATTGACGACATTCTGGACGTGACGCAGACCAGCGAGCAGCTCGGCAAGACGGCGGGCAAGGACGTGGCCGTGCAAAAAGCGACCTACCCGGCGATTGTCGGCCTGGAAAAATCGCGGAAGATTGCGGCGCAACTGACGGCCAAGGCGTTTGCCGCGTTGAAGACGTTCAAAGATCGCGCCGTCGCCCTTGAAGCCTTGGCGGAATATTTGTTGAAGCGGGATAAGTAGAATTGGATTTTCTCTGGATACCCTTTTCGCAGTGAGCATCACCCTTAAAAAAACAGACGTGCGTTCAAAACCCCAGTTCGGTTGATCGGGCTGTCATCGAATCTGAAATTGCCGCAGGGAATCAGGTCATTTTTCAGTTTGAGAAACCGTGCTACTCTGCTGAGCTTCTTGGAAAAATAAATAACCTGTGCGGAGAGTTAGGCAAGGATTTATACTATTATGCATTCAATCTAATATTAACAATCAAATCAAAACAGGTGAGGGATTGGATTTGGGAGGGTGAGGATTCCTGTTGGCAGAGGCGTTGTTCCAAGGCGT
>PLAY01000119.1 GCA_003134375.1 Limisphaerales bacterium | reverse complement strand
ATTTACGGATAAGCTCTTAATCCTTGCAAAACGAAACAGACAGATTAAAGAACCGACGATGCCAGACACTGCCACGCGACCCACCAGTTCCGGCGCGGCCTCTCTCAGTGTCTTTTTCCCGTGCTTCAACGAGCAGGACAACATCCGCCGCGTCTACGAATCCGCCGCAAAAGTGCTTGGGCACATCGGAATGGATTGGGGCTTCACGCTCATTTCCTTTGGTCTGAGCATGTTGAAACCCTTCCGTTCGTTTAAACGCCGCAGCGATGTCGAGAAGTGTCGCTTCAAATTTCGATTTGAGTTGCGGGAGCGCAACTTTACGCCGCTGCTTTGACGGTATGCGCGGGTTCATAAATTTGATTGTCTTGGAAAATTTATTTCTTTTGCGTCTGGCAACCGAGCAACTCAACTTGCTTGAGAAAGCCTTCAAGGTCCGTGCCTTTAATGTCTTCGGGTTTCATCTCTTTGGCAATCTTGCCGCCGTTTCCTTTCACTTCAAAACCAAGCTGGTCAGATACTCGTTTGTTTGGGTCCAACTTGGCTACACCAGCGGGCATTTGATCTTTCATAATAGAAGCAATCGCTGCCACGGAAAAATAATTCTCCAATGCATAGCGCTCTAATCGAGTGACAGGGATTTTGAGGTCTTCACATTTCTTCAAAATCTCCTCCGAATTTTATCCTTTCATCAATTGTTCCACTTTCGCCTTCACCGCACCGTCCATCTTAATCACCGGCGGCCATGGACGTTTGAATCCTTCACCCGGCAGCTTCTTTGTCGCGTCGATGCCTAGTTTGCTGCCGATGGCCATTTCGCTGGTCGCGTGGTCGAGTACGTCGGCCGGCCCCTTGGTGAAGATGCTGTCGCGCTGCGGGTCGGTGTTGGCGCACAGGCGGAACAGGACTTCGCGGGTGTTGTGCACGTCCACGTCGTCGTCCACCACCACGATGTATTTGGTGAACATCATCTGGCCCATGCCCCAGAGGCCATGCATGATTTTGTAGGCCTGCATCGGGTAGCTCTTCTTGATGCTCACGAAAACCAGGTTGTGGAACACGCCTTCCGCCGGCAGCGCGATGTCCACGATTTCCGGGAAATTCATCTTCAGGATGGGCAGGAACAGTTTCACGCTCGCGCCGCCGATGTAAAAATCCTCCATCGGGGGCATGCCGACAATCGTCGCCGGATAAACGGCGTCCTTGCGATGGGTGATGGCGGTGACGTGAAACACCGGATACGGCTCCGGCAAGGTGTAGTAACCGGTGTGGTCGCCGAACGGCCCTTCCTCGCGCAACGGTTCCTTCGGGTCCACATAGCCTTCGATGACAAAATCGGCGTTGGCGGGGACTTCGAGGTCGTTGGTCTCGCACTTGACGAGTTCGACGGATTTCTTGCGGAGATAACCGGCGAGCAGGAATTCGTCGAGGCCGTCCGGCAGCGGCGCGGTGGCGGCAAAGGTGAACACCGGATCGCCGCCGATGAAAATGGCAACGGGCATCCGCGTGCCGGTTTCGTAATAGCGGCGACCGTGACGCGCGCCGACTTTCTGGAGCTGCCAGTGCATGCCGGTGGTGCGGTCATCGTAAATCTGGATGCGATACATGCCCACGTTGCGTTCGCCGGTGTCCGGGTCTTTGGTGACGACGCACGGCAGCGTGATGAAACGTCCGCCGTCCAAAGGCCAACATTTCTGGATGGGCAGATTCAAAAGAGTCGGCAACTGATTTTGGTAGGGACGCGCCGCCGGCGCGTCCGCACGGACGCCCGGGCCGGGCGTCCCTACCTTGGAAATGTCCGGCGCTTTCGGCCAGCTCTCGACTCTCGACTCTCGACTCTCGACCAAGTGAACGACTTCCTTGCACGGGCCGTCTTTCACAATTTTCGGCTTCGCGTGACGCAAATCGAGCGCCTGGCCGAGCAATTTGATGGCTTCGCGAAAGCTCGTGGGCGGCTTGGCTTTCATCAGCGCGCCGAGTTCGGTAGCGGCTTCGTCCACGGAATTCGCGCCCAAGCTCATGGCCATGCGTTTGTAAGAACCCATCGTGTTGATGGCGACTGGAAACGGAGAAACCACGCCGTTGACGGTGGGCTTTTCAATGAGCAGCGCCTTGCCGCCGCTGGGCAATTTCATCTCGCGGTCGGCGATTTCAGTGATCTCAAGTTCGGTGGCGACGGGCTGCGAAATGCGTTTGAGTTCGCCCACCTTGTCGAGGGCGTTGACGAAATCGTGGAATGAATCAAAGGCCATACGTGCGCGAGGCTAACAGAAACGGCGCGGCTGGCAATCGCCGGAAACTTAACCGGACAAGACGGCTCAACACAGAGGCGCAGAGAACGCGGAGTGGAGCGCGAGTTGTCCCAACTCGCAACACGTCTAAGCTTTCCACCCGCTGCGGATTGGGGCAATCCGCGCTCCGACCAAATGAGAACACTGTTAATCTCTGCGAGCCTTTGCGTTCTCCGTATCTCTGCGTTTATCCCGACTTTCCCTTCCCGGGGCGGCTGAAGCTGGCAATGCGGAAAAAAGAGGGGTGGTGCCCGGTTGAGCTTGGTGGGTGAGCCGCAGCCGCGTCACACGGCGGCGCAGCAGCGCCGCCCCACCGAATTATTTCGGCAGCAAGTCAGCGACCATCGCGCGCTCTTCCTTCAATTCGTTGACGGTCGCGTTAATTTTCGCGCGGCTGAAGTCGTTGATCGAAACGCCTTGAACGATTTGTAATCCCTTGCCGTCGCTGCGCACGGGGAAAGAGCAAATCAAACCCTTCTCGACACCATAGCTGCCGTCGGAACAAAGACACACACTGTGCCAGTCACCGGCCAGCGTCAGCTCGATGATGGAACGGACGCTGTCCACGACGGCGTTCGCCGCGCTGGCGGCGCTGGACAAACCCCGCGCTTTGATGATGGCCGCGCCGCGCTGCTGCACGGTGGAGATGAATTCACCCTTGAGCCAGGTTTCGTCCGGGATGGCAGCAGTGGCGGGCTTGCCGTTGATTTTGGCATTGTAGAAATCGGGGTATTGCGTTGCGGAATGGTTGCCCCAGATGGCCATGTTGCTGACGGCGGTCACGTCCACGCCGGCTTTCTTTGCGAGCTGCGCCCTGGCGCGGTTTTCATCCAGGCGCGTCATGGCAAAGAAGCGGTCGCGCGGCATGTCGGGCGCATTGTTCATGGCAATCAGGCAATTGGTGTTGCACGGATTGCCGACGACATGGATGCGCACGTCGGGCGCGGCGTTTTCCTGGATGGCCCGGCCCTGCCCGATGAAAATTTTTCCATTGATGCCGAGCAAATCCTTGCGCTCCATGCCGGCCTTGCGCGGCACACTGCCGACGAGCAGCGCCCAATTCACGCCGCGAAACCCTTCGTCTAGATTCGCCGTGGGAACGATGCCCTTGAGCAGCGGGAAGGCGCAGTCATCCAGTTCCATCACCACGCCGCCGAGTGCGGGCAACGCGGGTTCGATTTCAATCAAATGCAAAATGACGGGCTGGTCCGTTCCAAACATTGCGCCGGAGGCAATGCGGAAGAGGAGGGAATAACCGATCTGGCCGGCGGCGCCGGTGACGGCCACGCGAATAGGTGTCTGGCTCATAATTAAAATGGGGCGCGATTATAGTTGCCTCCATCAACGCGGCGCAAGCGCGGAGCGTCTGCGTCACTTTTAATTCGCAGGTTCTTCCGTCACATCAAACTGCTCGAACAGCTTGCCGAGCAACATCACGCCGAAACCGGCTTCTGCCGCCAGAATAATTGTCGCCGCGAACGCCGCCAGCGGCACGGCGGCGGCCGGACCGAATGCGAAATACAGCAGGAAAAAGACGCCAACGAACGCACCGGCGGCGGGCAGAAGCGCCACCAGCAGAACGAGCATTTGTCCCAAAGCAAAAATCAAGCGCTGACCGGTGGCTTCAATTCCGCGCGGGCTGTCCTTGCCAGCTTGAATCCATGACGGGAACAGCAGCACGGCGGCGTTTGGAATCAGCAACAGGAGCACATCGAGCACCGGCAGCAGGACCGCCGCGCCGAGGGCGATGGCCAGGAACAGGGCTTCCTGTTTGCCGGGCAGATAGAAAATGAGTCCGGCGCCAACCAGTAACAGCAGCCATTGGCACGCCGCCAGCACGGCCACCGGCGCGAGGATTTCGCCCAGGGCGATCTGCCAGCCGCGCATCGGGAACGTTTTCAGGATGTCCGCCAGCGGCAGGTCATTCCGAAAATCCAGCCGCAGCACCTGCGGTCCCAGCAGCAGCGAGTAACCCAAGGCAATGACAACGAGAATCGCCGCCATGAGAGAAAGGTTTTGGCCGCGGCCGATGTTTCCCAGGCTGACGCCAAAAATAGCCACGACGACGACAATGGTAATCCAGAGGCGAACGGACAAGACCTGGCCGACGCCGATGAGATTTTTCCAGAACAATGCCGTGGCGGAAGGCCCGGTTGCGGCCAGCTTGAACCACGGACGTTTGGCCTTTTGATTTTTCTTCGCGCCCTGCCAGTTGCCGGCGCGCACGGCGGCGATGCGCACAGCCAGTTTCTGCGAAGCTTCCACCGAGGCCTCCTCGAAGGCCACGTCGGAATAAATCACCCACAGATAGTGGAGCAAAAAGAGCAGCAGCGCCGGAGTGAGCGCGGCAAAAAACACCGTGGCGTCCTGCGCAAGAAATGGCCGCACCACCAGCCGGAACGGATACAGCAGATACAGCGCCGGGCCGGCGGTCAAGACCCGCTGCGCGTAATCCAGAATTGCATTGAGATTGGCGATGTCGGCGGAACCCGGTTCCGGCAGCGTTCGCTTCGCCCAAACCCAGACGGAGCCGGCCATCGCCACCGCCATCCCGAAGACCAGCAGCCGCCGGAGCCAGTTGGAAATGCCGCGATCCAGCAATATCGTCCGGGCAAACGAGGAGCCGAGGAAGTGAAGGTTCAGCGTCGAGAGGATCAGCCACCAGCCCAGCGCGTGAATCCAGGCATTGCCGCCAAATCGCCGGGAAATCAGCGTCAAAAAGAGCGCGCTAAAAAGGATCCGCAATTGCGACCGCACCAGCTTGAAGTGAATCAGGTTGCGCCGGGTCAGCGGCGCCGGAAACAGAAATGCCACTTCGGCCTCGGTGAACGTGAGCGCGGCGCGTTCGTGCGGAATAATCCATGCCAGCAGCACGATGACAAAAAGCACAAGCGCGCCCAACAATTCCACAAGTTGCAGATGCTCCGGCGAAATGGACATGTTCACCACCGGAATGGACATGTTCACCACCGGGCGTCCGCCGTATCCACGAAAAAGGTAGCGGAAAAAGTAAAAGTAGAAATAGATTCCGCCCACAATGGCGCCGATGAGGTATTTGGGCTGCTTGAGCCGCTTGACCCGGCTTACCAGCCGGTTGCGGAACGAGTGGTATTGCAGGTAGAGCAGCGCGGCGATCATCGTTCGTTTCAATGCGGCAGCAGCGGTGGAACCGCAGGCGCCGGCATACCGGTTTCACTCGTGGCGCGGAAGAAAATTTCCTCAAGATTGGCGTCGCCGGGCTGTTCGGAAAATTTCCGCGTCACCTCCCCGAGCGTACCGTCAATGATCTTCCGCCCGTTCTTCAAAATCAGGAGACGGGAGCAGATTTCCCCGACCAGGTGCAGCAGGTGCGAGCTGATGATGATGGCGGCCCCGTCGCGCGCCCGTTTCAAAATGGAATCCTTCATCCGGCGAATCCCGAGGGGATCCAGCCCGGTCAACGGCTCATCAAAGTAAATCACCTTCGGCGAGTGCAGGAGGCCGCAGGCGATGGCGAGCTTTTGTTTCATGCCGCGGGACAGTTCGCCGGGCAGCGCGTCCAGCTTGTTCGCAATTTCGAGCTCCTCCAGCAGTTCACGCCCGGTGCGCTCGTAATCGGCCACCTGATAGATGCGCGCCACGAAATTCAAATGCTGCCAGACCGTGAGGTAATCGAACAGGCGCGGTTCGTCGGTGAAAAAGGCGATCTGTTTCTTGGCGGCGATCGCATCCCGGACGATGTCGTGGCCGCCGACGCGCACGGTGCCGCGCGTGGGCGGAATGATGCCGGACAGACAGCGCAACGTGGTGGTCTTGCCCGCGCCGTTCGGGCCGACCAAGCCCATCACTTCGCCGGGCTGGATGGAAAACGAAAGCTCGTTCACGGCAACGAACTCGCCGTAAAGTTTGGTGAGATTTTCAACTTGAACCATGCGTTGCGGTTGGGTTGCCGATTTTTGTTTCCGGGTGCTCAAACCTACCAGCCGGACGGCTGGGGCGTAAAGCCCGCAAATGTGTTTCCCGCGCGCGCGAAAAATTTTCCGAATTTTCTCTTGGCAGATTCTGGTTTCGGGCGTAGTAACGGACTGTTCTTTGAAAAGGATGAACGCTGTTCATCCGTCATCGCAGTCAAATGTCTGGGAACCCGGTGAAAATCCGGGACGGTTGCGCCACTGTAACGGCTACAAATTCCCAAGGCCACTGTTCCGCAGTGCGGGACGGGAAGGCGGGAAGGCGGTTTGAGGCCGAAGTCAGGATACCGGTTTGGCTGTGCTCGTCGGGTCCCGCGAGTGCGGGATCACTTCTCCGTCAAAGAGAAGGATGAGGCCAGCCTGTCGAACGGTTTTCGCCAGGATTCGTTGGATGCCTTCATTCTCCGTTTTGCCGGGGTCTGAAGGTTTTTTGTTGTAGCGCAGGCTTTCCAGCCTGCGGGTTCAGGCGACTTTCCAGCCGCCAGTTCTTGAGACACGGGACAGGAATGTCCCATGAACCCGCAGACAAGAATGTCTGCGCTACCAAACGTCTTCTTTCTCCGCGCTGGTCTCTCAACCAAAAACCGTTCCGTGAATTTTTTGCGGAACCAAATTGAAAGATCAGCACATGAAAAAAGTCCTGTTTGTTTCGCTGGCACTGGCCGGCTTGTCCGTTTTGTCTGTCGCGCGCGCGACCGTCATCACCGAAAACTTTTCCGCCAATCCACTGCAAAATGGCTGGCAGATTTTCGGCAACACCAATCTGTTCCGGTGGGATTCCACGAATCACGACCTTGCCGTCACCTGGGACTCGTCACAAACCAACAGTTATTTTTACCATCCGCTGGGGACGGTCGTCACCCGCAACGATGATTTCAGCGTCGTGTTTGACTTCCGTCTGAACGACATCGCCAGTGGAACCGATGCGGGCATGACCGGTGGATTTGAAATTGGTCTCGGTTTTTTGAGCTTCGCGGACGCCACCGGCACGAATTTTCTGCGCGGCGTTTGGTATCCTTTAAGTGCCCCAACCGGTGCGGTCAATCTGGTCGAATTCGACTATTTTCCCCCCGGCTATTTCCCGGATTACGGCCCCGTCTCTGCGACCACCACGCCGACTTTCATATCCACCAACGGCGATTTTGCCCCCTACCAATACCTTCCGTATGAAATCGAACTGCCCACCAATGTGCTCCTCCACGTCACGATGACCTATACCGCCAGCAACCAGACGCTCGTCACCATTCTGACGACCAATGGCGCTCCGTTCCTCCGGCTCCTGGACGTCACCTTGACTGACCCCAACAATAGCGAGTTTTACGATGCGGACAATTTTTACGTGGATACGATTTCGATCAACAGCTACAGCGATGCCGGGCAGGATCCCTTCTATGGCAGTTCCGTGCTGGCACACGGTGTCGTGGACAATTTTGTCGTCACCGTGCCACCGCCGCCGATTCAAAATCTCAGCGGCAGTTTCAACAATTCAAACTGGCAGGCGCAATTCATCAGCCAGCGCAACTGGATTTACACGCTCGAACGCACGGCGAATTTCGTTTCGTGGACTGACACTTCCATCATGACCGGCGGCAATGGAACGAATCTGTTTTTGCAGGACACGAATCCACCGGCGGACAAGGCATTTTACCGCGTTCGAGCTGATAGGCCATGAACATGAAGGTCGAAGGTCGAAGGTCGAAGGTCGAGAGCAGCCGGATCGGCGCACTGCTGAATTCCGGCCCTCGACTCTCGACTCTCGACTCTCGACGACGGGCATTCACCCTGATTGAACTGCTCGTTGTCATTGCCACCATCGCAATTCTTGCGGCGATGCTGCTGCCGGTCTTGAGCAGGGGCAGATTGTCCGCGCAACACGCTTCGTGTGAAGGCAACCTGCGCCAGCTTGGGGTTGCCACGGAATTATACTGGGACGACAACGACGGCAATTGTTTCGAATGCGGCCCCACCAACATCAATAGCGGCCAACTCTGGTGGTTCGGCTGGCTGGGATCCGGCGCGGAAGGCCACCGGCCGTTCGATTTGTCCGTTGGCAAATTGTTTCTGTATCTCAATGGCAGTGACGTGCGGCTTTGCCCGTCATTGGACAGCCAGGCGCCTCAGTTCAAATTGAAGGCCACGAATGTTGTGTTCAGCTACGGCTACAACTGGTTCCTTTCTCCGGCCATCCAGCCCATAATTATTTCAAAGCTCCGCAATCCCACCGACACCGCGCTCTACGCCGACGCCGCACAGGTCAACAATTTTCTAGCGCCCGCCTTGCCCTCGAATCCGATGCTTGAAGAATGGTATTACCTGGACAACCCAACCAATTATCCCAGCAGCAGTTATTATCCGCATGGTCATTTCCGCCATTCGCAAAGGGCGAACGTGGCGTTTTGCGATGGTCATGTGGGAATGGAAACGATGGTGTCCGGCTCAGTCGATCCCAAGTTGCCAAATCAATTTGTCGGCAGATTGCGGCCGGAAATTTTGGTCCTGCAATAATGTGGGCGGTGCCCGTCTTCCGCCTTCGTAACGCGCCCAAGCACCGCTCCGGCGCGACGGTACCAATTTTGGTGTTCCGCCGAATCGTGGCGGCGGAAACAAGACTGCAATTGCTCAAACGAAGGATGGCAATGTATAGGCAAACGGTTTCGGGCGCGACGCTCGAAACAACCCGCGAGACACGGGTGCCACCACATCACACGCCGATCTGCTTTTGAATCGCGCCGCAGATTTTGTCCGACCACTTTTTGAGTATTGCGGCGTTGCGGCCTTCGAGAAGCAGCCGCGCCTTCGGTTCGGTGCCGGAATAACGCAGCAGCAAACGGCCGCCCTGCTTTTTTAATTCCACCCCGGCTTCGCCAACCAATTTGTCAACTCCGTCGAGCTGCTCGAATGGAATTTTTTCGCGCACGCGGACGTTGGTGATGAGTTGCGGAAAGCGCGTCCAGCATTTCGCCAGTTTGGAGAGCGGCGTTTGTCTGGCTTTCACGATGCGCAGTATTTGCAGCGCGGCGACAAGGCCGTCGCCGGTGGTGCCAAAATCGCGGAAAATCAGGTGGCCGCTTTGCTCGCCGCCAAAGTTGAAGCCGCCGCGCAACATTTCGTCAATCACGTTCCGGTCGCCGACGGCGGTGCGAATGACCCGGCCGCCGGCGGATTTGACGGCGGCCTCCAAACCGGCGTTGCTCATCACGGTGGTGACCAGCGTCTTTTCGGCGAGCGTTTTATGCGCCAGCATGTCGAGCGCGGCAATGGCCATGATGTCGTCGCCATCAACCAAATTGCCCTTTTCATCGCACAGCAGCACGCGGTCGGCGTCGCCGTCGTGCGCGATGCCGAGATGCGCCTTGTGTTCGACGACTTTGCGGCACATCGCTTCGGGATGCATCGAACCGCAATCCTGGTTGATGTTCATGCCGTTGGGCTGGTTGCCATAAACCATGACTTCCGCGCCGAGTTCACGCAGCACACAGGGCGTGGATTTGTAGGCCGCGCCGTGCGCGCAATCCACGACGATGCGCACCCCTTCGAGCGTCAGGCCGCGCGGAAAACTGGTCTTGGCAAATTCAATGTAACGTCCGAGCGCGTCGTCAATACGGACCGCCTTGCCGACGGCGTCGGCCGTGGGACGGATGTTTTCAATTTCACCGCTGAAAACCAGGTTTTCGACTTTGTCCTCGATTTTGTCGTCGAGTTTGTAGCCGTCGGCGCGGAAGAATTTGATGCCGTTGTCCGCATAGGGATTGTGCGAGGCGGTGATGACGATGCCGGCGTCGGCACGCAGGCTGCGCGTGGCGTAAGCCACACCCGGCGTCGGCAACGGCCCGATGAACAGCACGTCCACGCCCATGGAAAGGATGCCGGACGAAATCGCATTTTCGAGCATGTAGCCGGAAAGCCGGGTGTCCTTGCCGATGACGATTTTGTGCCGGCCGCGACCCCGTGACTGGCGTTCAAGATTTTTGAAAACGTACGCGGCGGCGCGGCCCAGTTTGAGGGCGGTCTCGGCGGTGACGGGTTCGACGTTGGCCGTGCCGCGGACACCGTCCGTACCGAATATTTTTTGGGGGGAATTCATGGTTTTTTATCCGACGGAGGCGGAACGATCACGCCCACCTTGGGCGGGTCAACACTCACGAGCGTCACGCCGGGTGGGGCGGAAACATCCACCGGCACATGCAAATCCCGTTCCGACCCGATGTCTGTCAGATTAACAACCGCGTGAACCTGGTCGGCCTGGAGCTTGGCCATGTCTTCCGCCAAACCACTGACCGTGACTTTTACTGTTAAGGGCGCCACCCGAAAATCGCGGACATCCGACGCGCCGGAAACAACGCGCACCGGCAAATTACCAAAGGTCACCGTGTCTCCGACCGCCGGCTTGGAGGCGGCTTTTGGCTCTTCGTAAATTTTATGAACGGTCAGCCAGATGGCCACCGCCAGAAACAGTGAGAACAATTTCCAGCCAAAATCATTTGTGACCCAATCGCGCATTGCCATAAAAAATTCAGTCGGCGGTTTGCTTGAGCGCCGGGCGCGGCTCGTTTTTGGTGATGACGACCGAACCGGGCTTGTACCGTTCACTCAGGCGCGCACGCAGCCATTCGACACCGTGGCGTGATTTGACCGGTTGCACGAGCACGGAAGTCAGGAACGCGCGCAACTCCTCCAGCGACACGCCGCGCACCAACTGGCCCTTGTAAGCGTGGGAAATCATCCCCGTTTCCTCGGACACGACCACGATGACCGCGTCGGTTTCCTCGCTCAATCCAATCGCCGCGCGATGCCGGGTGCCGAGCGATTTGTTCAAATCCTGCCGTTGCGTCAGCGGAAAAATGCACGCGGCGTAGGCGATGCGGTCGCCTTTGATGATGACGCCGCCATCGTGAATCGCGTTGTTCGGGAAGAAAATCGTTTCGAGCATTTCCGGCGTGGCGTCGCAATCCACACGGATGCCGGATTCGACGGCTTCCTGAAGCTGGATGGATTGTTCGATGGCGATGAGCGCGCCGATTTTCACGTCGGCGAGGCGCTCAACCGTCTGGATGATGACCTCAATGCTTTCGCGCTGTTCACTCATGCTGACAAAGAGCGGCAAATTGCCGAGTTCAGCCAGCATCCGGCGCAATTCCGGTTGAAAAATAATCAGGACGGCCACGGCGAAAAACGCCGAGAACGTGCCGAGCAGCCAGCGCAACACCTTCAAATCGAGAATCGTGGTGACCAGCGCGAGCGCCAGCAACAACACGACAAAACCAATGACCACCGGCCAGCCGCGCGTCCCGCGCAAAAAACGGCAAGTGTAATAAATCACGACCGCGAGGATTAAAATTTCCAACGCGGGTCCCCAATCAATCTGGAGATGTGTCCACATTATTTTTTCTTCCGGGCCAGCACAGCCTCCGTCATCCGCACGGCTTGAACCGTTTCCGCCACGTCGTGCGTCCGGATGATTTGCACGCCGTCTTCCACCGCCAGGCACGCGCACGCGAGCGACGCCGGCAGGCGCGCGGCCACCTCCGCGCCGAGCAATTTCCCGATGAACGACTTGCGCGAAACGCCCAGCAGCAACGGACGCTGCCACTTTGTAAAACTCCGCAAGGCCGCGAGCAACTGTAAATTGTGCCCGGGCGTCTTGCCAAAACCGATGCCGACGTCCAGCACCACCCGGTCAGCCGTCACGCCACTGGCGTTCAATTTTCCCAGCCGCTCGCTGAAAAATTCACCGACTTCCCGGACCACGTCCGCATAGATCGGATTCGTTTGCATCGTTTGCGGCGTGCCCTGCGCGTGCATGCAAATGTAACCCGCGCCCAATTCCGCCACAACCCTCCACATCGCATCGTCTTCGCGATGGGCCGCCACGTCGTTGACGACGCTCGCGCCGGCCCGCAACGCAGCGCGGGCAACGGTGGGCTTTACGGTATCAATCGAAAGCGGAATTTTGACGCGCGACGCCAGTTCTTCGATCACCGGTATGACGCGGCGCAATTCCTCGGCTTCAGCCACCGGCTCCGCGCCCGGACGGGTGGATTCGCCGCCGAGGTCGAGAATTTCCGCGCCTTGCGCGACCAGCTCCAGCGCGTGCGCGACGGCCCGGGCCGGATCAAAAAATTTTCCGCCGTCGGAAAAAGAATCGGGGGTGACGTTGACGATCCCCATGACGAGTGCCGGTCGCGGGAAGACAAATTCAAACTGTCGGGCGCGGAAAAAGATTTTACTGGCAGCGGACACGGTTGGATTATGAACGGATTGAGGCCAATCGCACAAGCGCATCCGTCGCCGCCTGGTGCGATCAAACTTTGGTTTTGAAGTATTTGATTGTCTGCGTCAACCCGCTGGCCAGCGGGACTTTCGGTTCCCACTTGAGGATTTTCCGTGCGCGGGTGATATCGGGCCGGCGTTGTTTCGGGTCATCTTGCGGCAGCGGCTCGAAAACAATTTTGCTGCGCGAGCGGGTGACGCGGATGATTTGCCCGGCGAATTGCAGCATGGTCATTTCGTTCGGATTGCCAATGTTCACCGGTAAATCGTAGTTGCTCATCATCAGACGAAAGATGCCTTCGATCAGGTCGGAAACATAACAAAAGCTGCGGGTCTGCCGGCCCCGGCCAAAAACGGTGACGGGTTTGTTTTTGAGTGCCTGGCTGATGAACGCCGGCACGACGCGGCCATCGTTGAGCCGCATGCGCGGGCCGTAGGTGTTGAAGATGCGGACGATGCGCGTTTCGACCCGGTGCTCGCGGTGATAGGCCATGGTCAGCGCCTCGGCGAAGCGCTTGGCCTCGTCGTAACAGCCGCGCGGGCCGATGGTGTTGACATTGCCCCAATAATCCTCGGTCTGCGGGTGAACGAGCGGGTCCCCGTAAATTTCCGAGGTCGAGGCGAGCAGAAAGCGCGCGCCCTTTTCCTTGGCCAGACCGAGCGCCTTGTGGGTGCCGAGCGAGCCGACCTTGAGCGTTTGAATCGGCAGCTCCAGATAATCAATCGGGCTGGCGGGTGAAGCGAAGTGCCAGACGTAATCCACCGTCTCGTTCAGAAAGAGGAATTCGGTGACGTCCTGCTGGATGAACTTGAAGTCCGGGTTGCCAGCCAGATGGGAAATATTGTCCACCGAGCCGGTGACAAAATTGTCAATGCCGATGACCTTGTGGCGGCGCGCCAGGAGCAAATCGGCCAGGTGCGAACCAAGAAACCCGGCAGCGCCGGTGACGACCGAGGTGGGTTGCTGTTTTTTCATTCAGGGCAACCCGGTATTTTACTTTGCGCCCGTGCCGATGAGCACGGCGGGGATGGTGCGGACCAGGATTTTCAAATCGAGCCACAGCGACCAGTTGTCAATGTATTCGAGATCAAGACGCACCCAGTCTTTGAAATCGGAAATTTGATTGCGGCCGCTGATTTGCCAGAGACAGGTCAACCCGGGCTTGACGCTGAGGCGGCGGCGGTGGGCCAGATTGTCAAAACGCTTCACTTCGTCCACCGGCAACGGGCGCGGACCGACCAGGCTCATTTCGGTGCGGAGCACGTTGTAAAGTTGCGGCAACTCGTCGAGACTGTAGCGCCGGAGCCATTTGCCGATGGGCGTGACGCGCGGGTCGTTGGTGACTTTGAAGACCGGGCCGCTCATTTCATTCATGGCCTCCAGTTCGTGTTTGTGCTGCTCGGCGTTGGTCCCCATCGTGCGGAATTTGTAAAGCGTGAAGGGCGAGCCGTTGAGGCCGGAGCGTTGCTGGCGGAATAAAACCGGGCCGGGCGAGGTGAGCTTGATCGCCAGCGCGATGAGGGGAATTACCGGAATCACAGTCAACAACACCAGCAACAACAGCGCACCGAAGAAATCCATGAGTTGCTTGGCGACGCCCGGCCAGGAGGTTTCCGGCGTCGTGCGAAAGACCAGCAAGGGATGGCCGAGCAATTCGTCGAAGCGCGCGCGTGAAATTTGCGTTCCAAAAAAATCGGCGACCAGCCAGGCTTCAATGCCTTCGAGCTCGCAGGTTTTGATGGCGTTTTCGACCTGTTCGAAATAAGTGTGCCGGGCGCTGATGAGCACCCCACTCACCGAATGTTCATGGAGCATGTGCGCGAGTTGTTGCACCGGGGTTTCGCCGAGGCTCAATTCGCCCACCACTTCGATGCTGGCGTCCGCTTTCAACTTCAGTTCATGTTTGAGTCGCGTGATTTCGTTGCGCGTGCCGATGAGGATGAACCGGCGCTGGTATTGGGACTGGCCGAACTTGCTGCGCAAAGCCCACTGCACCAGTTCCTCCTTCAGATAAATCAGGGTGAAACTGATGACGCCAAAAAACATCATCACAACGCGCGGCGAAACAAAGTGGAGGGTGTACATGACCAGCACCAGGCCGATGGTCGTGATGAGGCATCCTTTGAAGAGCGGCCAGAGAATGTCCCGCCGCGGGCCAAGGGCGGGCCGGTCGTAAAAGCCCTGCGATTCAAGAATCAGCGGCGCGGCAACAATCAAGGGGAAATAAAGCCAGACGATACCGCTCAATGTGTCGGATGGAATCGGGTCGAGGTTCAGCCACTCGCTGACTTGCGGGTTGGTGCGCAACGCAAACGCAATCCAGAAGCTCACCGCGAACAGACAGGCATCCGCCACTTCGTGGATTTGCGTTCGAATCTGGCGTTCACGTCGCGACATGACTTTTTAACTCCCATCGCAGGGCATTTTTGAGGATAGACAAATTGCGGGTAATTTCAAATGTATTCACCGTCACCGTTTGATGGGAGGCAATTGATATTCCGGCACCGAGGCGGCAATTAATTTTCCCATGCGCTCAAACGCGGCGTCTTCCTGACCCGGTGCGCAGACGGCAAAACAGGAAATATAAGCCCAGCGTTGCAACACCCCGGTGCATAAAAGGTCTTTCACCAGTTGACACTGGAGTTGAACGTTGCCCGTGGCCTGCTCATTGTCTGCGACAAACCAAAACACATAAACCCCCCTTATTTCCTGTTTCTGACCTTCAGGGGTTGCGACCGTCTTGCTGATCACCCATTTCATCACCGGCAGTTCATAATGGGGCACGCCGTCTATTGGAATTTTGACCTCGGTTTTTTTATCAATGCTCCAGCCCTGTCCCAGCAGGCAGTATTCCGGCCGGTGAATGCTCGTGCGGTCTGCGCCCATCAAAATGACGGTGGTGCTGACTCCAAAACCATCGGGGGCCTGATAGAAACGCCTGGCATAACTGGTGTCTTTTGGAAAATAACCCAGTTCAACTTCCGATTCCGGCACATTGGTGGAGGTGAAGTCGGGAACGCGCTCCGGCAAATCAATTTTCATCATCGTGCTTCCGGGAATGGGGATCGCTTTGATGCCCGGTTTGCCAAGCCGCTGGTGTCCCTTGAGCCAGATCAATGCACTGGCTGTGCCCGCCATCAACACGAGCACGACAAAAAGAATCAGCCATTTTTGATATTTCATGGATGTCCCTGCTCCGCTGACTCGTCTGCCCCCCACCACTTTTCCATCAGCCGCCCGACGATGAGCAGCCCGATAATTGCCGGAAGATACGGGACGAGGCTGAAAACGCCGCTTTCGTGAACGTAGTTGCCCCACTTCTGCCCGCCGATTTCCGCCGCAACGATGATGAAGAGCATCCGCGCCAAATTTCCCAAAACGGCGAACGGGAACGCCAGTGCCATGAGAAAAAGCCGTTTCCACGTCGATTGAAATGTGATGAAACCGTAAATCGTGGCCAGCAGAAAAATCGCGATGAGACTCCGGATGCCGCTGCACGCCGCGGCAACTTCATATTGGTAAGTGCCTGAAGGATCGATCAGTTGCACCCCGTCTCGCATCACGCCGATGCCCACAATATGCGCCACCACCGCCGTCAACCAGCTCACCAGCAATTGCAATGGAACCGTAATGAACTTGGCTTGATCGCCCAAAGGAATCGAAAAAACAAAAAGGAAGAACGGGAAAAAACTTTTCCGCAGCCATTCGCGCCCCCAAGCCAGCCCCATCAAACCATAAATCCCGGTGAACAGCGCCACGATGGAGATGCGCGGCTGTTGCAGGACATAACCCGATATGTGCAGCATCATCCCCGCGATGAGCAGCAGCAGCCCTGGCCACCAAATATGGAATGACGACGCCAGCAGCTCCTTCCGCTTCCACCAAAACAGCCCGACGACCAGAAATGGGATGAAATTGCCGTGGGCATCATCATTGGCCGAGCCGCCGGAACTCCGATACGCCTCATGCATCCAGGAAAACAACGATGACGTATGAATGTAACCCAGAACGGAATTGCCCATAAACTGAAACAGCGCCAGCCAGGCGGCCAGCAACAAAAAGAAAAAAAACTTGTTCGGCAGCCGACGCCAGCAGTCCATTGACTCCTGCCAAGGGTTCAAAGGCGGGTTATCCTGATTTTCGCTCATTTTTGCGGTGATTTCAGCCTTTAGATAGCGCAACGCCCGCTTTTACTCAAACAAAATCGTTGACGTTGGCGGTGCGAGCCGATATTTGCGATGGATTCATGGCGCAAAATGCCTCGTCAACATATCTGGTTACGGGTGGAGCTGGTTTTATCGGTTCTCATCTGCTGGATGCCCTGTTGTCCAATCCCACGACCCGGGAAGTCAGAGTTTTGGATAATTTTTCCTCCGGCCGGCGGGAACACCTTGCCCAACATGCCGGCAACCCAAAGCTCAAGGTAAACACCCTCGATCTTCTGGATTTTCCAAAATTGCCGCCGTATTTCCAAGGCGTTGACCAGGTTTTCCATCTGGCGGCCAATCCAGACGCTCGTTGGGGAATCGAAAACACCCGGCTGGACCTCGAGCAGGAAACCATTGCCACTTACAACGTCCTCGAAGCCATGCGACAAAACCATGTGCCGCGAATTGTCTTTTCGAGTTCCGGAACCGTGTATGGCGACGTGGGTACTACAGTGACACACGAAGGCTTGGGACCATGCCTGCCGATCAGTCTTTACGGAGCGGGCAAGGCGGCTTCCGAGGCGCTCATCACGGCCTTCTGCGCCACGTTCGGATTGCGTGGCATCATCCTGCGGTTCGGGAACATTGTCGGCGAACGCACCACCCACGGAGCCATTTATGACTTCATCCGGCAGCTGGCAAAAAATTCCGGTGAATTGAAAGTGTTGGGCAATGGTCTTCAGGCAAAACCTTATGTGTATGTCCGTGATTTGGTCGGCGGGTTGATGTTTGCCGCACAACGCTGTTCCGAATTGGAGCCGTCGAAATTTGACGTCTTCAATCTTGCGCCGGACGGGGCCACCTCAGTGCGTTTCATCGCCGACGAGCTCGTGAAGCAACTCGGATTCAAAGGCCGGACGGTGATTCATTACGGAGATTCCGCCGGCGGCTGGCCGGGGGACGTGCCGCAATCGAGAATGGATTCGTCCAAACTCCGCCGAGCCGGTTTTGCCCTCCCGCGAAGTTCCGATGAAGCCCTGCAACTGGCCATTAGTCGCATCATCGAATGGCTGACAAAACGCGCCGGAGCTGAAGACGGCCTGAAGTTGCCGCGCGATGCTTCACCCCAAATTGCCGCGGCTTGAATCCGGCGGCGGGGAACCATTCCGATCCTGTTCCAGTGAATACTTTTTCAGCCCGGAAAGCTGCCCGGCAATTTTGACCACGAACAGCGGATTGTTCCATAGATACCGTTTCGCCAGCCGTCGCGGCTCCTGGCACAAGCGATAGAACCACTCCAGCCCGGTCCGCTGCATCCAACGCGGCGCCTGTTTGACACGTCCGCTGTGAAAATCGAACGCCGCGCCAACGCCGATCATCAGCGTCGCGTCCAGCCGCGGCAAAAATTCGGCCATGAATTTTTCCTGTTTCGGCGTGCTCAAGCCCACCCACAGGATGTCCGGTTGCGCGGCCCGGACCATTTCCTGCAACTGTTTGGCCTCTTCCACGTTGAGCGGACGAAACGGCGGCGTGTAACCGCCCACGATCTGCAAATTCGGAAACCGCGCCGTTAATTTTTCGCACAATTGTTCCGCCACGCCCGGCGCGCCGCCGAAGAAAAAATGCCGGCAGCCGCTCTTTTCGCTCCAGGCGCAGACATCGAGCATCAGGTCGGGCCCATAGACGCGGCTCATTTCACGGTGGCCGTGCAGCCAGCCCATCCAGACCATCGGCATCCCGTCCGGCGTGCAGAGAAAAGCCCCGTTTAAAATTTTCCGGAATGCGGGGTCGTTCTGCGCTTCCATCACGCCATGCACCCCGGTCACACAAATGTAGCCCTTGCGCCGGTTATGCACCGCCGCGGCGATGGTATCCAGCGCCGTCCTCAAATTGAGGACGCTGATGCCGACGCCGAGGACGTTGACTCGATTCATCATTTTCGATTCCAAAGCTTGCCCGGCGCGTATATTAAAAACCACAAATCCTGAATGATAAATGAAATTGCTTGTGTTTGCCCACATCCCGCCGCCTCACGGCACCTTGGTGGCGGGTGAAGAAAAGGCAGACACATTGGACAACCTCACGCGCGGCTTCTTTCCAAAACCAGGCGGCTCGCCGCCTCAAATACTGCTTCCCGGCTCGAACGGCGCGGTTTCCAGCCCCAAGCAGTCAACGTCTCGGTGGCAATGAAGTTGGAGGCGACATCGCCTTTCCAGCCCAACTTCCCTCCGGTGTGGCGAAGTTTGACCCCTTTCAGTTTCATGACCTGGAATATGACCTCAGCGGTTTCGTTGACCGAAATCTGGTCCACGTTGCCGATATGGACAAGGTTGTAGTTTTTCCTGGTCTTGGCGAGGGCGAAGAGCATCGCCTCCAGGCAGTCATCCACCAGAACAAAGGACCGACTTTGGGTGCCGTCTCCGAGGATCTCCAATCGTGTTGGATCCTTTTGCAGTTTCCTCACGAAATCATGCACCACCCCGTGATCCATGCGTCCGCCAATGATGCCGACAAATCGAAACACGATGGCTCGCAAGTCGTAGGTGTGAGCCCAAGCCGAAATCAACCCCTCCGCAGCGAGTTTCGCTCCTCCATAGAGGTTCAAGGGCATCATCGGGCCGTGCAACTCCGAAGCTGGCGGATGAGCCAACTCCCCGAACACAGTGGTGCTGCTGGGAAACAAAATAAGGCGGATCCGGTTCCTGCGCATGGATTCCAGAACGTAAAACAATCCCATGATGTTTTGTTCAACGTAGGTGTCCGGGTGCTCGGCGGCTGAGCGAATGTCGCTGTCGTCACAAAAGTGAAATATGACCTCGTGGCCGGGAACCGTTTCCTCCACTTTGTTCCTCTCACATACATCGGCTTCGATAAAACGAAAGCCGGGGTGCCGCCAGACTTTGGCAAGATTGGCGATGCGGCCGGTCTTTAAATTGTCATACACCGTAACGGAAGCGCCTGCCTGAATCAGCCGCTCGGTCAAATGGCTGCCGATAAAACCGGCGCCGCCGAAAACCAATATTTTCTTGTTCTTTAAGTTCACTAAATTGTTCTCATTTCATTGGTTTAACTTTCAAGGCCGGATGCGAAACGGGTCCTGCCTCGATTTGGCGGATGGCCTTGGGGTGACCCAGGAAGGATGTTTTAGTTGAGTTGTTCAAAGTCCACAGGACATTTGAACCCGAGGGCGCCGTGGACGCCAGTGACGCAGACGAAGCTTTTGCGCCGGGCGCACGGTGTCGGCGACGGCGTCCAGCGCAGGGCTGAAGATTCAACCCGCTGATGCCCACGCCGAGGACATTGACTCGATTCATCATTTGCGATTCTCGATTTACGATTTATAATTCCAAAGTTCGCACGGCGTGTAAATCGTAAACCTAGATCTAGATTATAAATGAAATTGCTTGTCTTTGCCCATGTGCCGCCGCCATACCACGGCCAGAGTTACGCCGTAAAGCTGATGCTGGATAATTTCGGCGGCAACCGGCGCAAATGGAAATTTCGAAAACAGCCACCCAACCACTTCGGCATCGAGTGTTACCACGTCAACGCACGCTTTTCCAAAACGCTCGAGGACATCGGTGAGGTTCGAATCGGGAAAATCCTTCTGATTCTTTTTTATTGTCTGCAGGCCATCTGGTGCCGGTTCCGTTACGGCGTGGAAAATTTTTATTACGTCCCGGCGCCGGGCAAACCCGTGGCGCTTTACCGCGACTGGCTGGTCATGCTGGTCTGCCGCCCATTTTTCAAACACATTATTTTTAACTGGCGCGCGGCGGGACTTGCGAAATGGCTTGAAACCGCCGTCTCCATCCACACGCGCAGCTTCACCTACCGCCTGATGAAAAACGCCGACTTGAGCATCGTGCTTTCGGATTTCAACCGGCACGACGCAGAAAAACTCACGGCGCAGCGCACCGTCGTCGTGGCCGGCGGCATTCCCGACCTGTGTCCGCAATTTGAAACGGAAATTTTGCCGCGACGCCGCGCACGAATTGCCGGATGGAAAAAAATTCTGTCCGGTGATTTTCAAAATGCGTCCGATGGCGACAAAACCGTCAACGTCCTGTATCTCGCGCTCGTAAGCCGCCAGAAAGGCGCGTTCGACGCCGTCGAAGGTGTCGCGCTGGCCAATGAAAATTCTCCGTTGCGTTTCCGGCTCACCGTAATTGGCGGATTCGCTTCAAAGACTGAAGAAACGGAATTGCATGAATTGATTCGCCGACGCGGACTGCAAAACGCCGTCGAAATTCTCGGCTTCGTTTCCGCCGAACGAAAAAATCAGGCGTTGCGCGACGCCGATTTGTTCTGCTTCCCGACTTATTACCTGGCCGAAGGACAGCCGGCAAATTTGATTGAAGCGCTGGCGTTCGGCCTGCCGATTGTCACGACGCGCTGGCGGGCGATTCCCGAAATGCTGCCGCAAGCGGAAAATTACCCCGGCCTCGTCAACCCAAAGTCACCGGAACAAATCGCCGACGCGCTGATGCGTTTGACCACGGCGGACCTGGCCGGGGCGTCGCGTGGAATTTTTCTCCAACGATTCACCTTGGAACAACATCTCTCCGCCATGGCCAGGGCGTTCCACGATGTTGAAACACCGGGACATGCAGCATTGCTCCGTGGAACCTGATTTTGATTCGCGCCGGGAAAACGCTTCGCGTTCCACATTAAATCTTTGCGAAACCGTCCGGATGCGGCAATCTTAATTCCCTTGAAAATCGGCCTGCTCCAACTCAACTCGACCGTCGGCGACTTTGCCGCGAACCGGCAAAAACTCATCACCGGTTATGAAAAAGCCCGCGCGCTCGGCGCGGAATTCGTCATCGCACCGGAATTGTTTCTCTGTGGCTACCCGCCGCGCGATTTGCTCCTGCGCGCCGATTTTGTTGAGGCCAATCTTGCGGCACTCGCGGAAACCGCCAAAGGCATCGGCCCCGTTCCATTGTGCGTCGGTTGTGTTGGTGAAAATTCCGAGCGTCCCGGACGCGCGCTCCGCAATTCCGCCGCCGTTTTGCAAAACGGGAAAATTGTCTGGCGCACGCACAAAAGCCTGCTCCCGACTTACGACGTTTTTGACGAAGACCGCTATTTTGAACCGGCCAAAGGCATCACCCCTTTTGCGTTCAATGGCCGCAAACTCGGCATCACCATCTGCGAGGACATCTGGAACGACGAGGATTTCTGGCCGGAACGGCTTTATCGCCGTGACCCGATCAAGGAACTCATCGGGCAAGGCGCGGAAATCATCCTTAACCTTGCCGCGTCGCCGTGGCATGACGGCAAGGAACGCACGCGGCTGGCGATGCTCCAACGCGTGGCGCGCGACGAGCGCGTGCCGCTGGCGCAGGTCAATCTCGTCGGCGCGAACGACGAGTTGATTTTTGACGGCCACAGCGTCGTGCTGGATGCGCGCGGCGAAATCGCCGCGCTCGGAAAAGGATTTGCCGAGGAAATTTTTGTGGCGGATTTGGAGGCGGAAGTCCACAGCCCACAGCCCACAGGCCCCAGTCACTCGAATTTCCCGCCGCGCGAGCAACAATTGTTTGCCGCGTTGTCGCTCGGCATTCGCGATTACGTTCACAAATGCGGTTTTAAATCGGTGATGGTCGGCTTGTCCGGCGGCATTGACTCCGCACTCGTGGCCGTGCTCGCAGCGGAGGCGCTCGGCGCGGACAAGGTGCTCGGCGTTTCCATGCCCGCACGTTATTCGAGCGCAGGCAGTTTGAGCGACGCCGGGGCGCTCGCGAAAAATCTGGGCATTCGCCACGAGGTTTTGCCGATTGAACCCGCTTTTCAATCGGTTGAAAAACAACTGGCAAAAGTTTTTGCCGGAACCAAACCAAACGAGGCCGAGGAAAACGTCCAGTCGCGGTTGCGGGGCGTGACCTTGATGGCGCTGTCGAACAAATTTGGCGCGCTGGTGCTGACGACCGGCAACAAATCGGAAATGGCCGTCGGTTATTGCACGCTTTACGGCGACATGTGCGGCGCGCTGGCGGTGATCGCGGATGTTTTCAAGATGGACATTTACCGGCTGGCGCGCTGGATCAACCGCGAAAAAATCATCATCCCCGAAGCTTCCATCACCAAGCCGCCGAGCGCGGAGTTGCGACCCAACCAGAAGGACCAGGATTCACTGCCGCCCTACGAAACGCTGGACCAAATTTTGGACGCCTACGTTGTGCAAAATTTGGGCAAGGAGGAAATCATCCGGCGCGGGTTTGACGCCGGGGTGGTCAACGACGTGATCAACAAGGTCACGTTCAGCGAATACAAGCGCCGCCAGGCTGCGCCCGGACTGAAAGTATCGCCGCGCGCCTTCGGCATGGGCCGGCGCATTCCCATCGCGCAAAAATTCCGGGCAAAAAATTGACAATGCCGGTCTGGTAACCTATTATTTTTTGAATCATCTGTTGTAAAGTAGGCAGTCCTAATGTTTTACATGAAATTCTTTGCTTATATTGACCCGGGCGTGGGCGCGCTGATTTGGCAATCTTTTGTGGCGGGAGTTATCGGTTTTCTGTTCTACCTGAAAAAATCCCGGCGATGGATCGTGGACGTGATTCGGAAAATGTTAGGGTGCGGCAAAAAATCTCCCGGGCTCGCCGGGGAAATTCCCGCGGTGGGAAAAGTGGAAATCAAATCCGATGCCCGATGATGCCACCACCCGCGCCATCGTTTCGCGATCCGGCGGGTGAATGTTGTTCCTTCAACGGCCGCGTGCTGCGCTTTGTCGCCGCGGATGCCCTTTCTGAGTTCGAAAAATTCCTGCAAACCAATGGCGCGCGCGAGTTTATCGCCCGGCGGAAATTCGTTTCCACACGCCGTTTGAATGAAAATGAGACCGCGGCGCTCCGCGCAGCGCCGGAGTGGCAGCCGCTGTTCAACGCTCAACCGGCGGGAGCCGTCTTCGAGCACGAGCGGATTCCCTTTCCGGGTTATCCCCACGAATGGCCGCCGGAAATGCTTTGGGCCGCCGGCCGTTTGACCCTCGAACTTGCCCGGACCGCGCTCGCCGACGGCTTTGGTTTGAAAGACGCCACCCCGCGCAACATTTTGTTTCGCGGCAGCGAACCGGTGTTCGTTGACGCGCTGTCGTTTGAGCGGCGGAATCCCGCCGACCCGATCTGGCTGCCGGAAGCACAGTTTGTCCGCAACTTTCTTCTGCCGTTGCTGGCCAACCGCCGGTGGGGTTTGCCCCTGGCGGAAATTTTCACAACCCGCCGGGATGGAATCGAACCGGAGGAGGTTTACCGCTTTTGCGGCCCGCTGGAGAAATTCGAGCCGCGCCTGCTTTCACTCGTTTCGATCCCCACCTGGCTCTCGCGCCGGACCAGCCCGGACGCCCGGAAGATTTATCAGCCGCATTTGCTGGCGGACCCGGAAAAGGCGCAGTTCGTTCTGGAATCACTTTTCAACCGCCTGGAGCGGACGCTGAATGCGCTCCAGCCGGCCGCGCAAAAAAAATCGGTGTGGTCGGATTACATGACCACGCACAGCTACGACGACCCGGCATTTGCGGCCAAGGAAAAATTTGTGAACGAGGCGTTGCGCGAGTTCAAACCGGCGCGCGTGCTGGATGCCGGCGCGAACACCGGCCATTTCAGCGCGCTGGCGGCGCAGGCGGGTGCGGAAGTGGTGGCCGTTGATCTGGATGCGGCGTGCGCCGGCGCGATCTGGCGGCGCGCCCGTGAACAAAAATTGAACCTTCTGCCGCTGGTCGTGAATCTGGCGCGGCCGAGTCCGGCGCTCGGCTGGAGGAACGGCGAGTGCCCGTCGTTCCTGGACCGCGCGACGGGCGCGTTCGACGGCGTGCTGATGCTGGCGTTGATCCACCATCTGCTGGTGACGGAGCGGATTCCGCTTGATGAAATTCTGCGGCTGGCTTACGATGTAACCAATTCGTTACTTGTGATTGAGTTTGTTGAACCCAATGATGACATGTTCCGCCGCCTGACCCGCGGGCGCGAGGCTCTGCACGCCTCGCTGAACGCGGCGGTTTTCGAGCAGGCCTGCGCGCCGTACTTTGAAATTGTCCGGTCGCTCGCGCTGCCGGGCACGCAGCGGTGGATGTATTGTCTGAAGCGGAAAGGCGGCGTCCGTTGAACGAACTGCACGGCAGCCGTTTCGAGGAAGGTCACGACACGGGAACCATTTCCCTGCCCCGACCGTTCAAGCAGAAGATCAAGGATGGGATTGTGGCGCTGTCGCTGGCGAACCTGTGTTTTGCCAATGCGTGGTTCACGATCCTGTATGATGAGGACAAGGGCTACTTCAACAAACTGCCGATCCAGACGTCGTCAACGCTGGCCCTCCTGGTAAATATCCTCTGGCTGGCGGCCTTGGTGTGGCTGGGGATACGGGTGTGGCGGCGGTTTCGGAACCGCCTGTTGCATTTTACCTTGCACCTGGCCTTTTTGGCTTTGCTGTTGGTTCCGCTGGATTTTGTCCGCCATCAGATCTTTCACATTTCGGACAATCGGGTCGCGCTGTTTTTCCAGCAGCCGGTGGTGATGATTTGCTCGGTGGTCTTGCTGGCCCTGATGGTCTGGCAACACCGGCGGGCGGCCAGGGCCGCCGGCGTGCTGGTGGCAATCCTCTCGCCGCTGGCATTATCGGTGCTGGTGAAAATTTTGTTGTTGTTGCTCGGCGTGATGCACTTGAAACAGGCGGACTATGAGCCGGTTTTGCCGCCGCTGGCGCCGGTTCACGAGGGCCAGCCGCGCGTGATTTGGATTATCTTTGATTGTACGGATTACCGTGTGGCATTTGAAAACCGGCCCGCCGGCGTGCAACTTCCGGAATTCGACCGGATGCGCGGCGAATCGCTGTTCTGCACCAATGCCTGTTCGCCTCACAGCAGCACCAAGAGCTCGATGCCGGCGTTGATTTCGGGCCGACGGATTTCAAGTGTTGGCATTGCCAACGCCTCGGATTTGAATGTTCAGGTCGCTGATACGGGGGCCGACACCACCTGGCAGAAACTGCCGTCCGTGTTCGCTGAAGCGCGGGCGCTGGGCGTTAACACCGCCCTCGTCGGTTGGTATCATCCTTATGATCGTATCCTGGGCAAGGGATTGAATTATTGCTCATGGTATCCCTTCCCACTGTTCGAGCCCGCACGCGCAAAGACGTTTTCGCACGCAATGTGGCGGGAGATCGGCTGCATTCCCTGGTCATGGCATATCCGTCGGATTTTCATCGGCGTTTGCCATGATGGTTTGAGGGATTCACTTTCGCTGGTAACCAACAATGTTTACGGTCTGACCTTGCTGCATCTGCCGCCACCGCATACGCCCGGCGTTTATCTGCCTGAAAAAGATCAATTCACCTTTTGGGGCATGCCCAGAAAAATTGGCTACCTGAGAAACCTGGCACTGGCCGACAAGGAACTGGGCCAGATCCGCCGCGCCATGGAAGCCTCAGGGCAATGGGATAAAACGTGGCTGATCATCAGCGCCGACCATTCGTTGGGGGCGACCACATTCGGCCAGCCTGATACGCGTGTGCCATTCATCGTCAAACCGCCCGGGGCAAACGAGGCCATCACCTATTCGCCAAAAATCAACACCATTGTGACTCACGATTTGATTCTGGCCATTCTTCGCGGCGAAATAACCGGCCAGCGGGCACTGGTGCCCTGGCTCGACGAACATGGAAAACCGCTGCCGACAACAGTCATCGGAGCCCTAGATTAGGGCAAAGCCAGCCATGAAGTTCTCCATTATCACGCCGAGCTTCCGCAATTCAAACTGGCTCAAGCTCTGCATCGCCTCCGTGGCCGACCAGTCAGGCGTTGAACTTGAGCACATCGTGCAGGATTCCTGTTCGGACGACGGCACGCAGAATTGGCTGCCGCAGGACCGGCGCGTGAAGGCCTTCATCGAAAAGGACAGCGGCATGTATGACGCCGTCAACCGTGGCTATCGCCGCGCTCAGGGCGATATTCTCGCGTATCTCAACTGCGACGAACAATACCTGCCCGGCGCGCTCAAAACCGTCCACGATTTTTTCGAAGCGCATCCCGAAACCGAAGTCGCGCTGGCCGGCACCATCGTCACCGACGGCGCGGGGAAATACATCTGCCACCGGCATTCGCTGGTGCCGCATCCGCAGCACATCTGGTTTCGTTTTCCGGTGCTGACCAGTTCGATTTTCATCCGGCGGCGGGTCATTCACGAACGCGGCATTTTCTTCGACACGCGCTGGCGCGACCTCGGGGATTTTCACTGGGTGCTGGCGCTGATGAAAAACCGGGTGCCAATGGCGGTGTGCGATTCGTTCACGTCCGTCTTTGCCGACACCGGCGAGAATATGAACCTGAAGCCCAATGCCATCCGCGAGAAGGCCGAGACCGACCAGATGATTCCCGGCTGGGTGCGGATGCTGAAACCGGCCTGGATCGTGCATCATCGCCTGCGCCGTCTGGCCGCCGGTCACTTTTCGTTGCAGCCATCCAGCTATTCCATCTACACGCTGGCAAGCCCGGAACAGCGTGTGCACTTCGACGTGCCCAAGCCCACGGCTGTCTGGTGGAACCGGCTGTGAGTCTTGATTTTTTGGGAATTTCAATCAGATATTTTCCCTTGGAGCCAGCGAGTTAAAACTTGGCGAAAACCTGGCAATCCGGTATTTATTTCCAATAACAACAACACGCGGGCAACCCGGGTGTGTTACACTTCACTAAAAATTGATGAAAATCTGTCTCGTAACCGGATCGTCCGGACTCATTGGCTCGGAAGTCAGCACTTATTTCCATGAACGCGATTTCGCCGTGCATGGCGTGGACAACAACCAACGCGAAGTCTTCTTCGGCCCGCAGGGCAACACCCGCTGGAACGAACGGCGGCTTCAAAAGGCGCTCGCGCATTTCACGCACCACGAATTGGACATCCGCAATCGGACCGGAGTGCTCCAACTCATCGAGACCCTCAAGCCCGCTGTCATCATCCATACCGCCGCGCAGCCGTCCCACGACCTGGCCGCAAAAATTCCCTTCGATGATTTCGACGTGAACGCCGGCGGCACGCTTAACCTGCTTGAAGCCGCACGGCGTTATTGTCCCGGGTCGCCGTTCATCCACATGTCCACCAACAAGGTTTATGGGGACCGGCCGAACACCATCAGGCTGAAGGAACTGGACCAACGCTGGGATTACGACGACGCGCAATTCGCGCGGGGCATCCCGGAAACGTTTTCGATTGACCAATCCAAGCACTCGCTGTTCGGCGCCTCGAAGGTTGCGGGGGACGTCATGGTCCAGGAATACGGCCGGTATTTTGGCCTGCCCACCTGTTGTTTGCGCGGCGGCTGCCTGACGGGGCCCAACCATGCGGGCGTCGAGTTGCACGGCTTCCTCAGCTATCTGGTGAAATGCAACCTCGAAGGCCGCGAATACAAAATTTACGGCTACAAGGGCAAGCAGGTCCGCGACAACATCCATTCCACGGACGTGGCAAGTTTCATGTTCGAGTTTTACCAGGCTCCGCGCTGCGGCGAAGTCTATAATCTGGGCGGCGGCAAGGATAATTCCTGTTCCATCCTCGAAGCGTTTGAAATGGCGGAAGCCTGCACCGGCAAAAAACAAATTCACACCTATGTGGACCAGGCCCGCAGCGGCGACCACATTTGCTATTACAGCGACCTTTCCAAAATGCGGACGCACTATCCCAAGTGGAAACTGACCCGCAGTCTGCCACAGATATTTAAGGAAATCGCCGATGCCTGGCACCAGCGGATGGCCAAGTAAATTCCCGTATGCGAGTTCTCATTACCGGCACGGAATGATCTTCTGGTAAAGCCGTCAAAATGCGCATTTTAAAACTGCATCGTTTTGCCCATGAAATCGGAATCCCTCCCTCCCGCAAACACTGAACGCTTGAAACTTTTCAGCGTGGTAATCCCTGCGCGGGATGAGGCGGAATCCTTGCCGGCCACCATTGAACATCTGCATCTGGAATTCTCGTTGAACCAGGTGCCGCACGAAATTGTGGTGGTGGACGACGGCAGCCGGGACAGGACATGGGAAGTGTTGCAGCAGTTGCAGGCGAAAGTTCCCGGGCTGCGCCCCATCCAAAACACCGGCGAGCATGGTTTTGGCCGCGCGGTCGTGCTCGGCCTGCGCCACATCCAGGGGGACGCGGTGGTCATCATGATGGCGGATGAGTCCGATGACGCGCGCGACGCGGTGCGTTACTGGAAATTGCTGAATGAAGGCTGGGATTGCGTGTTCGGCAGCCGGTTCATCAAGGGCGGTGGCGTCATTGATTATCCCAAAATTAAATTGTTCGTGAACCGGCTGGCCAACCTGTTTATCCGGATTATTTTTCACATCCCGCTTAATGACACGACGAACGCGTTCAAGGCGTATCGCCGCACGGTAATCCAAGGTTGCGAGCCACTCATCGCGCCGCATTTCAACCTGACGGTGGAGATTCCGCTCAAGGCCATCGTGCGCGGTTATTCCTGGACGGTGGTTCCGATCACGTGGCGTAACCGGCGTTTTGGTCAGGCCAAATTAAAAATCAAGGAGATGGGCAGCCGCTATTTTTTCATCTGCGCGTATGTGTGGCTGGAAAAATATTTCAGTCGTGGCGATTACCGGCAGAGGTAAAAAAAGCTCCACATGTTTCCAGACAGCAGTCGAATTATGACGCAACTGGTTTCTGGAACAAATGTCTTAACCTATATCTGATGCGGTCAGACGGAATTTCAACAACAACAATTAATATGGCTGAAAGAAGGATGGCGGCCAACAAAAGCAGTGCAGGATTGTTAAGTTTATGGTTATACAGGATGTTGAATGCAGACTCGTGGCACAAGAAAAGCGGGAAAGAGAATAATCCCAGCATTTTATCCCATCGGACCTTTGGTGAGAACTCATTTAAACGAGGAATTACAAGCAATGCGGCGATGGTCCCAAGACAGACATTGATGTTAAGCCCCATTTTGGGTTCGGCATGGAGTACAGTTTTTGCAAAAACAAACGCGGCAAGCAAAACCCCCAAAATGCAGGCAAACAATTTAAGGAATGAAAAATCCCTCCGATTCATCAGAATTCCACTAACAAAGGTGAATAAGACGCCGAATATGCCGTCGTAAGCCCAGTAGGAATGGTGAGAGGATAAAAATAAAAAGGCTGCCAAAAAGAATTACCCGTAATTTATTCAATGAACAAACAGCGAGTGCCGGAACCAGCAGGTAAAAGTGAAGCTCGCAAGCCAGCGAAAATGCAGGACCTATCAGCGGGTGAAAATCATAGAAAGAGCGATAATTGAGGGGGAAAACTGTTAAATTTGAAAAAAACGCCAGACTTGAAAATCTTTGTCCGGTTGCTTCAAACAGAACTGCCCAGGCTATGAGGGCACAAGCCAGATAAAGCGGATAAACCCTAAAAAAACGATCCACATAAAATCCCGATCTTCCTAACTTGGCAAATTGCTTATCCATCAGCAATCCGGAAAGCGTGTAAAAAGAGACTACGGCCAGTTGGCCTGGGTTGATTCCGCTGAAATGGTCAAATACTCCCAGATGGCTTAATGCAACCAAGACCGCAAGAATGAAGCGTAGTCCGCCGAACATAAATCAGATTGGATTGAAGCTCTTTAGTCAACTTGGCCGCAAGCTCTTTGTTCGGCTCCTTGGTTTTGAACGTCCACTCCCAGCGTTTCCGCCACCACCCACCGGGGACGATGTTTTACCTCGGTATAAATCCTGCCAATATATTCTCCAAAAAAGCCAAGAATCAGGAACTGGATGCCATTAAGGAAAAGCATCCCGACAACAATTCCGGCCCAACCTGGAACCTCCGCCGCAGAGTGTCCCATGAATTGAAAGCCGATCAGCCGCCAGGCGATGACAAAAATCGCAGCCAGAATGGAGAATCCAACCGCGCAAAAGCCCATGTAGGTTGCCAGCTTCAATGGCATCGTTGAAAAAGCAAAGATGCCGTCCCTGGCCAACTGCACCAGTTTCCAGAAAGAATATTTTGTGGAGCCGGCCCGGCGCGCATCTCTTTCATACTCCAAACCGGTCTGTCGAAAACCCACCCACGCGCGCAACCCGCGCATGAGAACATTGCACTCGGGCATTTTTTTTAATTGCTCGACCACGCGGCGGCTCATAAGACAAAAATCGCCGGAATCCAGGGGCATTTCCGACTCGGCCATGAACCGGAAAAGCCGGTAAAAAAGATTGTAGGCGATGCGTTTGGGAAGGCTTTCCTTCCGCTTGCGGCGCACGGCATAAACCACGTCAAAGCCTTCGTGCAGCTTTTGGAGGCAGTCGCCGAAAATTTCCGGCGGGTCCTGCAAATCTGCGTCCATCACGCCAACCGTGTTCCCGGTAGTATAAGCCAGTCCGCCCGAAATCGCCGATTGATGTCCAAAGTTGCGGGAGAAGGAAATGACTTTGAAACGGGGTTCCTCATGGTGCAGCCGGGCCAGCAACTCAAAAGTCCGGTCTTTTGAACCATCATTGACAAAGATGACTTCCCACGAAATTTTCAAGTCGTTCAAACATTTTAGCAGCCGTGTTGCCAGCATCGGCAGCACGGCTTCTTCATTGTAGCAGGGTATTACCAGGCTAAATTCCGGATTGTTGGTCGATTTCATCTGAAGGAAATAACAATTGCCATTCCCATGGCAATTGTCAAACTTTAGTGAAAAGCGTCAAATGAGTCCCAATAGCGAGCCGGTTTCACATTTATTGAAGGAAAAATGCGATTGGATCATCTCGCAGACGGAACAATTTGCCAGCGGCAAATTTTGGTGGCTGAAGGTTTTTCTCCTTTGCGTATGCTTTTCGATTTTATTCTCTGGCGGCATTGATTCGGGATTGGGGGACCGGGGCGGCTATCCTGAAAGCTACTTTCAAAAAATCGATCACCCGCTGCTGGACGTCACAAAAATTTATGGGATCAATTCCCATGATGCGAACATCAATTTTCGGCTCACGGTGCCGGTGCTTTTGCATCTGGCAGGAATTCACAACCATTGGTCACTTCCGATTTTGACGATTCTTGCCATCTGCTCAATTCTCGTTACCTCTTGTATTCTTGCCTACCATATCACCGGAGATCGCGTTTGCGCCTGTTTTATCGCTTTGAATGTCTCGGCAACTTATGTTGGCTCATTTGGCTTTATTTGGTATTATGACGCCATTGCCATCTGTCAGCTGGCTTTGGCCTGCTTGCCGAGAATGCCTTGGTGGGGACGGGGTATTTTAGTTTTCACCGCCTCATTTACTGATGAGCGTGCGTGGGTGGCTTCAAGCCTCTTATTGGTTGGCAGCTTTTTCCTTTCAGGAAATCAACAAAATATTTTCACCCGGATTCGCAATCCCAACTTTCTGGCAGTCGCCGGCGGCATGCTGTCATACGGCCTTGTCCGGTTGGCGCTGGTGAAATACGCCGGCCTTTCCCAAGTAACCGGAGGGAATGGACCGGGCAATTGGGTCGTGAATTGTAGCTACCTGCACGCTGCCATTTGGTTTTCCTTGGAGGGGGGCTGGTTGTTTTATCTGCTGGCCGTGGGAGCCTTGTTCCTGCGCAGGCAATTTTGGGAAGGCACAACTCTTGTGTTTGCCAGCCTGTGTTTTCTTGGATTTGCCCTGATGATCGGGGATGTATTGCGCAGCACGATTTACATCTTTCCCCTGCTCTTCATTTGCCTGAATGTCGTGCGCCAAAACGAAACCCTGCCGGTCTTTCGAATTTACTGCCTGCTGGCGTTCTTGATTTCCGCCTTGGGAGGAAATTACAATGTCTATTTGGGCAAAATCACCTGGTTTCAACCGCTCCTGATCCATTGGCTGCAAACCGGTCTCCGCACTGCATATGTATGGGTGTATCACCTGCTTCCGCACACTATGCCGCCGTCCTGAAAATATTACGCCCTGAAGTTTTACGGAATTTCCTTGATCAAAATGTCCTCCGTCTGGAACACGGTGGGCCATTTCCCGACCAGCGGCGTTACCCGATCGCGGTAAAGTTTGCGGGGAAAATCAGCCTGCCCCGGATTGATCACTTGAATGGCATTTTGAAATGGCGATTCGTTGATCATCACCAGTTTGTTATAACCCAAGGATTTCAATTTTGCGTAATTCGCGGGATCATTAAAAATTTGCGCGTTCCAAACGGAAAGGCCCTGGCGATTGGAACGGAATAATTCTTCGCCGCCCCAGCCGCCACCAATGATAACCAATTTGTCAGTTGGCACAGTATGCACACGGATGAGGTCCGCCATTTTGGCCGGGTAAGGGTCATAAGTCAGACTCCTCATTCCCATCAACCCTTGCAGCAGGGAAAGCCCGAGCAGCCCGGATACAAAAAGGCTGAAAGCCAGCTTCGTGCTTTGCGGGGCAAATCTCATTTCAAAAACCGCCAGTCCCTCAGCACACAGCAGGGTCACCGCCGGAGTGAATATCAGGTAATAATGCCAGTGCACTAGCACCAGATGGCTGAATACCAGCGTCGTCAGCAATGCCCCGGCCAGCAGGCAGCGGGCCATGGGATTGCCCTTTTTGTTCGCCAACGCCAGCGCAACCAAACCGAACAGAGCAAAGCTTCCCAGCAACGCCGTCAGGTTGCGCCAGCCGCCCTTGATCCAGTTGCCCACCGACAACCGGTAATGCCAATCCCCAAAATACCAGAACTTCATTTCGGGATTTTTCAACCGTAAATCCACCAACGGGAAAAGCGCATTGGCCTGCTTTGCATCGGTGTAGTGCGTCCAGAGCAAAAAAACCACGCCCGCCACACCACCAGCCGCAGCCAAAAAGCCCAGGCGCTTGAAATCGAAGCCGGACTGCCACAGTGCCAGAAAAAACAAGGCCAGTCCGGTGGCCATGAAGAGCGGCAGTTTGGATACCGCCGTCAGGCTGCCGCAGGCGCAGGCCAGCACCAGCCACTTTAGTCCGGGTTCACGCACCAGTTTTACTCCGCAGTAAAGGAACCAGACCGCCATGGCGAGGCTGAAGCCGTCCGTGCCCGCCTTGCCCGCGTTGATGAACACCAGCGGTTCCGCCAGAAAAAAAATCAGCACCCACCAGGCGCGGCGCTCGTCCAGATACATCCGCGCGACCTGGAAAAGCGGGTACAGGCAGGGCAAAAACAGCACCAAAGAGACTACATTACCCCATCCCCACCAAGGCTCCAGCAGTTTGAACGCCAGACCCGACGCCGCCTGCCAGACGGGAAGTTCCTGGATGGTGGGCGTGCCGGTGGCATTGAATCCAACAATGATCGTATCCGCCAGGCTGATTTTCGTCTGCACATAATGCAACGCCGTGCCCAAATGGATGTCGCGAAATTGTCCGTGACCGCGCAGCGCGCTGCCGACGTGAAAGGCAAGGGTGAGCGCGATCAGTGCGCAAAGAATCGCCTTCAAATCGGCATTCGATGGTTTTGTCCCGGTATTCATGGGTTAAACGCGTTTCAGGTAAATTGTTCGTTTCGGTTGCAAAGCGTCGGCAATGCCACCTTCAAAGTCAAGTTATGGAACGTGCCTGGCACGGGGAGGGCACAGCCCGATCCGGCCCTGGATTCATTCGTGCTGTACAAACACTCTTAGAATGGGCAATGCCATTGCCTGGCGTCATTTTTTGCGCAGGACAACGAGCAGCCCAACGCCGGCGGGAAAACGCAGGGTGCCTTGACAGGCCATTCGCACAAAAACCGGGCGTAAAAAATTGTTGAGCCAATCAGGCGGAATTGCATCTTCCGAACGGGCGACCGCTTTCAATCCCAAACGTTGCTTTAACCCCCGGTATTTACGAATGAGATAGACCAATGGTAATACGGCGACATTGATATAGTTAACGTGCAAAATTTCAAAGCCGTCGGGAATAATGCTCAAGAGTCCACGCCGGTCGTAGCGCCGATAATGTCGCAGCGATACATCCCAATCGCTCCAAAGCGCCATGAGCGCCGGAACAGTAATCACGGCGATTCCTGCGGGGCGCAACACGCGCAAAAATTCACGCAGGGCGGCGCGGTCGTCTTGAACGTGTTCGATCACGTCCAGCGCCGTAAGCACATTCACTGATTCGCCGGCCAGCGGCAGCGCAGCACAACTGCCTTTGCGGACGCGGTTTTCGCCGAGACGCATCCGAAGCAATTCAAGCGATTTTTCAAAATCGTCCACCGCCACGACGTTGCATTCCTGGATCATCTCTGCAGCGAAGATCCCCGTGCCCGCACCACAATCCGCGAGCACATCGCCGGGTTGGAATTGATGAAAACGCCGGATCCAATGACGAACGATTTCGCGTTTCCCAGCGTAGAACCAGTGTCGGGTCTCAACCTGGGCGAGATTCTTGTATTCGTCTGGGTTCATCCGAGGTCAAAACCGTTTCGACCACGTAGAGTGGCCGGCTTTTGATTTCCCGGTAAATGCGGGCGAGATATTGCCCGACGATACCGAGAGAGAGCAGTTGTATGCCGCTGAGACAAAAAATCGCCACCGCCAGCGTGGTAAAACCCTTCACATCGAGGGAGGCCAGGTACCCGGCCAATTGTAAAAGCCGGACCAGAATCAGAAAGCCGGCGTAGCCGAAACTAATGACGCTGATGACGGCGCCGACCACGGCAATCCATTGCAACGGCAGGTCGGAAAAGCTGAACAGCCCGTCGAACGCATAGCGGAATAATTTGCGGAAAGACTGCTTGGGTTCACCAACGGCGCGGTCTTTGCGCGCGTAACTGATGGTGGTTTGGGAAAAGCCATACCAGCACTTGAGCGCGGGCAAAAATAGATTGGTCTCGCGCGCGGCCAGCAATTGATTTACCACCACCCGGTCCACGAGCGAAAACATTCCGCTATCGATGGGCATCACTCGTCCGGTCATGCGATGAAACAGTTGGTGGAACGAATCAAAAAGCAACCGGCGCAGACCGTGCTCTTCACGGCCGGTGCGGGAACCAGTCACCACCTTGTAACCTTCGCGCCATTTCGCGAGCAATTCCGGAATCAACTCGGGCGGGTCCTGCAAATCCGCGTCCAAGAAAATCACTGCATCTCCGCGGGCGTACTCCAGGCCGGCACGATAGGCTGGTTGCTGGCCAAAATTCCGGCTCAAAAAAACCAGCCGCCAGCGTGAAAACCGGGACAATTCCTTTGCAATAACATCCCGCGAGCCATCCGTGCTGCCGTCGTCCACGATCACCAATTCCCATTCCACGGGAGTGTCCTTGATTGCCTGCGCCACCCGGTCGAACAGCGGACGCAACCCGTTGCGCTCGTTGAGCATGGGAATGACGATTGAAACCAGCGGGCGTTCCTGAGCGATCGGTTTAGTGGCATCCAAACTCATGTGACCAGTTTGCGCTTGTGCAAGCTGGCGGCAGGCTATTACACAAACCGGTGAGCGTCGAGAATGAAACGCATCACGGTTTGGACTCGTAAAGAAAACGGGCTGCGGCCAATTCCAGACGGTTTCCCGGAATTCGACGGGCAATGGAATGGTTGAACCTGTCGGTGGTCTTTTGCAGCCACGACGGCAGGCCGCCGGAGGTCTGCGCGATCCGGTTCATTGGTTCATTCGGCCGTTTGGGGTGACCGGCTGTAAAAAGTTTTAATTGGGGGAATTGTCAACCGTCGGTGCAACTTTTCTGTAGATCGCCAGGTTATATTTAAAAGGTTCAAGACTGGTTAAGCGGGTTAATTTTGAAATCTTTTAAGAGCAACTGGTAAAGGTTATCCTGGCGATGTTTGTGCCCAAACCGACATGAGCATGCTCGCGGTTGTAATAATTCTGGGAGGTCACCCTGATGGCCCGCAGGAAGTCGTCCCAAACCCCAAAATGTTGGTGGAAGACGTATAGCCCGCCAAGATCAATAATCAATCCAATGCCCATCGCAATTAATTCGCGACCGTATTTCCCACCGGTAGTCAGCCATAACAGTCCCATCATCAATGCGCAAAATGGTCCGAGTGCCAGGCAGCCCGGCAGAAAAAAGGCGCAAGTCACAAGAATGGTGCTGTAACGCCATGTGGGATGCCGGAAGGAAAAAGCCAGCAGGTAGAAGCAGACCAGCAAAACTGCCAGCGGATCCTACCGGCCCGAGCGGAACGAAAACGTCACGCCCGATCCCAGAAACGATAACACCGCCAGATTAACCGCCAGCAGAACGAAAATAACTCAGAGCCAGGCATTTTGATTTTGGAAAACTTTTTTCACGCGGTTAAATCAGCATGTTGTTGCCACCTATAAAACGACCAAATCGCCATAAAAAACAAGGGCGAAAAGGCTGCGCCATCACGCGACCGGCCATAGGTTGCCGGCGATGCCGGATTTGGCCCTCAGATGCGTGTCGGCAGATGCGCGGCGACAAATTTTTCCACCCGTTGCCAGACCTCGTCCTCACTGACATTCCATAGACAGTGCGGCGTCGGAAACCGGCAATAATCCGAGCACGGTTTGTAAGGGCAGGCTTTGCCTTCAATCCACTCCGCCACCAAAGGCAGGGGCGCGAACCACTCCGGCAATTGCGGCCCGAAAATGGTAAAGGTCGGCACGCCGCAAAAGGACGCCAGATGTCCGGGGCCGGAGTCATTGCCGATGAATGCCCCCGCTTGATCAATCAACGCGAGCAATTCCGTCACGGTGGACGGCGTCACCACCTTCGCCTCACCGGCGCCCAACCACCAGGCACGCTGGTTCGGGTCGCACGCAATTTGCGTTTGAATTTTTTTTTGGCGCAAACGCGCCGCGAGCCGCTGGTAACGTTCCAACGGCCACACACGAATGGGTTGTCCGGCGCCCGTGTGAATCAAAACCGTTTCGCGGCCCTGCACGGCGGGCAGGGAGATTTTATCGCGGGGCGGAAGCTGGAGGTTCAGATCCTGTGCGACGACGCGCCAGGACTCGTAACGGTGCGCCTGGGGTTCGGGACGCTCGAGCGGCTGGCTTAAAAAAATCCGGCTGCGCAGGCGCGGGAAGCCCAGCCGGGTTTTTACGGCGAATATTTTCAAAAGCAAATGATCCCGCGGATCCCAGCGCGCGGCGAGGCCGAAGTCAAACCGTTCCGCCGCCAGCCTCCGGCGCAAATGGGTTATTTCCAACAGCGGCCAGCGCCAAAACTGGTATTTGTGTTTGAAGGCCGTCCACGGCGCGGTGAACGCGACAACTTTCACACCCGGCCAGAGACGAGGCTGCAAATCAAGCGCGAAGGGCTTGGCCAGCAGCGTCACCTCAAAGCGTTCCGCCGCGGCGCGCAAAAATGGCGTGGCGATGACGAGGTCGCCCAGCCCCCACAGTTCGATGATGAGTAATTTTGGTTTCAAGGCAGGCGCGGTGCAAACCCGCCAGCGGCTGTTCCTTACCGCTGAAAGGCTGGACGGGGTCGCGGAAAAGGTCTGGTCAAAGCGGCCGGTTTTTGGGCTGCGGCCGGCTGGAACGCAGGCTGGTGGCATATTCCTCCGTTCAGGCTGACGCTCAAACCGAGCCAACCGACGAAGGCATAAAGATCCATGTGCAGCCCCGTGCCCGACACGGACATGAACATCAGGAACCGCACAACAAAGGAGGCCAGCAGAAAGGCGTTGGCGGTTCGCAATGACGCGTCGCCATAGCGGTAGTTGCAATACAGCACATTAATTGCCGCCACCGCAAACCAAAGAAAGGCTATCATCCCCCAAAGGCCAAAGGTCAGGAGCACGGAAAGCCAGCCATTATGATAATCGCTGGACAGTGCCAGACCTTGCTGGCTGGCATCCGCCACGTTGCGAAAGGCGGTATCATGTCCCATAAACTGAAAATCATCCGCTGAAAAACCACAGCCTTTGCCCAGGAGGAGATGCTTGGGAATTTGCGGCAGAAGAGCCTGCCACATTTTGGTGCGCCAATCCCAGCTATCTTTTGCGTCCATCTCCGCATCGTGGTTTATTGGCAGGGGTAAAAATGCCAAAGCCCGTTGAGCCGACAAAGGCAACTTCGGAGCCAGGGGAATGATCAGGAGCGTCGCGGCTATGCCGAGCATCCCAAAAATTGACAGCAACTTCGTCCGATGCATTCCCTCCAAAAAAAACTGGATTAAAAAGATCAAGGCAACGCTACCCGCAAAACCACGGAATCCTCCCATCAATCCCACCAGGCAAACCAACCCAAAGACGATCCATCGCCACGGCTTGCGCGCCAAAAACATGCCCCGAATCCCGTAATTAGCCAGCATGTATGAGGTGACTGCGGTTGCGAATGGCACTGCGAGGGCAAACCGGGTTACCATAAGCTCTCCGGTTATGTCTCTGGATGTCGCATAATCATCCGGTGTGAAAAACCAGAAAAGCAAATTAAACCCGGACGGCAGCACCAGGTAAAGCTCCCCGATGATGGCGCTGACACCCCCCAAAAAAAACAACGCCAGCGCCAACCTCGCGCGGTGGGGTGGAATTCGTATCGCTGTCAACGCGAAGTAACTTAAAATCGCACCGATGATGAAAATATATTTCCTCCCGCCATAGACTTCGCTGCCCAACATCCGCAGTCCAAATCCACCGGTCAATTTGGCGGTGCCCAGCACCACCGCGGCCAAAACAATCAACGGCAGTGTTATTGCCGGCAACTTGATAAACTGGCTCTGCCGGCTCAGGGCCCGCTGCAATACTGAAATGACCAGACTAATCACCGTCATTACCAACCATGGCGGCGGCGACCCCTTCAAGAAAAACAGGTTCATGTACAAACTCCAGGACAACAACAGCAGCCAGTAATGCCAGCGGAGCAGGAGGGGAGAACACAACACCAGCGCCGCGATGCCATACAAGGCCACGGTTGAATAATCCAGCGGGTTGGCCAGCAGATAACCGATAAACACCGCCACCGGCGCGCACACCGCGTAGATGATTAACGTTCTCAGAATGGCCGGGGCATTATTCATTCTTCATTCCCATTATTTTAACCACGGATTCGTCATGTGATTGAATTCACTTGAATTCACTATATCCGAGGCATTGAACCCTTCGCAAGAATTGTTCCCACTCAATCCAATTGCGTTTCCGGTCCCGCCGTAAAATAGGTGTCCGGAATAGGCACGATCCGGGCGGGATTGCCCACGGCAAAGTGGCGTGGCGGAACGGGTTTGGTGACCACGGCTCCCGCCCCCACCACGGCCCGGTCACCAATCGTGACGCCCTTGAGCACGATGGCGCGGGCGCCGATAAACACGCCGCGTCCAATGTGAATTGGCCTGGCCCCCCGTCCGGGGTCATTGCCCCAATCCCACTGGCCGGCGGGTTGGTGAAGATCTGTGTCCATTAATAACGCTCCGGAACCGATGTTGGTGCCTTCACCGATTTGAATGGAATTGGCCGCACAGAGAACACACCCGCTGATGCCCGCATTCGCTTCCAAAACAAGCTCGGCGTCCGGACACAATGTCCTGAGAACACTCGGCTGGAAACAGCCGAGGGGATTGGCCCGGAGCGAACTGTTGATTTTCACGTTGTTCCCGAGTTGAAGCCGGGAGCCTTTGGCCACACTGATGAGCGGCCGCCCGACAAAGATGACGCCCCGGCCCACCCTGACGCCCTTCAGCCTGGCTTCGAGGGACCAAAACCACGATAAAGAAGTTCGCAATTGACTCAACATAAACCCGGCACATTCCGCCCAACTTTGCTTTGGCATGGGCGGTTAAGTACCTGATTGGGTGGGCAGAGCAAGGTCAAATTATCAGGGTCAGGATGCTTCAATAAGGAATCCATGAGACCAAGAGTAAGATCCCAAATAAGGGGATTTGAACCACAAAGGCTCGAAATACTCGAACAAACAGGGAGTGAACCAGCTCCCCTTCCTGCTTTCCTGGTTTCCTTATTCAACGACCCGGACGTTTTCAGGAGGAGAGATTGAGCAACTCCCGATAAATTTCCACGTGCCGCCTCGCAATGGTTTCGGGATGATAACGTTCCCGGATGAGGGCGGCCGTGCCCGTGGGCCGGGGATGTCCCCCGGCAATCCAATGGGCAATGGCGGCGGTCAAACCGGGCCAATCATCCGGCGCGAAAAGTTCCGCTCCGGGCATGTCTTTCGCAAGGTCCACAATGCCTCCCAGCTGCGCGCCGAAAAACTTCAAGTCCCGCCCCAGCCCTTCCAGCACCACCATGCCGAAGGATTCTTCGGTTGGAAAATGTACCATGGCTGCCGCCGAGTCATAGTAATGAAGCAATTCATCGTCCGGCGGCGTGCCCAGATAGCGCGCATATCCTGCCGACTCCATCGGTTTGATCCGCTTAAGAAACGCCTCTGTGTATGCCGCGGCGGCGGGGTAGGTAATACCGACAAAACGGAATTCGAACTTCAACCCCTGCCGATGAAGCGCCTCGGCCACCTCCAACAACTCCAACTGGCGTTTTCGCGGAGAGATGACCCCCACATTCAGCAAAATGCAGGGACGTGGTTCCGGATTCGGGGGCGGATCGAGAAAAGCCTGTCGCAGGGGATGTGGCACCCGCCAGATTCTCCGGGCGCGGGGTCGGACCAATGCTTCTGTGTAAGATGAATTGCAAAACACCCCGGCCGTGCGCGGCAGGATGAAGTTTTCAAGCCGGGCCGTCAGCCAGTAATAACTTCCCATGGGAGCCTTGAACAAACGCGCCAGCTCCGCCATGTTCCCTTGAATGGTCACGACATTAAGAAAGCCCGAAAACACGGCGCTGATGGCACAATCCCGCTCCGTCCCCGATCCATGCACAATGTCCGGTTGAATCTCACGCAGCTTCCTTCGGACGGCACGGATGCAACCTTGATAACCGGTGCGCAGCCAGCCGATTTTCGGCACATGTAACGCGTGATACCAGAGGTTGTCTGCCAATTTCTCCGGCGATTGCACACGCCGTTGCAAGCACGAGATTACATGCACCTCCACTTCGGGCAGGCGCGCAAAACCGTCGAACAAGGAAGCAATCCCCCCGGGGAAACGGGGGGTCACTTCGGAATAGCCGCACTCGCATTCACGGAGGTCGGTGACCAGAAAAGCAATCTTCATTCTGCCACAGAATTATCAAACCGGGAGTTGACGCGCAATGGAATCCAGCCGCCCGTCTTCGAAAGGGCGCAATTTGACACTTGTCGGCTGGCGCTCATTTGCCGTGTGACTCCGAGGCATCAGGGTATCTCCTCCAGATGGGAAACGCGGAACTTTTCGCGTTCAACCCGGTCGTCGCCACTGCGGAGGTGATACAGCGGCTTGTTGCCGTAAAAGGACGCCCATTGCGAAAAGGTGCTGGGCGGGCCCAAAATATAATCACATCCGGCCAGAGCATATAAATCCACGATCGGCGGTCCGGTGCCAATCGCAACCGCGAGCCCGGGGAATTCCGACGCCTGTCGCGGTTCATCGCTGCATGCGAAAAAAGCCGTCTTGCGGCCGGGAAATTGTGCGGCCAGTTCGCGCATCCAGGCGGCATACCGTTCGGGCGGGAAAAAGTATCGCCCCTGTTTCCATGTGCGATAATCGCCTTGGCGGAGATGAACCCCAATAATCACTTCCGCCACCTGCCGCAGCCGCCCCACCACCTGCCGGCTGGCGGCTTCGAGTCCGGCAACAGGCCGGAAATAATCCCTGATTTTGTCTGCCTGCCGCCGCACGGATTCAGGCGCGCGAATCCGCCAGCCATGCACAAAAACTATTTTGGCGTCGGCCATGCGGGATTGCACCTCCGGAGCGTCCAGCAAAATGGTCTGACTGGAAACCTCCCGGAGGGTGAACACGCTTTTGCCCAGGATCGGAAAAAGGTCGTTCCACTCGCTGGCCCGGCGGATGAACTGGTAGAAAATCCTCGACTTGCGGATGGCCGGCGCCATGCCCGGGATCACGTCGAAGAGGCTCCGGTGCCGGGCGACGGGATAGCGACAATAGATGTCCCGGCGCGTGCTTTCAAAGAGATGGGCGTAGGAATGAAAGGCGACATTAACGACGCGATGGCCGTGTTCGGCGGCAAAGCCGATGACATTGGCAAACAACACCAGCCGGTTCGCCAGCCGGCCGGTTCGCAGTCCAATGACGAGGATTTTATTATCAGCCGACCGCATGGATTTCGGAAATTGACGGATTGTTTCGGGCAAATCTTCCCGGTTGGCCGGGCATCTGGCAAGCTTTCGTCGAAAAGACCGGTTGGGGGAAAAGTTCTCGCACAAGATGAGGCAAAAGACCACAATCCCGATCTCAATGACCGCGTTTTTACGCCAACTCTGGGGCTTCGTCCGGCCTTATCGCGGGCGCTTTTTCCTCGGCCTGTTTTGCGGCACTTTATACGGCCTGACCAATGGCGTGATGCTGGGTGCCGCCAAGGTGGTTATGGACCTAATTTTCACCGGCTCGACCAATTTCCACGAACAGCTCGCCGAACATCTGGCGAAGACACCGCACTGGATTCATCCCTTCACGGATCGGCTGGTCTCGGCGGCGCCGGAATTGCCCGCCCCCACCTCGCAACTGGGCTGGGCGCTGGTGGCGGGCGCCATTCCCGCCATCGTGCTGCTCCGCAACACACTGTCCTACTTGAGTGTTTATCTGACGAACTGGTCGGCCATGCACGCCATCGCCGATATCCGCACAAAACTGTTCGGTCACCTGCAAAATCTTTCGCTAGGATTTTTCAACCGCGCCAGCACTGGCGATTTGATCGCGCGCATCACCAACGACACGCAGGTGCTTTACAGCATCGTTGGCAGTTCGTTTGCCTCCGCCGTCAAAGACCCGGTAACCATCCTTTGCACGCTCGTCGTCCTGCTGATCCTCCAGCCCATGTTGACGCTGGTGTCCATCGTGGTTTTCCCCGTGTGCATCGTGCCGATCATTATTTATGGACGCAAGGTCCGCAAATCCGCCCGCGCCGTTCAGGAATACAACGCCGAGCTGACCAATCTCATGCATGAGTCCTTCACCGGCAACCGTGTCATCAAAGCCTACAACCTGGAAGCCACCGTTATCGAACAATTCAAGGCCACGACCAAAAAATACGTCAGCCAGCTCATGCGCGTCCTCCGCGCCAACGAAATTCCCAGCCAGCTCATGGAATTATTCGGGGCCACGGGGATCGCGCTGGTTTTCTTTTATGTGCAGAGCCTGCCGGCCGACCAGCGGCCCAAGGCGTCGGATTTCTTCATGTTTATCCTCGCCATCGTGATGATTTACCCGCCCATCAAGTCGCTCACGCGGCTGCACAACCAGCTTCACCAGGCGCGCGCCGCCAGCGAACGCGTCTTTGAGCTGCTCGCCCTGAAAAATTCCGTGCCGGAACCTGACGCGCCCAAAATGCTTCATGCGGACAAGGCCGACATCGTGTTTGAAAACCTTGATTTCAACTATGGCGAAAAGCCGGTGTTGCGAAACATCAACCTCACCGTCAAAGCCGGCCAGCTGGTCGCGCTGGTCGGCGCCAGCGGCTCCGGCAAAACCACACTGGCCAATTTGCTCCTGCGTTTTTACGACCCCGTGCACGGCACGATCAAAATCGGCGGCGTGGATTTGCGCGACGTTTCCACGCGCGACCTGCGGAATCAAATCGCCGTCGTCGCGCAGGAAAACATTTTGTTCAACGACACCGTCCGCCGGAACATCGAACTCGGCCGCCTCGGCGCGACGAACGAGGAAATCAGCGCCGCCGCGAAGCACGCCCACGCTTACGAATTCATCACGCAAAGGCCCGAAGGTTTCGACGCCGTCATCGGTGAAAAAGGCGTTTCCCTTTCCGGCGGCCAGCGCCAGCGGCTCGCCATCGCCCGCGCCGTGCTGAAAAATGCCCCCATTCTGGTCCTCGATGAAGCCACCAGCGCGCTCGACACCGAATCCGAACGCGCCGTGCAGTCCGCGCTCGACGAACTGATGAAAGGTCGCACGACTATTTGCATCGCCCACCGGCTCTCCACCATTTTCCACGCCGACGTGATTGTCGTCCTGGACCAGGGCCGCATCGTTGAAACGGGCCGGCATGATGAGTTGATCAAACACGGCGGCGTTTATCAAAAACTTTACGAACTGCAATTTGCGTCGTGAACGCGCGGCCCGAAAATCCAGTGAAACAGGCATCTCGCCTGTTCAGCTCCAAACCGAAACCACGCTGCGGGCGGGAGCATTTTTTAACGCAGAGACGCGGAGAACGCGGAGGATCGCAGAGCTTCATTCCCATTCCAACTTGTCCAAATTTTGGGTTTTCTCCGCGAACCTCTGCGAGCTTTGCGCCTCTGCGTTCAAACGGTCCGGCAGGATGCCCGTGTCACTAGTTTGCACCATGCGCTCGCGGCCCGAAAAAATTCTCGCCCTCCAGTTCAAATACTTCGGCGACGCGGTGCTGATGACCCCGGCGCTGCGGGCGATTCGCGGCCACTGTCCGAACGGTGAATTGCATCTGCTGGTGCCGGAGGAAATCGCGCCGCTGTTCCAGCATCTGCCGTGGCTCGACCGCGTCTGGCCGATGCCGCGCCGGCGCGGAAGCGCGAGCCTGGGCCAAACCTGGCCGGTGGTCCGCGCGCTGCGCCGCGAACGCTTCGACCGCTCGGTGGATTTCGCCAGCAATGATCGCGGCGCCATCTTGAGTTTTCTGATCGGCGCGCGCCGGCGGCTCGGCTGGGCGCAGCGCGGCGGATTTTTTGGCCGCCGATTTTGCTACCACCAGCGCGTGGTGCGGGAAAACAAACTGGAGCACGAGTCGTCGCGGATGATGCATCTGCTTTCCGCGTGGGACATCGCCCCCGGTTCGCTCGAACCGGAAATTCACACCGACCCGGCCCTGGCCGCCGCTGCTCAAAAATTCCTGCCGGAGCGGAAAATCATCTGCCACCTGGCATCCAGCCAGCCGAAAAAGGAGTGGCCGTTGACGCATTGGGTGGCGCTTTATCAACTGGCCGCCGCTGCCGGACTCAAATTGATTTTCGCCACCGGCACCGGCGCACGCGAGGAATCATTGCTGGGCAATTTCAAGCGGCTGGCCCCGGACGCACCGGGGTTGCAGCCGATTCCCGACCTGGCCTTGTATCTTGCCGTTCTCAAGCGCGCCGCAGGGTTTGTCTCGGGCGACACCGGACCGCTGCATTTTGCCGCCGGGCTGGGCGTGCCGACGATTTCGCTGTTTGGCCCGAGTCCCCCCGTGCGGTGGGCGCCCATCGGCGAACAGCATCAGGTCCTGACGGGAAGTTTGTGTTCCTGTGGCAATGTCAGCATTTGCCAGAGTGCGAATCATTGCCTCGCAGCCATCACGCCAGAACAGGTTTTCACCTGCCTGCAAAATCTTTTAAAGCCGGGATGAAAACACTCAATTACAGCGGCGTTGCAACCAACCACGGAATATTTGGATTGTTTATCGCCGCACAACCGGATTATTTTCAGCGGCGAAATGAACGACAAAATTCCTTATCTCGACCTCGTGGCGCAATTGCGCCCGCTCCGCAAAGAACTGGACGCCGTCATTGCGCGGACAATTGACAACTGCTCCTTTTGCCTCGGCCCCGACGTGGCGCAGTTCGAAAAGGACTTCGCCAAGTTCATCGGCGCGGAACATTGCGCCGGGTTCAACAGCGGCACCTCGGCGCTGCACGTGGCGATGCTGCTGCTCGGTGTCGGCCCCGGCGACGAGGTCGTCACCACGCCATTCACGTTCGTCGCGACGAGCTGGGCCATTTCCTACGTCGGCGCGAAGCCGGTCTTTGTGGACGTTGACGACGCCACCTTCAATCTCGACCCCAAGCTGGTCGAACGCGCCATCACGCCGCGCACCAAGGCCGTCATGCCGGTGCATCTTTACGGTCATCCGTTCGACCTCGATCCGATCCTGGCAATTTGCCGCAAACATAAATTGCCGCTCGTCGAGGACACCGCCCAATCGCACGGCGCGAAATACAAGGGCAAAATTGTCGGCACGTTCGGCGAAATTTCCTGCTTCAGCTTTTATCCGGGCAAAAACCTCGGCGCGTGCGGCGAAGGCGGAGCGCTGGTGACGAACAACCCGGCTTTTGACAAGCGCGCCCGCGCCCTGCGCGAGCACGGCTCCACCGTGCGTTATTATCACGACGAAGTCGGATACAATTATCGGATGGAAGGCATTCAAGGCGCAGTGCTCGGCGTGAAGCTGAAACATCTGACGAAATGGACGGCGGAACGCCGCCGCGTGGCCCATCGCTACCATGAACTGCTGGCGGACACGCCGTTGCAACTGCCGCGCGAGGCTGCCTGGGCCGAAAGTGCGTATCATCTCTACGTCGTGCGCCACCCGCGCCGCGATGACTTGAAAAAACATCTCGAAGCCAGCGGCGTCGGTTGCGCGCTGCATTACCCGCTGCCGCTGCATCTGCAAAAGTGCTACGCCAGCCTCGGCCACAAGCTCGGCGATTTTCCCGTTGCCGAAAAAGCCGCGCGTGAATGCCTCAGCCTGCCGATTTTCCCTGAATTGACCGACCCGCAAATCCAGCGCGTGGCCGCCGTCATCAAGGATTTTTTTAAGAAATAAACGGCCAGTTGTGCATTGCATTGTTTCGTTCAGATGCCCGGGTAGGATTGAGGTGCAATGAACCTAATGCTCTTTCTTGGCTCGGGGATTTCGAGACCCAGCGGACATCTGGAAGAATGAAAAGGTTGTTTTGACGCTCGCCCTCATCCCAGCCTTCTCCCCCAGGAGAAGGAACCGCCATTGCACGTTTGTGTATTTTCGGCAGACCATCCAGCCAATCCAGTCGCTGGGTTTTCAAAGAAGACGGCGATCGATTCTCCTTCTCCTTGGGGAGAAGGCCGGGATGAGGGAGGACGTGAAACATTTTTTGCCACGTGGCTATGTTAAGGAGCCGCCGTCGTTTCGATAATTTTTCAAAAACTTTGCGTCTTGGTGTCTTGGTGGTGAAAAGTTAAACTCTCTTCATGCCACACGTCGATTTTGTCCATTTTCATCTGCACCCCGAGTATTCCCTGCTCGATGGCGCCTGCCGGGTGGACCGGCTGGTGGACAAGGCGCATGACGGGAATTGCCGTTTGCCAAAATGGGAACGGCGCGGTAGTTTTCCATTGCCATGAGCACGTTGGTTGAAATTCAAGACGCCGTCGCCCGGCTTCCGAACCGCGAACGGAAGGCTTTGCAACTCTGGCTCAATTCTCAAAGCGAGCCGGAACTGACGGTGTTGGAAGAACAACGCCTGCTGCGCTCGCTGGATGAAGCCGTCCATGACATTGATGCCGGCAAAGGGGTTTCCATTGATGAGGTTCGCAAGCGGGTCGGCACATGGGCTGCAAAATAGTCTTCTCGCCCCAGTTTTTGACGCTCGCCCTCAACCTGACCTTCTCCCCCAGGAGAAGGAAGCGCCATTACACGCTTGTTTATTATCGGCAGACCGTCCGGCCAACCCAGTCGCAGGTTTTTCAAAGAGACGGCGGATGATTCTCCTTCTCCTTGGGGAGAAGGCCGGGTTGAGGGAGGACGTGAAACATTTTTTGCCACGTGTGGGTTAAGGCAGCCGCCGTCATTTTTGTCAATTTTTCAAAACTTTGCGTCTTGGTGTCTTGGCGGTGAAAAGTTAAATTGTCTCCATGTCGCACGCCGATTTTGTCCATTTGCATTTGCACACCGAGTATTCGTTGCTCGATGGCGCCTGCCGTCTGGACCGGCTGGTGGACAAAGCGCATGAACTGAAATTCCCCGCGCTCGCCATCACCGACCACGGCGCGATGCACGGCGTCATTGATTTTTACAAGGCGGCGCGCGAAAAGGGCATCAAGCCCATCATCGGCTGCGAAGTTTATGTCGCACCCGGCAGCCGGCTGGAAAAGAAAACCAGCAGCGGCGGGCGCGATGTTTATCATCATCTTGGATTGCTGGCGAAGGACGAGACCGGCTACAAAAACCTCATCAAGCTCACGACCGCCGCGCATCTGGAGGGCTATTATTACAAGCCGCGCATTGACAAGGAAATCCTGGCCGCGCACAAGGAAGGCTTGATCGCCATGTCCGGCTGTCTCGCGAGCGAAATCCCGGATTGGATCCTCAAAGACCAGTTGGACAAGGCGCGCGACGCGGTGGATTGGTTCAAGCAGACGCTTGGCCCGGAGAATTTTTACCTCGAACTGCAAAACCACGGCATCGCGGAACAGGCGAAGGTCAACAAGCATTTGATCCTGTGGGCGAAGGAATTCGGCCTCAAACTCATCGCAACGAATGACGTTCATTACATCGAGAAAAGCCATTCGCATGCCCACGACTGCCTGATTTGCATCGGCACGCAGACGCAGCTTGCCGACACGAAACGGATGCGCTACGAGCCGGAGCAGTTTTACCTGCGCACGGCGGAGGAAATGAAGGCGCGCTTTGCCGACACGCCGGAGGCCATCAAGAACACGCTCGAAGTCGCCGGGAAGTGCAACTTGGAAATCAAGTTTCCAAAGGCCACCAGCGAACTGCACTTCCCGGTTTTTGCGCCGCCGGAACATTTCACGCGCGAAGGTTATCTGCGCAAGCTGATCGCGGAAGGGTTGCTCAAGCGCTATACGATTCACGCCAAAGCCGAGGGCAAGGAATTCGTCGTTGAGGGAATTGATGACCCCAAACGGTTGCCGACTTATAACGTAGGACAGGCTTCCAGCCTGTCTCAAACTTCGGATGACCGAAAAGATGGAGACAGGCTGGAAGCCTGCCCTACATTAAAAGACCCTGCCGTCGCCGCAGCCATCAAGGCGGTGCTGGATCGGTTGAAGCTGGAACTCACGGTCATCGAGAAAACCGGTTTCACCAGTTATTTTCTCATTGTCGGCGATTTCATCCGTTACGGTCACGAACACGGCATTGCCTGCGTGGCGCGCGGTTCCGCCGCCGGTTCCATCGTCACCTACCTGCTGGAAATTTCCAACGTGGACCCCATCCGTTACGGCCTGCTGTTCGAGCGGTTCCTCAACCCCGAGCGCGTCAACCCGCCGGATATTGACATTGATTTTGCCGACGACCGGCGCGCCGATGTCATCGAGTATGTCCGCGAAAAATACGGCCGTGATTCCGTCGCGCAAATCATCACCTTCGGCACGATGGGCGCGAAATCCGTCGTGCGCGACGTGGGCCGCGTAATGGGGTTGAGCTACGGCGAGTGCGACCGGCTGGCCAAGATGATTCCGTTCGATTTGAAAATGGATTTGACGAAGGCGCTCAAGCAATCGCCGGAATTCAAGGCGGCCTACGATACCGAGGAGGTCACGCGCGAGTTGATTGACACCGCGCTCATTCTCGAAGACATCACGCGCAACGCTTCCGTCCACGCCGCCGGCGTTGTCATTGGCGACCAGCCGCTGGTGAACCTGCTGCCGCTCAAGCAGGACGATAGCGGCACGCTGGTCACCCAATACGCGATGAACCCCGTCGGCGAGCTGGGCCTGCTGAAGATGGATTTTCTCGGCCTGAAGACGCTCACCGTCATTCGCAACACATGCGAAATGGTCAAACGCACACACGGCATCGAGGTGCCGATTGACCATCTGCCGCTCGATGACCCAAAAACCTATGACCTGCTCAATCGCGCGGAAACGCTCGGCGTGTTCCAGTTGGAATCCGGCGGGATGCGCGATTTGTGCCGCAAGTTTCAAATCAGTTCCGTCGAACACATCACGGCGCTGGTGGCGCTTTACCGGCCCGGCCCGATGGAACTGATTCCGGAATTCATCAAACGGCGTCATGGTGAAATCGAGATCAAATACGAGCACCCGTTGCTTGAATCGATTGCGCGCGAAACCTACGGGATTTTAATTTACCAGGAGCAGGTGATGCAGGCCGCGCAGGTGCTGGCCGGGTTCACGCTCGGCAGCGCGGATTTGCTCCGGCGCGCCATGGGCAAAAAGAAGCGGGAAGAGATGGCCAAGCAACGCGCCATTTTCGTCAAAGGCTGCAGGGAGAAAAACCAGATCCCCGAAAAAAAGGCGAATGAGATTTTCGATTTGCTGGAAAAGTTCGCCGGCTACGGTTTCAACAAATCGCACGCCGCCGCTTATGCCATCGTCGCGTATCAGACCGCCTACCTGAAGGCCAATTATCCGGTCGAATTTTTCTGCGCGATGATGACCAACGACATGGCGGACACCGCCAAGTTGAGCCAGTACATCAACGAAGCGAGAGAGTTCGGCATTGAGGTTTTGCAGCCGGATGTGAACGAAAGCCAGGTCTATTTCGCGCCGGCGGAACGTGGCACAGGCTTCCAGCCTGTGAATTCTGCGGATAAAGACACAGGCCAGAGGCCTGTGCCACAACATCAAGGCATCCGCTTCGGCCTCGCCGCCATCAAGGGCGTGGGCGAAGTCGCGGTGGAAACCATTTTGAAAGCACGCAACGACGGCGGGAAATTCACCTCGCTTTCAAATCTGTGCGAGCGCGTGGACGGACGCACCGTGAATCGCAAAATTCTCGAGGCACTCATCAAATCCGGCGCCTGTGACGGCTTTGGGCAGACGCGCGCCACGCTTTGCGCACAAATCGAACGCACTTTGGGACGCGCCGCCAGCATCGCCGCCGACCGCCAGCGCGGACAAAGTTCGCTCTTCGGCGCGCTGGAGGAAAAAGCGCCGCCCATGCCGGAATCCATCAGCAACCTGCCCGAATGGCCCCAGCACGAACTGCTGGCGCATGAAAAAGAGTTGCTTGGATTTTACGTCACCGGCCATCCGCTGACGCCCTTCGCGCCGATTCTGGAGAAATATGCGCTGACGAACACGGCGAAGCTCGCGGAACTGCCGAATCGCAGCCTGACGCGCATCGGCGGATTGATCGCCGCGGTCCAAAACGGCGTGTCGAAGAAGAGCGGCAAGCCTTACTCGATGGTCATGCTCGAAGACCTCGAAGGCTCGGTGCAGATTCTTTGCATGAACGAGAACTACGACAAATATCGCGAATGGCTCACCCCAAACAAAGCCATCCTTGTCATCGGTGAAGTGAACACCGGCGACGACCGTCCGAAAATATTTCCACAAGAAATCATGCCGCTGGAGGACGCGCCGAAGAAATTCACCAAACAGGTTCATCTGCGGCTGCACACGGCGCACCTGAAACCGGAACAGTTGGAATCCGTGCGGAAACTGGTTGCAGCGCATCCCGGCAAATGCCCGTTGCTGCTGTGTTTTATGCGTCCGGGAGGCGGGGTCATCTTCGTGGACACAAACGAGCGATTCAATGTCACGCCGTCGCAGCAATTGCAGCAGGAAGCCGACGCGCAGTTCGGCGAGGAAACTTATTACGCCAAGGTGGACACCAGTCTGCCTGAACGCTCCCCCCGCCGCTGGGAACGCAAGGCTGAATCCGGCAACGGCGCGGAATAAACTTGCTGCCAGCATCTTGCTGGCAGAGCGAACCCTCTCAGATCTTCCGGCAAGATGCCGGAAGCCCGTTGCCACGCCGCCACTCTTTGATTGCCGCCCAAACACCCGCCGCAACTTCGCCCCTGGGTTTTACACGGACCAGGGCAATGCGGATTACGACAAGAAAAACATTGTCATTTGGGCCGGCCCCGACAAAGAATAACTCAATGTCTGGCATCCTTCTGTCCCGGCTCATCGAGTTCGCCATTCAAACGGTGGTCCTGCTCGGACTGCTTTGGGGCATGATCAAGATTCAAAAGCTCGACCAAAGATTCGCATACAATTTTCTGGGGTTGCTGGGAACGGCCGCGCTCACGACCGGCCTGGACCAGATCCTGCAACTGACCGTTGGCCGTTTCATCGGAATTTACTTTGCCTCTTACATTTCCACTCCGATTGTGTGCACCGTGCTGTTGCTGTGCCTTAAAAAAGTCACCCAAGCGCCTTATGTTGACGTCCTTTTCACCGCCTTTATTTCCTACGCGCTCTTGTTCGGCGTGAACCTCTTCATCCTGGGATCGCTGATGGGCGAATTGCGGCCGTCGGCCAGAAACTCCGAAGAATTTGAAAACGTCACGCAGCAGCAGGAAATAAAAAAAGAATATCAAGCTGCCATCAAAACAAACCTGCCGGACAAAAAGGCAAACCCATCCGCCTCCAGCGTGCCCACCAACTCAACCAAACCGGCCAAAGGGGCTGCCCGCATGACAAACCTGCCCGCATCGGGCGCGTCCACCAACTCGGTAAAACCGCCGGAAGCAGCCGCGCCCAAAACCAATCAACCGGCGCCAAGCACACCCACCAACTCAGCAGCACAGAGTCCGGCAAAACCGGTGGAAGTAATTGCCAAATATTTTGCCGTGAAAGGCGTCACCGAAAACGCCGCCAAATCAGCGGTGACAATTCAAGTCGGGACGAAGATTTATACCATTTTCCTTGGCGAAACGGCCTTGACGCAAACGCCCGACGGTCCCATTCCGGTGCGTTTCAAAGATCTGGGCGCGGACTGGGTGGTGCTGGAAATCAGCGGAGAACCGGTAAAACTTCCCATCCATTGACCGCGCCGTTGCGCTTAACGCCAGCGCAACAACCGCAGCGCGTTGCCAATCACAATCAAGTCCGACACGCCCATGGCCGCCGCGCACAAAATCGGGCTGATGAATCCCAGCGCGGCCAGCGGCACGCCGAGCGCGTTGTAAAAAAACGCCCAGAACAAATTCTGTTTGATCGTCCGCAACGTCGCCCGCGCCAGGCCCAGCGCCTCCGGCACGGTCTCAATCTCCGATTTTAATAAAATGATGTCCGCCGCCTCGCGCGCGAGGTCGCTGGCACGGCTCACGGCAATGCCAAGGTCGGCCTGTTCCAGCGCCGGCGCGTCATTGATGCCGTCGCCGACGAACGCCACGCGCTCGCCCTGCGCCTGGAGTTTTTTCACGAACCCCGCCTTTTGTTCCGGTCGCATCTCGGCGGCGACGTTCTCCGCCGCGATGCCGGCCTGTCGGGCAATGCCGGCGGCGGTCAACGTGTTGTCACCGGTCACCAAAAACGTCTTCAAATTTTGCCGGAGCAATTGTTCCACCACCGCGTGCGCGCCGGGTTTCACCGTGTCCTTGACGGCGAACAGGCCGCAAAGTGATTGTTCAACCGCCAGCCCGACAATCGTCGCGCCCTGCTGCGACCACTCGACAATGAATTTTTCGCCCGCTGCCAAATCCACGCCGGATTCTTTCAACCACCTTAATGAACCGAGCCGGACCATCTTCCATCCTCCATCCTCCATCTTCGCCTTTGCCTGGACGCCCGCGCCGCGAATTTCCTGCCACTCTTTCAAATCAACTTCCTGAGCGGACAATTTAGCAATGGCCTGGCTGATGGGATGGGTGGAGTTACGAGCCAATGCGGCGGCAATTTGTACTATTGGAACGCCGGCCTCCGGCACGGCATGTTCTTGTTGGAGTTCACGCTTCAGCGTGCTACCAGACAATCCCGCCCCCTGCGGGATTGAACTCCAACTCGCCGCCACTTCCGGCTTCCCAATGGTCAGCGTGCCGGTCTTGTCGAAAATCACGGCGGTGATTTTTCCGGCCTTTTCCAGCGCCACGCCGTCCCGGATCAGGATGCCGCGGCGCGCAGCGGTGTTGGCGCTGGCCATGATGGCGGCGGGCGTCGCCAAGCCCATCGCGCACGGGCACGCCACAATCAAAACCGCAGCGGCGATGATGAATCCCGCCGCCGGGCCGGTCGGGGACATGACGTGCCAGAGGAACGGGGCAAGCACATCGTGAAGGCGTCCGACCGATTCCGGCAGGAAACCCCACCCCAACGCGGCGACGACGGCGATGGCGACGACGACCGGCACGAAGACGCTGCTCACGCGGTCGCCGAGGCGCTGGATATCGGCGCGGCTGGTCTGGGCGCGTTGCACGGCGGCGATGATGTGCGCGAGTGCGGTGGATTCGCCGGTGGCCGTCACGCGCATGATGAGCCGGCCATTCAAATTCACCGTGCCGGCGTAAAGCTCGCTGCCGTTTTTTTTGTCCACTGGAACGGATTCGCCGGTGAGCATGGCCTCGTCCACGGCGGAATCGCCTTCGGTCACCACGCCGTCCACCGGCACCCGGTCGCCGGGACGCAGCACGACCAGATTGCCGATTTGCAGTTCGGAAACGGGAACTTCCTGCTCTTCCGTAGCCGCCGACGTGAGTCGGCGCAGATCAAGAAAATTGCGCGGACTGACGTCCGCGACTACACGCCGCGCGGTTTGGGGCGCGAGATTCAGCAATTTTTCCAATGCGCCCGACGCGCGCGCGCTCACGCGGGCCTCCAGCCAGTGGCCGAAGCTGATGAGCGTGATGATGGCGGCGGCTTCCATGAAATAGAGATGGCCGCCCATGCCACCAAGCAACGCCCACGCGCTGTAGCCAAACGCGGTCGTTGAACCGAGCGCGACCAGCGTGTCCATGTTCGAGCTGCCGATTTTGAGCTGGTTCCACGCGCCGCGGTAAAATTTCCCCCCGGCGAAAATTTGGACCGCGCCAGCCAGCACAAAGGAAAGCCATTGAAACCACGGCTTCAGGCCGAGGCCGAAACCCCATTCGCCAACCATCAACGCGGCGGTGACGGTGATGCCGAGCCAAAGATTGATTTGCCAGTCCGCGTGTCTGGTTTCGCAACCGGCGGAAGTGTCGGCCTGGATTTCCTTCGCCGTGTAACCGGCTTTCTGAACGGCCTCGATGACAGCGGAAACGTTTTGCTCGGCGCCGGAATTCCAGCGCACCGATGCGCGTCCGGCATCCAGCAGCACCGTTGCGCTGCGCACGCCGGGCACGCCCTGGATCGCCTCGGTGACATGCCGGGCACAATTGTTGCAGTTCATGCCGCCAACCCAAAATTCCGCCGCGCCGGAATTTTTCGGCGAATCGGATTTGGTTGTCAGGTGTGCTTCCATTTTCGCCACAGCTGGATTTTATCGCGCGCTTCCGACTTTGTCGAATTTCGCTTTGGGAATACAATGCTTAAATCGAACTGCCGGAAGGGGGCAGCAAACGGCTGCTGACCCTATTTTTTGCAAGTGGAATGTCCTTGCAGTAATCGAATTGTTTCATTTTTTACTTGAAAAACAGAATCCCAAGTTGGAAATTCTTACCATGACGAGCACCATCACAACCAAAGGTCAGACGGTCGTGCCAAAGGAATTGCGCCGGAAATTTGAACTCGACTCCGGCGCTGTATTGGATTGGCGCGCCGATGGTGATTCCATGCGTGTGGTCAAATTGACACGATCCGCAAAAGGCGGCTTCATCCAGGCGCTACGTCGTCTGGGCCGCGTGCCAGCCGCTCCGCGCGACCACCGGCTTGTGGAGGACGCTTGAGATTCCTTCTCGACACCAACGTCATTACCGAAGTCGCCAAGCCGCGGCCCAACGCCCGCGTGTTGAACTGGCTTTTGGCGCACGAAGAGGCGAGCGGCATCCCCAGTGTGGCTGTAGCCGAACGATACCAGGGAGCGCATAACGCGCCCAAGGAACAGCGCGTCCGTTTGCTGGCGGAGGTGGATCATTTTATCCGCGAGTTTGGGGAGACCGTGGTTCCGTTTGACGCGGAAGCGGCCAAAGTATGGGGCGAATATGTTTCGCGTCCCGCCTTGAAACAAAAACCTCGCAGCTACCCGGACACACAGATCGCCGCCATTGCCTTGAGCCGGGGATTAACCGTGGTCACGCGCAACACGCAGGATTTCCCGGAAGTGCCCGTGCTTAATCCGTTTGAGGATTAACTATGACAATGGCGGAAGGGGTGGGATTC
>PLAY01000021.1 GCA_003134375.1 Limisphaerales bacterium | reverse complement strand
TATTGATTGCAAGTTAGTATTACGCGCAGTTTTTGTTTGCCGAGAGAATTTCCAATCCGGCCTTGGAAAAGGAGCCGGACGCGCCGCCGGAAAAGATGTTGATCCGTTTTGCCCTGGCTGAAGTCGTCGTGCTCGGCAGCGGACTCAAGTCCGTTGAGCGCGACCTGCAAAAGTATGAATTGAAATTTATGAAGTCAGCGGACCGGCGTTATGCCGCCACCTTCAACACCCATATTGCCGCCGTCACCATCACCATAACCAAGGAGAACCTATGAATCCTGATTCGCCATTAAAAATAGAGACGCTGGAAAAATTTCGCGCATTCATGACCAAGGAAAAAGTGGCCGAGGCGTTGGGCATCGGTACACATAACATTCCGCTGCTGGTGCGGGCGGGATTGCTCAAGCCGCTCGGCCATCCGCAGCGATATTGCGTTAAGAAATTTTCCCGTGAAACGCTCGCGCGCAACATTGCCGACGAGACCTGGCTCGATAAAGTGGCGGCGGCCATCCACCGGCACTGGCGCATCCAAAACGCACGCAAGCGGGCGCGGCAGGCAGGTCAAATTGCGGCACCGACAGAATGAAACGGGCGAGTCCGTTACGCGGTTGCGACCGGCGGCGCGGCGAGCTGGAGGCTCGAAGCTCCGCGCTGCCGCTCGCCCGTCCCCATAGTCAGGATTCAAGTTCATATCACCCCCTTCAATTGGGCACTCGTCATTACCGGTTGTTCCATGCGGACAGGTTCACGCTGAGTTAAATTCGTCAACGGCACAATTTTTTGTTCGTATTCCTCCAACGGCGGCAAAATCACCTGCGCTTTCTTTGCATAAGCACGGTGGATGGCCTTACTGTTGTGTCCTAAAGCCATTTGCGCAAACCGTTCAGGATAACCCGCCGTTTTTGCCCGCTCCGCCCAAGCGTAGCGGTAGGAATGAAGTGAGACGCCAGTGATGCCTACGCGGCGGCAAGCCCGTTGAAAAAGTGCGGCACGGTGTTTTTCATCCATTCCTGCAAGTCGTGGAAATAACAACCCTTGTCCGGGCAAATCCCGCAGCACTTCGGCTAAAGCGTTGCCAAAATGAATAATTTGGGCCGTTCCGGTCTTGGCGCGGAAAAAACTCACCACTTGGGTCCGCCAATCAATATCTTCCGCCTTCAGATGGGCGACATCGCTTTGCGAGCCGCCAATGTGCCAGCAGCACCAGAGGAAGGCGTGCATTTCCGAGTTGCGTTCACGGCTGAGAATCAATTCGTGTTCTTCCCGCGTCACCGCCCGTTTTTCCTTGTAGTGGATGGCCGGCCACTGTCGTTTTGGCATCACCGGCCAGGGCAGCCAACCCATGTCCACGGCGAAATTGTGAAACCGCCGGAGATAATTGTTGGTTGATATTTTACCATGTTCAAGCACCCGCAGAAAATGCTCCGAGCGTGTCTCGATCAATTGCCGGTCACGAATCGAATCGAAGGCTTTGTCCATGACCGCGCGTTCCGAGCGGGTCCGATTGCTGCCGGTCTTGATTTTGACAAATTCGTCCATGACCTCGCGCCAGGTGCGATTGACAAAGCTTTCATCCGTGGCCGCCAGATAGGCCTTGGCGATTTGCAGGTTGAGGGCGGGTTGTTGCCTGGCCTCGTTTTTAGCGTGCATAAGCCGCGTTGCGGTCGCGCGGTCGCTGGTATGCAAACTCTCCTGTTTGCCCGTCAGATCATTGTGAAGGTAATACCGTCCGCTTTTCTTGCGGCGGTAGAGTCGGAATTGCTGTCTCATAGCTGTTTTTCTCTTTCACAGCGATGAGGTTACGACATTTGATCTCGACTCCGGTAGGGAGCAGGTGGGAGTTACAGAGAATCCGCCAGGGTTAAATCCTGCTGGCATTTCTGCTGGCACTTTTGCATCCCACTTTCGTAACTCTTTGACATCCAATTGTCAGAGAGTGGTGGCTGGGGGCGGAATTGACCAAACTTCCGATGTCCCCGCCAGAACGCAAGTTGCAGAACTTACGCTGCAACCCCTGATAAATCGCAGGTTTTGACGCTTTCGTCAAGCTTTTAACTACCCCTTCAAAACTCTAAAACAACTCCCGCATTACTCTTTCACTACACCTTTGCTGGCAGTTTTGCTGGCAGTTTTGCTGGCAGTCGAAAACCATAAAACCATGACCCGTTTTTGCTGGCAACCATGCATTCGTGGACACACTTGTTCCGCCGTGACCAACGCGCTTTTATGCTTCACTTCACCGGCTGATGGTCGGCCCTGTTCCCGTCACGACCATGCCCGTTTCGTTCCGCAAAAAGCGCGCTCGTCACGAGCAGCATCCGCACAATACCAAATGTTTGGCGTGCTTCCGCCTGCGGCACGGCGACGGTCGTTTCGCTCCGGCTCCGTTCCTGCCGTCTCTGCGCCTGCGCTTCACTTTTCCGTTCGCCGAACCGCAGGCCGAAGCAACCAGAGGCAAAGGGTCGCCAAGTTTTTCCACCTGCGCATATTTGAACAATAATTTTGGGGGATTGAAAATATGACCGAGATTTGTCATGCTGATGTGCGTATCGGAAAAATGCGCGAATTTTATGATTTCAAACGAACGGCCATCACCTTTCGCTCGCCGGCCTTACGGTCAGTCCCCTTATGGCCAGCCTAAACCACCGGTTCAAGAGGACACGCTGAAAAGCGAAGAAATTCAAATTGAGCGCAAGGCATTTGTCTTCACGCTCAAAGAAAATCCGCGTGGTCGATTCTTACGCATCAGTGAAGACGCCGGTGGTCGACACGACACCATTATTATTCCATCAACCGGTCTGGAAGAATTCAGGAAACTCCTCGATGAAATGGTGAAGACTGCAAACGAAATACCGCCAAAGAGCAATTCACCAGGACCGACGGAGGGTTGACTTCCAACACGCCGCTTTTAATTAAGAGATGCCTCTGATTGAAGGCCGACAGCCTTGGCCTCTGTCACCACAATTTCCCGAATCTTGGGCTGGCCATCAGCAATTAGTGGTTGATATTTGGCTGGCAGCGTCACGATGGACGCCAATTCCATCCGGTGCATGGCCGCTTCGATTCGCCGTAGCGTAAAACCGCGAATCACGACCTCATGGGTTGCGAAAACTAGGCGCAGTTGCTGTTCCTTGTCGGCGCTAATGAATTCGGCAAACGTGAATTGATCGAGCGGCAGCAAGAGCGAACGCCCCGGCGAAACCTCAACGCGCAGGCAGCGAGCCTGCGGTTCAGTGGTGTAACATTCGGGTGACTTGGTGCTCATGTTTCTGCAAGTTTTGTTGGTGACGATGGGATTGTTTTAACTGGCAAAAGGTGTCGGCGGCCCGCAGGCCGAAACGAAGGAGATAGCCATGCAGCCGGTCCCAAAGCCGATTGCCATTGCGCGGGCGGAGTCCCCCCGCAAACTCCAATGCCAGCAGCCTGTGGCCGGAGCGGGTCAGGTTTTCCCGCAGTTGCTCCTTGTCCGGCGTGAAAATACGGATGCCGCGCCGACCGCGTGAAATCGTCACATACCATTGCTGGGCATTGGTCGCAGCCTTGATGGTGGAATCGGAAAAGAGAACATAATCCACCGTCTTGCCCTGTGAGCCGTAGGATGTGACGGCGTAGCCAGGGAGAAACTCGCGGAAACTTTTATCCAGGACACGACCGTCCGTAAGCTCAATTCCGCCATCGGCGCGAACTGTCTTCACTGTGACCAGTTCCCCGTTGGTAACACGCGCACCGTTGGCCAATCTCCGGTTGGCTTTCAGGTGCAGACGGTCATTTTCTGCGATTGAGATTTCACGCGGCAAGCAGACAGTGATTTTATCGAGTAACTTATTTGAAACGGTGACGCATTTGCCATCAACTTCGGCCAGAACCCCGGCCTTGACGATGCCCATCAACTTCCCTTTTGTACCCGGCTCAGCCTGGCGCACCTTTTGGTTGAACACAATCACCGCATCCTTCGGATAAAACCGCTCATCACGTTTTTGTGCATTGGTCAAATCCAGTTTGTCCAACGCCTGAACCGCTACGTCTTTTGCGCCGAGCAATCCTTTTCCTTTAAGCGCGTCGCGCACTTGCGAATTGACCCGATGAACTTCAGCCCAGGTCTGCGACACGACGACGGCGGAAACGTTTTGCTTCGCCAGCCGGAGGTATTCGTCGGCCAACTTGCCAGCCTGCTCGCCCAAACCGCAGGAAACCACCGCGCCCATCTTTTCGAGCCGCTTGAATGATTCGGCCAGCCTGCCGGCCGCAGCCGCTTCGACGGCCTTGCGATATTGCGTGATGCGCGTGCGCTCATTCGCATTGCGAGCCAGCGCCGGGTCCTGCCGCCGGATGGTGTGTAATTCGATCGGCTTGATGCCGGAATATCGCTCAATGGCCAGCAGCGCATCCGAAGCCTCGACCGCACCATGTTGCCGGGTATCGCCGGAAAGAATCATCCGCGCATTCCGCTCACGCACCAATTGCAACAATTGGTGCATTTGCCGGCCACCGATTTGACCGGCTTCGTCCACGACAATGACCGTGCCATCGGCCAGTTCACCCCTGAGCAGAAAATTCGCCACCGTCGTCGGTGCCGGGAAACCTGCCCTTTCCATGTCCACGACTTGCTGCCGCTGAGGCGCGAGGACAGCCACGGCCCTGCCCTTTTGCCTGACCTGCTCGACCAACTCACGCAGGACAAAACTTTTACCTGTGCCCGCGCCGCCCCGGAAAAGCGACACCGCATTGGTTGAACCAAGCAATGTGTCCAAAGCATGGCGCTGTTCGTCATCCAATTTTGGATTTACCGTGGAGGGAATGTCCACCAATGGACGGCAATTGCCGGCACCGTCCTTGACGTTCCGGACAATTTCTGTCTCACGTAACAGCACATCGCGCAACGTCACTTCACTTGGGTGTTCAGCATTGCGGATGTAAGGACGCTGGCGCGTCAGATCCTTGAGTTCAGCAATGGAAAAACCTTCACCGCGCGCATGTTCCAAAGCGTGCTGCCACACCTGGCATTGGGATTCTTTCGCGCTCATGATTTTGGCGGCAATAAGAATTCCGCGGCAGATTCGATTTCAGCGTAAAGTTTGTGCTGCCAGGTTTGCAGGCGCTGGCGATCCAGCAGATAAAAGTGGCCGTCGTTGGCGGCAGCAGTGACGGTCAGGTTTTGGAGGCTCAATTCCTCGACCAGCCAGGGCTGCAACCGCGTCATGGTTATTTCCTTCGCCCCGAATTCCTTCCGCAACCGCTGGCCGACGGCGGACTGCTCGTAGAGGGTGAAACTGTCGTTGTGAACCTGATTGCGCAGCACGACGTAGGAACAGACATTTTTTAGTTTAGCGGAGATTCGCTGAAGCTGGTCAATGCTGTCGGCCTCATGATTGACAGGCATGACAGTCGTTTGGCTTCGGCACGCAAGCTGTCGGGCAGTTCACCACCTTCCACAAAGTCGCGTAGGTGCTGGGTCGTGATACCGATGGGAATTTCTGAACCCGCGCGACCCGGAACTTTGGTATTCTTGGCTTTCGCTTTCGGAGTTTCTTCCGAGCCGCCGAACAAGCCGGTTTGAACAGTTGAAGGTTGCTGGTTGGGAGTTGAGGCTTCAAGGCTCGCGGGGACGCTCGCCCCACCGGGGAAATGTTTTTTGATGACGAAGGCGGCGCACCATAGGTTGGCCAAGTCCCAAGCTTTCTGGAAATCGTAGTTCTGCTGGGCATTGCGGAAGGCGGCTTCCTTGCGGTGGATGTCCTCGGGTCGGCTATCGCTGATTTCGTCTATCGCTGCCGCCGCCTGGTGCATGCGTTCGCGAATCGCAGTGTCCTCGGCAATGAACAGGTGGCGCAGTCCCTCGCGTTGTGCGCGGTTCAGTTTCTTGAGGCTGGCACAGGCCGCTTTGTCGTCGCCTTCAATGGCTTCAAACGTGTCGTCGGGAAGACCCGTGGAAATGAGTTCCGGCGTCGTGCCGAGGAGGCTGTTGCCGCAGCAGATGTGGTGGTCGAGGAAAGAGAGGGGTTTGCCGGGTTCGAGGGCTTCGAGCCAGAGGGTGACTTTGCACAGTTCGACCGCCATGGGGTTGATGTCCACGCCATAAAGGCAGTGGCCGATGACGTCGCGCAAGGCAGTGCGGTAAACCGCCGGGCTGGGTTCTTCCTCGCCACTGCGCACGCGGGCGAGATGCCGAGCGATGCGGTGTCCGGCACGAATGATGAAGTGACCAGAGCCAGCGGCCATGTCGCAAACTTTGAGGCTCAACAGCGCGGTTTCTTTTTCCTTCGGCGTTTTCGCCTTCGCCAATCGCTCGGCGATGACGGGTTCAAGCGTGGAGTCGAGCAGGCATTGAACGAGGGAATCGGGCGTGTAATAGCTGCCGCTGGTTTTGCGCTCGTTGCCGGCGGCGATGTCGAGTTCGAAGCTGCCGGCGTCGGCGTTGATGCGCGGATGCATTTCCAACAATCCCTGATAGACACTGCCGAGTTCCTCCGAGCCGAGATTCTTGTAGTCCACCGCCCGGCGGACATTGTTGTCCTGAACGAACGCGAGCGCGTGGACCGCTTCGAGGAAGTGACGATTGGAGATGAGGCTGTCGAGCAGGTCGGGCGTGGACTGGGCGGCCGTCCACAGGAAACTGCCCAAGGGCGGAAGCGCGAGTTCCGGGCAACCGGTGTCGCTGCCGAGTTTGGCGGTGACGAGCTGAAAGACCTGCCAGAGGTCAGGATGCGGCGTGCCCGCCCGGTAGAGGGTGAGCGCGCGGAGCCGGGCAATGGAGTAGAAATCACGGTAGCGGCGACGGGCCTTGATGCCAGCTTCGGTGTCGTCCACCAGATGCAAAAGTTCACGATCCTCGGCGACCAGCAGAAACAGCAGACGATAGATGACCCGCAGAACCTGCTTGTAAAATTCCTGGGTGGACAGCCGACCGGTGCGCAGTTTTTCGAGCAGGACTCCGTTGGCGCGATTCGAGACGAGTCCCGCCCCCAAAACGGCGATGGCCTTTTTGACTCCAGGGTAAAGATCGTCGAGTGCACGCAACGTTTTGTCTTCGGCGGCCTTTTTCCAGCGTTCGAGCCAGAATTGCGTGGGCTTCTCGCCCTCGAAACGGGACTGGTGGCAAACGAGCCACAGGACGAAGAACTCGGAATAGAGGTCGCCATCGAACATGGCCTGAAGGTCGAACTCGACGAAAGCCAGACGGGTAAGAGCGACATTGTCGCGGAGCAGACGTAGGTTGAGGCCGTTGGACACGATGCCCCAAAGGTGAGCGTCGCTGGCATTAAGCGCCGATTGAACGAGCGAGTGCGGGCTGGCCTTGGCCGCGCCAATGGCTCCGGGCGTGCGGTGGTCGAGGTCCGCATGGGAACCGACCAAATGGATGGGCACCTGATTCCAGCCGTGAGAAACCGGGTAGCCACAGGCGCTGCACACTATGAGCTTTGAAGTTGGCAGGTCGCCGGTGGCACCTTCTGGAATCGGCATCATCACGCGCGTGACTTGATAGCGAGCACCCTCGTGGTAGATGAGCGCGCCGGGGCCAAATTCAGAGATGGCGAGGAAGCGCGGTCGGGAGATGAACTCCTCAGCCTCCTGGGCGGTGCGCCGGCCGGGAATGAAGGCGGAAAGCGGAAGGCGGGGGAAGTTGTAGCCTGGAAGGAAGCCTTCGCTGGCAAAATAGCGGTAGCTGTAAAAGTCAGACTGAACGACGCTCTGCTTGTCGGTGAGTAGCTTGAGCTGGGCTTCCGCCTCCTGTCGCAGACGTTTCGCGTTTTCGTGATCCTGCGGACGTGAATGATCAAGAATGATGCGATGCTGCTCGTCAGCCTGATTACGCGCCGTGCGGTAGAGAAAACGCCAGCGTTCCAGCGCGGCCTCGAAAGCGTGCGGGATGCCGCGGATTACTTCGTCGAGCCAGCCTTCGGAATACCACGGTGCGCTGGCCAGATACGGGCTGAGCGCGTCAAGCAGGTCCTTGGCGCGGACGCGCGCCTGCTGGGCGGCGGCGTGGCTGCGGATTTTGTCCTTCACATCCGGGAGCAACTCCAACGAGGGTGGGTCGCCGCCGAGAACAATGAGGTCGCCGGGCGTATTGCCGAGATCAAGATCGGCTTCGCGCAACCAGACGGCGTGGATGTGTGAACGGATGAGGTCTTCGTTCGCCACATCGAGTCGCGGTGTCTGCACCTGGCCGGAAACCATCAGCTCAGGATGCTTGAAGAAGTATTGGTCGTGGGGGCTGCCGAACGAGCAGTAGGTGAACACCAAAGCGGGCTGCCCGCTGCGTCCGGCGCGACCGCTGCGCTGTGCGTAGTTGGCCGGCGTAGGCGGGACGTTGCGCAGATTGACCGCATTTAAATCCTTGATATCGATGCCCAGTTCCATCGTCGGCGAACAGAAGAGGATGGGCAGCTTGGCGGAGCGAAAGTCGTTCTCGCGCTGCATCCGAAGCTGGCTGGGCACCTGCGCGGTGTGCTCGCGTGAGGAAACACCCCGCAATTGCTGGATGCGCGAGCGGAACAGTTCAACAAAGAATTTATTGGGCGTGCTGCCGGTGGCGGAAGCCGTGGGCATGCGAATGCGGTCGTGGTAAGCCTTGGTGCCATCACCCGCGCGCCAGATGAGGGAACCAGAGTTGATACGATAACCAGGCACAGGGGCGCGTTCGCCTTTCTTTACACATTCGCGGACGATGTTCGCCTGCCGGAGTCCCTCGAACAGAGCGCAAATGAGGTCTTTGGTGGTGGGCACGTCGGGCTTGGGCTGGCCGGGGAACGTGTTCGCCGAGCGGAGAAACAGGCCGAAGCCGCCGAGGGCGGAAATATAAGCGGCCTCATGTTCTGGTGTTTCCTCCAGTTTGGAGCAGGGAAACGCCAGTTTCCGCTGGTCGAGTTTTTCGACCGGGTCAAACGACCAAGGGTCGCGAAGTTCGTTAAAGCTGTTGCGCTTGATGCGTTCCTGGGTATGGCAGTCAGAGATCCCCGCCGATCACTAATGGAATAGGAATACCATGCCACTTCACGACCACCAAAACACCACACTCAAGGCACTCGGAATGAACGAGGCCGGGATACGCGACTGGCTAGTCACTAAACCAACTCGCTTGGGCCTAGGCAACATTGCTATCAAAGCAATTGAGATTCAGCACTCCACAAAGTCAGGCGGCCGGCTCGACATCCTCGCTTACGATGCCGCGCTCGATACTTATTATGAAATCGAGCTGATGCTTGGGGAGATGGATGGAACAATCGCACCTACGTCTTTGCCTTGTTCGAGAGTGATGCGCCAGTGCTGGCGCTCAACCTGGAAGCGCCGCCAACGCCGCTGGAGGAAGGCGTTGGTCGCGCGCCCGAAGTCAGTCCGACCCGGCTCCTGGCTTTGCTCGACAAGGCGAAGGCATTTCCACTGCTCAGAGCGCAGCAACCTAAAAGCGTCGCCGACGTGGGTTTCACCACTTACGACGGCAAACCGTTAATCAGTGATTTTGACGACTACGAAATCCAGATTGAACAGGCGTTCCGGTTCAACGCCGAGGACACTTTGGTCTTTCGCGCCGCCATCACCAACAAGGCCGACGCGCCTTTGATTTATCAGCCCGACAGTTTTGCCCTTCGCGCCGGGAACCGGCTTTATCCCCAATCCCTCAGTGACGCCGACGGCACCGTGCCACCCAAGGGCCAAAGCATCGTCTATTTCTCCGTGACCGGCACGCCGGATGGCGGGCGCAATGAACTGTCTCTGAAAAACGCTTTCACCGTGCTGGTAAACCGGCTGTCGCCGCCACCACCCGATACCATCGTTACCAATGCTCCGAGCGTGCATCCAATTCGTCCACCCAGAGGCCAGCCATGAAACCGCGCGATTTTCTCAATTTCTTCAAAACCGGAAGCGGCAAGTTGATTACGTTCGCTGCCGTGTTTGCCGTGGCGTTGATCCTTTTCAGCGTCATGCGCAAACGTCACACAGCGCCTGAAGACACCATTCCGGTCACGCCACTGGCCACCAACAGCGTTGGCGGCAAACCCCAGGTGGTGCAATCCGTCGTGCGGCCCATGCAGGCTTTTCATCCGCCGTCACCCAAGCCACAACCAGCACCGTCATCACCATCGGGTCTGTCCGGATTCACGAACGCATCACCGCAACCGTTGCCGGTTGTTCCTCCCAGCCAGTTGCAACAACTCTCTCCCATCAGTTTGTTTGCCGACAGCACAGCGGGCGTTCCCCAACCCAAAAAGTTGAGTCCCATCTATGCACCGTTCGGCCGTCTTATTCCCTGTGAAACTGTCGTCACGGTGGATTCCGCTTCCATCCGCACACCCATCATCGGCTTGGTCACCGAGGACGTTTATTTCGGCGGTAAACTGGTTATTCCAGCGGGTACAGAGGTTCACGGCACGGCGCAGACCGACCACCAGCGCGAGCGGATCGCCAGCAGCAGCAGTTGGACGTTTGTCTGGCAAAACGGCGAGGAGATGCAACTCAAGGCCATCGCGTTGGACCGTGAATTTGAAAACAGCACCAATCAAACGGGGTGGGCAATCACTGACGGTAGCGCCGGGTTACGCGGTGAAGTCATCAAGTCCGACAATCTGGCCGACATTAAACTTTTTGCCGCCACGTTTCTTTCCGGCGCGGCCAACGCCTTGACCGAAAAGCAGGAAACACTTTTTGGGCCGATCAACAGTCCGTCATTGAACAACGCTCCGTTTGCGGGTGCGCAACAGGTGCTCCAGACCTATGCCCAGCGCATCCTGGAATCGATTCAAAAGGATGGATTTTATGTCCGCGTGCCCAGCGGCAAACAGTTTTATCTCTACGTGCTCCAGACCATTGACCGTGCCGATGCCACGTTCGGCGGCACGGGCATCGTTGAAGAAAAGGACGAACAAGTTTCAACCAAAACGAAACCATGAAAACGCTCTATCTTATTCCCTTGTTGTTTCTGACCGCTTGCTCGACCGCCCCCAAGCTCACGCTGCGACCGCTGCCACAACCGGCACCGCCAGCAATGGACAATTCGGACGTTCGCTATCCCGAAGCTGTCCGCGCCTATCATGTCGGGCGCTACACCGACCCGAATTACGACCTGATCCTGCACGAGCAGCATGTCGTCTATCGCGTCGAGGAAAACACCCGCTGGAATTTTCATCCCGGTCCCGTTGACGGCAGCGTCGTCGCGCTGCCGTCCGCACATGATTCGGCGTTTTCGCCCGTGCCGGTCAACGATGCCATCCTGGCCGAGGTCAATTCCCAAAGAATTGCCACGGCCCAAATCATGGCCCAGGCGCGGCTTTTGTCGGTGGCGCTGGCGCGGGTTCAAATCACCTTGCTGGACACCAAAACAAATTTGCAGGCAACGGCGGCCATGCGCGCAACGTTGAGCGAGATGAAGCAGCGGCTCGACGCGCTCGAAGCCAATCAAGGACAATCGTTGGTCCTGCCGGCTTCACCCGCAACCAATGAACCGCCCGATTCGCTGAATCCCTGACACTTTGCCGGCGCATTGAAGGGGCCGTGAATCTGACCCTTTCCGCCGGCAACTCGAAACCAAAAACCAAACTCATTATGAGCAAAGTAAAAACACCCCCCAATGCGCCGTCCAATGGCGGCTCTCCCGTCGCCGACGCGCCCAACTTTCGGAGCAATCCGGAGGTGGACGCCAAAATCGACTCCTACATCAAGGAAAATCCCAAGTATTGGAACTTCATCCAGGCCATGCCCCGTGACCGGCTGGAACGAACCGTCGTCCTGAACGAAGTCCGCCAGCTCGACCGCCAGCAGCGGATGCGCGAGGGCACGATGAAACGCATCAACGCAAGCCCGGAACTGAAACAAGCTTACGAGACGCTGGTCAAGAACGTGCCCCAAGACCAGCGCGAAGAGGTCATGACCCAGATCGCCCGGCAGACGCAACGCGCCGTCTCCCGCTCGCAGGGACAACAACAAACGAAAGGAGAAGCCGTCGGTGTTTGATCCGCCCCCTGTGCCGGTCTGACTCTGGCAACGGAGTCCAGACCGGCCACGGCGAACCAATCAGTTCACGATAACGATGCGATCAAGAGCCTTTATTTCATGGGCATTATATTTGCTTACTATGAATCATTGGAAGCCTCGTGGGTTCTCTATGCAACCGCTCGTCCAGTATGTTGTGTGCATTGGCAAGTTTCTGGACATTTCGGTTCAGGAGCAAACCAACCTTCGTTTGAACGGCCCTGGCCTCCCTCGCCTCTTTCTCGTCGCCGGAAGCAAAGCCCAAAAATCGGAACGGAATGACATCAATTCCAAGCCAAGATTTTGCGGCGGAAACCTGCCCGGGCGGAGATTAAAGGGAGAGGGGCATCATGCGCCGGCAGAATGTGATTGGTTTGGTGGTGGCCAAACTGCGCTTTGAGCGGAAGTGGACACAGGAAATTCTGGCGGCGCGCGTGCAATGCCAGGGGGTGGATGTTAGTCGCGACATGCTGGCCAACATCGAGTCGGGCCGCACCAAAGTCACGGACGAACAAGTCGTTGGCCTTCAAAGAGCGTTTGGCGTGCGCATCATCCTGCTTTTTCCCAAGGCGGTTCAGGAACTCGATGAAAAATTCGCCGAGCGTGAGAACGTCCGGCCCCTGAAACGACACCGCCAGCGTAAACCATAAACCTGTTAAACCGGCCCTTGCTTGCTCCCTGGAGCCGGCACGGACAAGATTTCGATGGCGCTTAAACGAACAACGGCGGATGATCAACTGGAGCTGTTTGCTCCCAATTCACATGAACACCCTGACTCAATACGGAACGATGGCCGAAAAACACTGGCGCGAACATTGCCCGAAGCTGGTGCAGGAGCTGAAACGGAACGGACTGCTGCACCAGATGCTTCAGGAGGCGGAGGAAAAAACGAAGGACGAAATGGCCACGTTGCGGCTCGAACTGATGAAGCAGGGCAAGACGGCGGAGCAAGCCCAGCGCCAGGCTTGGGAGCTGGTGCGCGAGAAATACATCCTCCTGCCACCGGAGGCTTAACCACCGGTCATTCTCACAGCAACCTCAACAACCATCGCATCACCGACGACAACCGTTTTGGAGCAGGCGGTCCCAAACAGAAGTTCCAGCAAAATTTCAGGGCCATACAGATTCTTCGCGTGCTGGAAGCCGAGGCGCGACCACCCACCCCGGACGAGAAGGCCGCGTTGGTCAAATACGCCGGTTGGGGCGCCATGCCCCAGGTGTTTGACGACGCCAATTCCGCCTGGGCAAAGGAACAGGAGGCATTGCAGCGAGAGCTTACGAACAAAGAATACGAGCAGGCCCGCGCGACCACACTCAACGCCCATTACACGGCTCCCGTTGTCATCCGCGCCATGTATCAGGCGGCGGAACGATTCGGATTTCAAGGTGGCAGGATTCTGGAACCGGCCTGTGGCATCGGCCATTTCATCGGCCTCATGCCGGAAGAAATGCTTCGCCGTTCAACCATCACCGGTATCGAAATTGATCCGCTGACCGCCCGCATCGCCAGGGCGCTTTATCCCGACTCCGATATTCGCGAGCAACCATTTGAAAAGGCGAAACTTGCGGACAATTCCTTCGATCTGGCCATTTCCAATGTGCCCTTCGGCGATTACACCGTCCACGACCCGCGCTGGAACAAATACAAATTTTCCATTCACGATTATTTCTTCGCCGCCAATTTGGAGAAGGTGCGGCCCGGTGGATTGGTAATGTTCATCACCACGCATAGCACGCTGGATAAATTCGATTCGACCTTGCGTGAGTTGCTGGGTGCCCGGACGGAGTTGCTCGGTGCGATCCGGCTGCCCAACGATGCCTTCAAGAAAAACGCCGGCACAGAAGTCACCACCGACATCGTGATGCTCTGTAAACTCCGGCCCGGTGAGTTGCCTGACGGCCCGGCATGGAAAGCGGTGACGAATTATACCAACGACCGCAACGAAGCTTTTTCGCTCAACGAATACTTTGTCGCCCATCCCGAAATGATGCTGGGCAAAATGCGGTTGTCGGGCCGGATGTATCGGGATAATGAACCGACGCTGGAACCGGATGGACGCGATTTGGGCAAGGCTCTGGCCGAAACGGTTGAGCGACTTCCCCAAAACATCTATGAGTCGCAAGCTCAGGAAATTGTCGGGCAATCCTTCGACGCCGGCATTCCTGCGCCTGATTTCATCAAGCCCAATGCCTTCTGCGTTCACGAAGACGGCCGGGTTTGCATCCGTGAGGAGGACACGCTGCGGCCGCTGGACGACCTGCCCGCCGAAACGCGCTCACGGATTCGGCGGTTGATTGAAGTGCGTGACGCCGTCCGGGTCTGTCTCCGCTCGCAGCTCGACGGCAGCAGCGAGAGCCAGGTTATCGAAGCCAGGGAGCAGTTGAATCTGGCCTATGACCGCTTTGTTTCCCGTTTCGGTCCCGTCAACGCCCGCGTCAATCAAAACGCCTTCGACGGCGATCCCGATTTCCCGTTGCTCCTGTCTTTGGAGCATTACGACGAGGAAATGAATCTGGCGGTCAAAGCCTCAATTTTCCACGAACGCACCATCCATCACAAACAACCTATTGAGTCGGTTGCATCACCGAAAGAGGCATTGCTGGTTTCGCTGAATGAAAAAGGTTGCGTGGATTTGGAACACATGAGCAGCCTGTTGGCCCGTCCGGCCGAGGACTTTTTGCCTGATTTGAAGGGGCTGATTTTTTTTAACCCGCAGACCGAACAATGGGAAACCGACGACCAATATCTTTCGGGGAATGTCCGCGAAAAGCTGGTTGCCGCCGATGCCGCCAGCGTCACCGACCCGCGTTTCCATGAAAACGTCGAGGCGTTGAAATCCGTCCAGCCGGAGGATTTGTCCGCCACCGAGATTGACGTGCGCCTGGGTGCATCCTGGTTGCCACCGGAGGACGTGAAGCAGTTCACCCACGAACTGCTCGGCATTTCATCCGGTGTCGAGGTCAATCACATCCACCTGCTCGGTTCATGGCATGTCACCGGCGATTGGGAGGCAAAAGGGGCGACCCCCAACACCACGGATTGGGGCACGAACCGTTACTCCGGCCTCGAACTCATTGAGGAAACTCTGAATCTCAAGACCCCGACTGTTTATGATTACACCAAGGACCGGAAACCCGTCGTCAACGCGCAGGCAACCGAAGCCGCCAGGGAGAAACAGGAACGCATCAAGGAACGATTCAAGGAATGGATCTGGTCGGATGATTCAAGAAGGGAGCGGCTTTGCCGCCTCTACAACGACACGTTCAATCATTCGCGTCTCCGCACGTTTAACGGCGAGCACCTGACGTTGCCGGGGGCAAGCTCGGCCGTTCAACTGCATTTGCATCAAAAATCGGGTGTGTGGCGCATTTTGCAGACGAACAACACCTTGCTTGGCCATGTCGTCGGCGCGGGCAAGACCTACACGATGGTCGCCGCCACGATGGAGTTGAAACGGCTGGGGCTGGCTCGCAAACCCATGTTCGCCGTGCCCAATCACATGCTCGGCCAGTTCTCGACCGAGTTGCTCATCCTGTATCCGGGCGCGAACATCCTGGTCGCCGGCAAGGAAGACTTTGAAACCAAAAACCGCCGGAAACTTTTCAGCCGCATCGCCACGGGAAATTGGGACGCGGTGATCGTCACGCATTCTGGCTTTGAGCGCATTCCGCTGTCCCAGGAAACCCAGCTTCGGTTTTTCAAGGAGCAATTGGATGAACTGGAAGAAGCGATGCGCGAACATGCCGACAGTTCCAATCGCCGTTTAGTCAAAGACCTTGAGAAGGCGAAGAAACGGCTCGAAGCGCGGTTGCAGGCACTGGCTGCCGACCACAAAAAAGACAACACGCTGACTTTTGAGGAACTTGGTGTGGACCGTCTTTTTGTGGACGAGGCGCATTATTTCAAAAACCTGTTCTACGTCTCGAAAATGACGCGCATCGCCGGTCTGCCGCAGACTGCCAGCGAACGGGCATTCGATATGTTCCTCAAGGTGCGTCATATCCAGTCCATCAATGGCGGTGGTGGTGTTGTTTTTGCCACCGGCACGCCCATCGCCAACAGCATGGCCGAGATGTTCACCATGCAGCGGTATCTTCAGCCGGACGATTTGAAGAAACACAACCTGAATCATTTCGATTCGTGGGCGGCCACCTTCGGAGAGCCGGTGACCGCAATGGAACTTGCGCCCGATGGCGCGGGCTACCGGCTCAACACGCGCTTCGCCCGTTTCATCAATGTCCCGGAGTTGATGCAGTTGTTCCGGCAAACGGCGGACGTGCAGACCGCCCAGATGCTCAATTTGCCGCGCCCGAAACTGGAGGGTGAAAAGCCGGCCATTCGCAGTGCGCCCGCCACACCAGAACTCAAAAAGTTTGTGCAGCAACTGGTTGAGCGCGCAGACCGCATCCGAATGCGACAAGTCCATCCCCATGAAGATAACATGCTCAAAATCACGACCGAGGGACGGAAGGCCGCACTCGACCTTCGGTTGATGTTGCCGTCCGTGCCGGACAATCCCCAAAGCAAGGTCAACATTGCCGTCGAAAACATTCATCGAATTTGGGAGTCATCGAAAGATGATCGCCTGAGCCAGCTTGTCTTTTGCGACCTTTCCACTCCCCGGGATCGTGGTTTTTCCGTTTACCGCGACATGGCGCAGAAGTTGGAACGTCTCGGCGTGCCCGGCGGGGAGATTGCCTTCATTCAGGATTACGATTCGGACGCGGGGAAGCTGTCTTTGTTCCGCGACGTTCGCGCCGGCAAGGTTCGCATCCTTTTCGGCAGCACGCAGAAAATGGGTTCAGGCACGAATGTTCAGGAGCGGTTGATAGCCTTGCATCACCTTGACGCTCCCTGGCGGCCTGCCGACGTGGAACAGCGCGAAGGACGCATTCTGCGGCAGGGGAACCGGAATTCCAGCGTGCAGGTTTATCGCTACGTCACCGAAGGCTCATTTGACGCCTATATGTGGCAGACGTTGGAAACCAAGGCCAAGTTCATCGCCCAGGTGATGACCGGCGATATGACCGTTCGGCGTGTGGAAGACCTCGACTCGGCGGCCCTGACCTACGCCGAAGTCAAGGCCATCGCTTCCGGTAATCCGCTCGTGATCGAAAAAGCACAGGTGGATGCTGGGTTGATGCGGCTCACCCGGCTGCGCTCTGCCCATGCCGAGGAACAATACCGCATCCGTGCCAATCTGCGCCATGCGCGGGAGGAATCGGAAACTTATACCGAACGGCTGGCCCATCTGCGGCAGGATTTGACGGTGCGGCAGGACACTTCCGGTGACAGATTCCGCATCGAACTGGACGGCCAGACCCTCGACAATCGCGGCATCGCCGGTGAATTGATCGTGCGCCAGGCGCAGAAGCTGAAATTCCGTTTCGGCGAGGACGTTCGTGTCGGGCGGTTTGCCGGTTTTGACCTGTTCATTCGTTCCGGTTTCAACAATACCGCCGAACTCGTTTTGCGCGGCAAAAACAATTACAGCACTCGCATCACCGACACGGCGCTGGGCACCGTCCGTTCACTGGAATTGATGGCGCAGGGATTTGAGGAGCGTGCCACGCGGTTGGACTCCGACATTCGTGACTCGCAAAAGCGGGCAACCGAATTGGAAGCCAAGGTCGGCGCGCCCTTCGAGCACGAGCAGCGTTACCACGAGCTTTCAAAGCGCCAGTCGGACATCGAGGAGAAACTTGACCTCACCAAAAATCAGGCTTCCAGCCAGCTTGAAGCGTCTGAAAACGCTGAAACCAATGCCGTGAATGAGCAACCGGACGAGACCCGCCACCAAACCGTTAAACCCAAAACAGGAATTCGAGTATGAGACGAACCAACATCATCGGAGAACGAATCCGGCTCCTGCGACGTGAGCGCGGATGGACCCAGGTGGATTTGACCCGAAAACTCCAGACAGCCGGTTACCGGGCCACGCGGGACATGATCGCGCGTTGGGAAACTCGTAAAATCTCGGTTCCCGACACCGGAGTCGTAGGTCTGGCCACCGTGCTGCGCGTGTCCATTCTCGACTTGTTTCCCATGAATTGTCACGGGGCGCGTCCGTTGAACCGGCAGAGATAATTACAGAGCCAACAATCCACCCTTGTTAAGAGCAGACACCATGAAAAACGACGAACGGGACTCATTTCTCAATGCGCCGCTCCTTCCGGCCCGCTTGCAGGCCGCTGAAACGGCGTGGTATCTCGGTTTCAAGCCCCATCAGATTCCGATCCTGGTTGGCGCTGGCTTGCTCTGTCCGCTCGGTCATCCACCCGCCAACACGCCGAAGTTCTTTCTTACGGCAACCCTGACCGCATTGCGCAGTGATGGAAAGTGGTTCGCAAAAGCCACCGACGCGATCAGTGCCCATTGGCGGCGCAAGAACGCCCGAAGGCGGACTGGCCGGCCAGGCCAGTCCAACCCCTCCCGCGCATCAGGCGTATAGCGCCAAAGCCGCTTGATCCGCCGCCACTCCCCGCTGGAACGGCATGGGAATGATTTCAGTTTCACTCGCCCGCTTCTCGTAAGCCTCAAGCGACGGCAGCTTCACCTTGGCCTTGCGGGCGTAAGCACGGTGAATGGCCTTGCTGTTGTGTCCCAGCGCTTCCTGGGCAAAGCGTTCGGGATAGCCGCAGGTCTTGGCGCGTTCCGCCCACGCATAACGGTAGGAGTGAAGGGATACACCTATAATCCCCGTCCGGCGGCAAATCATTTGGAACCAACTTGCCCGATGTTTTTCATCCAGCAGCCCGAAATTTGGAAACAACGGCCCCCGGTCGGGCAGCCGGTTCAAAATTGCCGCAACCTCGTCGCCAAAATGGATGATTTGAACCGACTTGGTCTTTTTCCGAAAGAAGCTGATGACCTGATCGTCCCAATCAACATCTTCGACTTTCAAAGCGGCGATGTCACTTTGTGAACCGCCCAAATGCCAGCACATTTCGTAAAAGGACCGCCGTTCGTCATTCCTTTCCCTCTGCAATATGGCCAGGTGTTCTTCGCGTGTGATGGCCCGTTTGTCCTTGTAACGCACGGCCGGCCATTGACGTTTGGGAAGGATTGGACAGGGCAGCCAGCCCATGTCCAAGGCGAAGTTGTGGATGCGGCGCAAATACACATTGGTGGAAACCGTGCCGATCTGAAGCACCTTCAGGAAGTGTTCACCCTGCGTTTCAAGGATCGTCATGTCACGAAGACAATCAAATGACTTGTCTTTGATGGCACGCTGCCAGCGCTCGCCCCAAGTGCCGCGTTTCGATTTTGCCAGTTCCTCCATTGCCGTCTGCCAGTTGCGCTTGTCAATCAGCGGATCGGTCGCCGTCAGGTAGGTTCGTGCGAGCCGAAGGTTCAAATGCGCTTGCCGATGTGCCTGGGTTTTGGCGCTGAATAATTCGAAGGCTTCACCACGGTCGCGGGTTCCAAGACTGGCCTGTTTGCCGGTTTGGTCATCGTGTGTGTAATAGATGCCGTGGCGCCGATAAAGACGGAATCGTTGCTTCATATGTTTTTTCCATGAAGCAGCGTAATTCTGCGATGCGTCCGCGTTGTGTAAGTCCTACACAATCCGGCGCGGCCAAGTGCCCGTCAGCAGGTTCTGCCGGAGTTTCAGCGGGTTTTGGCGAGTCGTTCCCGAGCTTCACCAAGTCCGCTTTCTGCTGGCAGTTTTGCTGGCANNTACCAACTGAGCTACCCAGCCACATCAACAGTAAACATTGACGTTTTTTATTGTTTCAGCATGCTGCATTTTTCCATTGCATCCCATCATTGTATCCCGTATAGTGTTGTTGATGAAAGCAACCACTACAGAGACCACAACAGCGGGAACAAAGAGCATCCCGAAAACAAAACGAAACCCCCACTTGTCCAAAGACGGCAAGTGGCATTCATTCCCCAAAGTCCCGAATCTGTTGCAATACGTCATGTCCGGGACATACTACGCCAGAACAAAGGTGCGCGGCAAGCCTGTTCGCCTTTCTCTTGAAACGGACGTGTTCACGACAGCAAAGCTGCGCCTGCCGGACAAGCTGAAAGAATTACGGAAGCCAAAGGCGGAAGTCGGCACGTTTGGCGATGGGCGAATCAAATACGAAGCAGAGACCCGCAATGGCTACACGTCACGGAAAAAGCGGCTCATCAAACTCGCTCCCTTATCCATCACATATAGGTTGCGCTGTCTTGAATGTCTGGTGCGTTCGCTGGCGGAGTGCCTCTATTTTCCGAACCGCACATGGAAGGAACTGAGCGAGCAGATCCGGAAGGACGCGCTTGACCGGCTGGACAGCATGAAGGCCAGTGACATCACGAAAAAGGTCTGTGAGGCATGGCAGACGCGCTATTCCAGCCAGTATTCGGCATCAGTTTTCAACAATACCCTGAACACGTTTCGCCGGGTGTTGGAACTGGCCGGACTGTCGCGGGACAATAACCCGGCCTATGACATTGGCCGGATGGACATTCTCGAAAAACCTATTCGATTGCCACGGGCTGAACAGTTCGACCGCATCATCTCACTGGTTGAATCATCCGGCGCGGCACAGGCACAGGACTGCGCCGATCTCATTCGGTTTCTGGCGTTCACCGGGACACGAATCAGCGAGGCAAAACAAGCGGTCTGGTCGGACGTGGACTGGCAGGAAAATACGTTGCAAATTCACAGCGTCAAAGTCAGAGGCGCACATGATGGCAACGTGACGCGGGTTACCCCGTTGAATCCAGCATTGAAGCAGCATTTGGAGCGTTTGCGTCACGAGCAGAAACCCCAGCCGACAGACCGCATTTGTGTCGTTTCTGAATGTCAGGGAGCATTGACCAGGGCGTGCAAACTGGTTGGATGCAAACGACTGACGCACCATGATCTGCGCCACTATTTCGTCACGAAATGCCTGCAAGCCGGCGTGGACGTGTTCACGCTGGCGAAATGGGTTGGACACCGGGACAACGGAAAGCTGCTCCTGAAAGTCTATTCCCACCTGCAAGCGGAACACTCACAGGAACAGGCGCGCAAGGTAAAATTCGGCGCGGCTCCACTTCCGCTGCCTGAACTCAAAAACTATAATCCAATCCTATGGTTATAAACATTGATTTGCTGAGATCCAACTGCATCACCTGACCGCCGAAGTTGTGTTCGTAAGTGCCCAGGTACTGGTATTGCACGCCACTCTCGGCGCTCCAGTGTTCCGACAATTGCCACGATACCTTCGCGCTCAAGTAGCCGCCCCAGAGCAAGCCAAGGTCACTACCCCCGCCGGAGCCAACCATCGTGCCGCCACCAGCAAGGGAAGCAGTTTCCTTCCAGGACGCCGAGCCGTCCACCAGCCCCACCGCCAAGCCTCCGGAAAACCACAAATCCAGATTCTGGCCGAGCGGATATTCGGCATAAGGTCCAAGCCGAACCCCCCAAATGTCCGCGTCGAAATTTCGCTGATCCACAATGGTCGCACCGCCAGGAATAAGCGCGGTGGTCGAACTAACTGGCGTACCGCCGAGCACGAAGCCCGGCCCATTGAAACTGCCTTGATACAGTGCCGTCGGTGGAGTTGTGCCGGGAGTAAACGGATAGGCATCGGTCAAACGGCTGACATTCGCGGAAAAGGCACTCGTATCTTTAAATGAAAGATTCATGTAGTTCACCGCCGCTTCGAAACCGTAGTGCAGTTTGTCCCGCTTGCCTAATTCACGGTCGTAGGCAAATTCAAAACCGCATTGCGGGTTGTCCTCATCAATGCCCGTAGCGGACGGTGTATCCGCTGAGACCGTGGAGCGGTGCATCAAAATTGAATTGCCAGCAATTTGGCCGGACTGGTCGTAACCCCAATTCCAGGTTTGGCCACCGTAGTTGCCGCTGACATCGGTGAGGACGTAGCCGTCGTCATAGTTATATCGGCTGCCATCCGGGGAGGTCCGCGGCAGCGCGGTGAGAGACATGCTGGCACGCTTGAATTTGGCCGAGATATTCAGGCCGAACCGCGCGTTTAAACTAAAGCGGTCCAGCCGGTTCGTATCCCAACGAATAAACGCCTCTTTTGTGTTCAGTCGGTCAACAACTTCGTAACTGGCTGTGGCTCCCGTGGCGTTTGTCGAAGAATTGCTCGCCAGCGGGCGAGGCTCGGAAAGGCTATCGTTTGTGATCAAAACGTCGGAGTTTCGATTTGACGGCAAAGCCATCGCCGGAATCGCCTTTGAATTTTGAACCGGCGTTGCTTGCACGGTCCGCCTGCATCCGGAGCGCAAAACAACGATCACCCCAACTAAACAAACGCCGAGCGCCAGTGGAATTAGCCATTTTGCCTTCATACAGGTTGAGGTGTAATGTTCAAGGCATCCGATTGCTCTGCCGAAACCGCTGCCCGGACCAGCAACGCCAACGTGACCAGGGTGGGCGATATGGAAGAACGGTGGTTCATGTTCGTATCAAGGATTAAGGCGCGGCAATGACCCGGTAAAACCGGCTGGTTATCGAGAACGGCTTGCTGTCGGTCTTGGGCGGGCCATCATCATACCATTGGGTGGTTGTTGCATTGGCGGTAATGGAGGGTGTGGCGACCTGCCATGTGAACAGGTTGCTGTCGCTGTAAATAATGGTATAAGTCTTCCCGGGAGTCGTCGGGAACTCGATCACGATGCGCGGGTCGCCCGCGATGCNNACCGACCAGCAAACGCACGCCGAGAACCGTCGTCGAGCCGATGTTCGTCACCGTCACCGACTCTTCAAACAATCCGGTCTGTGGATTGAAGACGGGTACGCCGGAGACAGCAAGCGCGAACTGTGCCGGCGCCACGGTTGTCTGGACTTGTGACGCGGGCGACGTGCCGTTGTTGTTTGTCAGATTCAGATCCAGCGTGCTCGACAACGCCGCGGCGACGTTCGTGAACACACCCGCATTTGTCGCAGTAACTGTGATGGTGAAGTTCGTCGAACCACCGTTGGTCAAGGCGGGAATCGTCGGCCAGTTGATGACATTGTTCGAGAACGAACCACTTGACGACGCACTATTGAAGTTCAGGCCCGCCGGCAGATTGTCTTCCACCACGATGTTGGACGCTGTCGAAGGCCCGCCATTGGTTACGACGATAGTGTAAACCAAGCTGTTCCCGACTATGACGTTGGTGGGACCGGACAGGAGAACAATCAAGTCCGCAACCGGCGTTACCGACGTGCTGACTCTTGAACCGGCGGCGGAACCGTTGTTGTTGTTCATATTTGGATCCGGCGTGTCAGATGTACCCGAGGCGACATTGACAAATGAGCCGCTAGCGGGCGCGGTCATGGTCAAAGTGAAATTCACCGACGCACCCATAGCCAGAGTCACGCCCGGCCACGTCACCACATTGTTGCTCAATGTATAGCCACCGGATGCGCTTTGGAAAGTCACGCCGGCCGGAAGATTGTCTCTAACAACTACGTTTGACGCCGTTGACGGTCCCATGTTCGTCGCAGTGATGGTGTAAACCACGGCGCTGCCGGCATTGACATTCGTGCTGCCGGCTTTGAACACGGCGACATCAGCCAGCGGAGCCACCGTGGTGCGCACTTGGGCATTGGTCAGCGTGCCGTTATTGTTGGTCGGATTCGGATCCAGCGTACCGGAAGTGGCGAAGGCGATGTTCGTGAAATTGCCGCCCGCGGCGGAAACCGCCGTCACCGTGAAGTTACTCACGGCATTTTTGGCCAGACTGATCGCAGGCCAGCTCACCAGGTTGTTCGAAACCGTTGACGACGGTGTCGCGCTGACAAACGTGAATCCAGCAGGCAACAGATCCGATACCACTACATTGGTCGCTGTCGAAGGGCCGCTATTGGTCACAGTCACGGTATAAGTAAGATTCGATCCGGCAACTCCGCTGGCGGGGCCGGTTTTGAACACTGCAACGTCAGCCTGCGGCAACGCAGAGTTCGTCACGGTCGTGATGACCGGCGGTGTCA
>PLAY01000170.1 GCA_003134375.1 Limisphaerales bacterium | reverse complement strand
TTAGTGTTAACAGGCCCTAAGGGTCCTTGTCCGAACGTCGCCGGGCGCGTTCGCGTGCCTTCTGCAGTGCTTCGATGGCGGTTATCCCATCCGCCGATTTTGCCGGGGTTGGCATTGGAGCGGCAGACGTGGGGGAATCCGGCGAAGTGGATTCTTTGTCGATCCGGCCGGGTGCGGTTGTTTGCCGTGACGGTTTGCGAACCAGCCAGGGGAAAACCGGTTTTGCCGCAGGCGCAGCCTGCGTCACCGGCCTGGCAGGTTTTTCTTCAACCGCCCGGGCAGGATTTTTATGCACCCAAGGCCGCAACAGCCAGCCGGTGCGGCGCTCGAAAATCTCCAGCAGGAACAGGATGGCCCCACCGACCAGAAGCCACGGGGCCAATTCGACGTAACGCGACTTGATCGGAAGCTCGCTCCAAATCTTTGGGATTTCAATGCGTTCCCCACCGCCGGTGGTGACGGCGATTTGCGCGAGCGCCATTGCGCCGCGGCCTGGCTGATCGGGCGCAAATTCCGGCGAATAGGGCAGGCACGCCGGTGGCAGAGTGACCGGTTGCTGGCCCGGGATCTCAATCGTGTTCAAAACCGTTTCGCCGCCGGCAACCGGAATAGCGGCCTCGAGCAGGTCGGCATTTTTCCACTGCAACGTCATGGTTTCCTTGACGGGGGCGGCGCCGGGTTGTCCGTGTAAAATCAGCGCCCGCGGCAAAGTCGAAAACGGGTCCGCCTTGCGCTCCGGGTCGAGATGCAATTGCACGAAGCACATGCCGTCCCGGACCTGCTGGGTCAGCAGCATGTCGTCGGGCAGTGGCCGTCGCCGACCGGCAACCCAGCGCGCGAGCGTCGCGTAGAATTCCCCGGTCTGGTTCCATTTCGCAAAGTCGCCGCTGAATTTTCCGTCCGCCTCGCCCAGAAAACACAGCACGCGTCCGTTGCCCGCGTTCCACGAGGCGACCACCGGCGCGGTGTATTCATCTCCGGTGGCGGCGGCGAGATTGGCTTCGGGGCGCAGATAACAAAGATTGTAGCCGCCCAGTGGCGGCGGCGCGGCGGCGGGCGGCGCGCCGAGCAGCGAATAACCCGCGGTGACCTGAAACGGCGTGGGTTGGTCCACAAACGTGCTGCGCGCAATGGTGAAGGTGTCCTGCGCGAAGATGCGGGGAATTTCGTCCGGGTTGTCGCTGAAATAACAATCGCCGCCGCCGCGCCGCGCGATGTCCTTGAGCAGGTTCGCGTCGCAATCGTGTTCCGTGCCGAGGCCGACGACACTGACTGTCACACCGGCTTCGTGAAGTTTGTCCACGATGTCCTCGTAATGCGCCGATTGTTCCGAATCCGACGCGTCCGCAAAAAGAATGATGTGTTTCGTCTGCGCCTTGGCGGAGGAAATCATACGTGCCGAGGCCACGAGCGCTTCGTAGATGTAAATGCCGCCGCCTTCCGAGCCAATCGCCAGAATTTTACCGCGATAAGATTGGTTCTTTTCCACGGTGTCCAACGGAACGATTTCGTGCGGCGTCGTATCCACGGCGAACACGCCGATTTCATCCATCGGCGAAAGCAAATCCAGCACCTGCACCGTGCCGAGGTCGGCCAGATCCATTTTGATGCGGCCGCCTCCCGCCGGCATGGACATGCTGCCCGAACGATCGAGTGCCACCACGACCGCCAGGCTTAACTTGCGATGTTCACGGCGCATTTCCATCGAGACCGGCAGGACGCGTTCCAGCGGCGATTTGAAATAACCGCCCGGCCCGTAGGATTTTTGCCCGCCGGTCATCGCCAATCCGCTGCCGGTTTCTTCCACCCATGACGCCAGCGTTTCCATGCCGCTCATGCCGATCTGACCGGCGGGAACATTTTCAATCAACACCGCCGTGAACTGCGACAATTCCTCGAGCGACCAGCGGCATTGCGGGGGAGTTTTACCCACCACCTCAAGGCCACCGGCCCGCAACAATTTCACCAGGCCGGAACCGTCGCCGGCGGAGGAAACCACCAGGACGGGACGCGAACCTTCGACGCCGACCAGCGCCCGGGCCTGGTTGTTCTCGGGAATCGGGTCGTCCTGGGCGCCTTGGACGGTGAGAACGTATTCGTTGACGCCGGCTGTGGCCGCACGGTCACGGAACAGCAGCCGCGATAGTCCGGGGGGAACCGGTTTGCTGCCGGAAGCGATGATCGTGCCGCCGCGCCGGAGTTGATACTGGATTTTCTGTTCGCCCGGTGATTGCACCCAGGCACTCAGGGCGAAGGCCTGTCCAGACAGGACCGATTCCGGGGTCACAAAGGAATGGATGGCCAGGTCATTGACCTGCGGGCGCGCCAGCAGGCGATAGTCAACCGCCACTCCACGCCCGGCGGCGCGCGCGGCGGCGGCGGCCGGGTCCTTGTCCGTCCACTTGCCGTCGGACAAAACCAGAATGCGTCCGCCGCCATCCGGGGGGATCAACGCGAGTGCGGCTTCCAGTGCGCCATTGAGACTCGAGTGGTCTGCGCCGACCTGGGCGGTGAAACCGCCAAACGCGCCGCGCTGGGGCGACTGTTCGACGATGGCCTCCCGGCCGAACGCAACCACGCCCAACTGGTCGCGCGGCCCCATGGATTTGTGGAGCAGGTCGATGATTTCCTTTTCCGCGGCGCTGGCGTTTTTCGGCATGGACTCGCTGCGGTCGGCGACCACCACCACGGTGCCCGCCCGATCCGGCAACCGAATGGCGAGCTGGGCCAGCGCCAACACCACCAGGACAAAGATTCCGGCGCGCAAAACGCACAAGCCGCGGTTCGGCAACGGCCAGATGAACCAAGCCGCCGCCAGCGGGACGAGCAGCAAGAGCCAGACGGGCTGGAAAAAGGTGAACATGAATCAGCGTCCTCCCTTTCCCGCCGCCAGCAGATACAGATGCGCAACGAGGATGGCCAGGGCGGCGAGGCCAAACATCCAGACGGCGGAGGTTTCCTCAAGCCGGCGTTCGGTTTCTTCACCCCACACGCCCCATAGCCCGGTGGCGCAGCGTGACAAATCGGATTCATCAGCCGCGAGCGGGTTCACGGCAAAGCGGTTGGTGGATGGTCCGGCCACGACCGAGTAAAGCCCGGGCATGGGTGTTTCCAGTGCCAGGTCGCCGCCGGTTTTCGGAAACACGGTCGTCGTGCCGTCCGGCATGATGACGGTGACGGGTTCGCCGGTGGTTTTCAAATTTACTTCCGTGCCGAGCCGGGCGTTGCTCTCCTTCAAGCCCGGGGACTCGGCCGCGCGCCATTGCAACAGGTTCCAGAATAAAATTGGCCAGTCCGGCGTGTTTTGCAGGGTGGAGAGGCCCGGGTTGAAGTTCAAGGTGAGGTGGCGGCGTCCCAACGCGTCTTCGCGTGCGGAAAGCAACGGGGTGTTGCCGGCCAGCAGGATGGGCACTTCGCCGGGTGCATTGGTCAGTGCGGCTGCCGCCCAAACGACGCCCTCCAGCGTGATGCCTTCGGCCAGCGGATGCGAACGGTCCAGGATGAACGGGCCGACGTAAGCGATCGCCCCGGTCGAACTCAACCAGCGCAGGCTCCATGAATTGCTGCTGATGATCGTGTCGGATTCGCGAATCACCAGTTCGGGATTGTCGGAAAGGGCAGCGCGCAGGCCGGTCGCTTCGAGGGTGCGGTTGACCAGGCTGTTCAAAGCCGCGTTGGTAAGCGCCACCTGCACCCGGACGCGTTTGCGGACAGGCTGAAGGAGCTGGACTTCGTTGTCTTCAGCCAGAGCATCGGGGTCAAGCGACGCGCGCAGCACCGGCGCGGCTGCCGGAATGTTGAAAATCAGCCGCTGTTGACCATGCGCGCCGATGGAAATGATCGAACGTTGGACGTCGTTGGAACCGGCCTGCACGAGCAGTTTTGTCGTGCGCGCCTCGCCGGAATAATTGGCGATTTCCAGCAGGCAACGGTCCTGGTCGCCAAATGCCGTGCGCGAGGCGTTGACAATGGCCAGATTGTCCAGCGGCGAGCCGAAAGCATGCCATTCCAGGCGGGGATTGGAGATTTTCTCGTCAGCGGGTTTGTGGTTGGTGAGGACGAGGATGTTCGCCTGTTGTTTGCCGAGTTCGGCGGCCAGCGTGATGGCGGAATCAATCGCCGCGCCTGGCGACCAGCATTTCCATTGCGGCAGCAATTGGGCGGCTTCCGGCCAGCTTTGGACCGACGCGCCGAGCAGACGCGGCTGCGTCCCGGCCAGGATGAACCGCGTGGATGGGGGCGGTTGGCGGCGGAAAAGCTTTTCCAGAAATTCCGCCGCCCGGGCCTGGGCGGAAAGGTTGTCGCAGACGGCGCGCATGGAAAAGGAATCGTCCAGCACGACGATGAGCGGACGCGTGGATTGCGGCAACTGCCAGTGCGGTCCCGCGGCGGCAACGACAAGCAGCAGCAGCCCCAATAATTCCAGGAAGAAGAGCAGGGGAAGTTGCAACCGATGGATTTTGGCGCCACCCGGTTTGGACTGGACGTGAAAACTCCACAAGACGAGGCTGGAAACCTGTCGGCGGCGAAAGCGGTTCCGCAAAATGTAAATGGCTGCCAGCGCGGGCAGGGATGCCAGCGCCATCAAGGCCAGCGGATAGGTGAGGAACGGAATCATGCGGCGGGAATTTGGAAACATCCAACATTCAACATCCAACCCTTCGTCGCCAAGGCTATGCAAGGCAGGCATCCAACGCTCAATGGCCGGACATCGCGGCTGGCCGTTTCATTGGATGTTCGGCGTTCGATGTTGGATGTTGGATGTTTCATCTTCACGCCGGGGTGAGCAGTTGAATGGACTCCAGTTCGCCGAGCGAATTTTCGAACGCCTCGGCGACGATCGTGGTCATGCGCGTGCCGCACTGGCGGCAGCCATCGGCCCACGACTGCTGCAATTGGGCGAGGTTGCCGGCATACTGCTTCGCCACCGTCGCATCAACGTAGACTTCGGTTTCCTCGCCGGTCTCGCAGTCCACGGCCCGCAGATTGCCATGGTCGGGCGGATTCACGTCGTCGCGCCCCAGCAATTGGATGACGAACAACGCCGCCGCGCCATCACGGAGGCGGCGCAGGGTTTGCAGCGGGCTGCCCGGCCAGAGCAGGTCGCTGACGAGCACCCGCACGCCCAGGCGTCGGAATTTGGGGGCAAGAATCTCAAAGGACTGGTCGAGCGTGCGCCGGCTGTCCCAGGTGAGCTTGTCCCAGGTAGAGGACACCAGCGTGTCATTGGGCAGGCGTTGAAAACCTTCGCCGGAAAGCCAGACGGCTTGGGTGCATTGGGCATTGGCGGCGGCCGTGGCGAGCAGGGCGGCGAGGCCGGCGGTGGCGCGCGCCTTGGCGGTGTTTTCCAGATTCATTGAAAGCGACCCGTCCAGGATCAAATCAAGGTGCGGGGTGACCTCTTCGCGGAACAATTTCACGGTCAACCGGTCGCTGCGCGCGTAGATGCCCCAGTCAATGAAGCGCAAATCATCGCCCAGCTGGTATTCGCGGTAGTCCTGAAAATCAATCGAACTGCCGGTGCGCCGTCCGGAACGCGAACCGGTCCAGCCGCTGGCAGCCATCTGCGGGACCTGGAGCGCGTAACGGCCGCCAAGTCGTTCGCCGTCGCACAGGGCCTGTCGGATGGCGGGGTCCATGGTGGAAATTATTCAACATCGAACATCGAACATCCAACGCCCAATGGTTGGACTTCGCGCGATGACATCTCATTGGCTGTTCGGCGTTGGATGTTGGTGGTTGGATGTTTTCTCAAAATCATTTTGTTGAAATCACCGGCGGAATGTCGGCGATGATCGGCGGTTCGTGGAGCGGAGGCGGGCGGAAATTTTTCACCTGCGTCCAGAACCATTTCACGTTGATCAGGATCATCACCACCAGCCAGGCCAGGGCGAACCAGGTGTGATAATAGCGGTGTTCGTCGTCACGGAGGTAGAACACGTTGAAGATGTTTCCGAGCTGGAGGTCCTCGACCGCCTTCCATGAAAGCCGGTTCAGGAAAAACAGCACAATGCTCGGCGCAATGGCCCACACTCCCATCAGCAAAACCGCGAGCAGCCCGGCGAATTTTGCCGGGCGCGCGGGCAGGAACCAGCGGTGGATGAACAACCCCATCAATGCATAGGCAAACGCATAAGCCGTGGTGGCAACGAACCAGTGCTTGTCCTCGGCAGCCAAGCCGGCGGTTTTGGGAAACCAAGTCCCGTCCAGGGCCATGACCCCCCTGGTCACCCCATAGGTCAGGGCCAGAATCAGGGCCACCCAGACCAGGCCGCCGGCCGCGCCGTTGAAAAGGATGAAGGCGGGAATCCGGCCGGCCCAGGACCGTGGAATACGCCGACTGACGCGCCGGCTGAGATGGTCGGAATTGCTGACGGACACCAGCAGCGCGAACATCATCAGCGCAAAGGTCAGGTACGTCCACACGAACATCAGGCGGACATCCTTGATCCGCCAGACCCAGCCCAGGTTCAGCAGTCCGCCCAGCAGCCAGATAATGGTGATGTACACCCGCAACGGGAGCGCCCGGTTGGCGGACGGCGGCGAAATCAACGCCACGGACAGAAAATACAACAGGCCGACGACTGCCAGACCGATGCCGACAACGGTGGTGGTGGCGATCCAGAAATTGCGTCCGGCCATCATCGTGCCAATGCCCGAATGCATCATGGTGATGGCCCCGAAGACCAGCGGCACAATGATCCAGAAGGACTGGAAGAAACCGTACAGTGCGATCAGGATTTTGAACGGCCGGCTCAACGGCAGGCACGCCAGAAAAATGGCCACCTGATTCAGGGCGCACACGACCAGAAACAGGGCGAAAAGGATGAAAAACACGCTGGGCAGGTCCACGCCGCGCAGCAGGTTGGTGAACGCCATGAACGGCATGCAGGCGCTGAAGAACAGCACCGTTATGTAAGCACCGCAGAGAAATTTGCCCCGGATAATCTGTCCCGGGGTGAGGGTGGAGACGTAAAGCAGGTCGGGGTTCGACTCCTGCCGCTCGGTCGTGATGCGGATGCCAATGTAGAGCGGGATGAACAGGATGCTCGCACCGGCGAGAATGGTCACAAACGTTCCGAACATCGTGCTCCCCAGTTGCTCATTCACATCTCCTTCAAAGCTCTGGCTGACGAGGAAACCCAAAGAGGCGATGAAAAGGACGGTCAGGAACAGCAACAAAACCCCCGTGACCGTCCAACTGCGGACCGCCTGGCGCAGTTCCTTGATGACCACCGGGTTTAACTCCCATTCCCGCCAGCCGGCAAGATGGGATTTCAGTCTGAGCAATGCCGTGGTCATGGAATATGGGGATTGGGGAAACATTCAACATTCAACATCCAACGCCCAACGTCCAAGGCAACGCCGGTTAACGCGCAGGGGAAATTGAGCGTTCGATGTTGAATGTTGACTGTGGAATGTTTCCGTAAATTCACTGCACGCCTCCTTTGGTGATGGTCATGAAGATGTCCTCCAGGTTTGCCTTGGTCTGGCGGAATTCAATGATCTTGAATTTTTTGGCAATCAATTCGCCGAGAATGTCGCAGGCGGCGGATTCATCCGCGGACAGTTCAAAATGAATTTCACCGGCGACGATGCGCGCGTTGGCCACGTGGGGCGTCTGCAACAATTCCTTGAGCAGTTCCGGGGTCTGGCCGTCGAGCAGGCGGATCGCCACCGTGCGGCGCGGCGCGCTTTTCTTCAACACCTCATCAATCGTGCCGGTTTCCAGGATCTTTCCCCGTTCGATGATTACCACGCCGTTGCAGATTTCCGTCAGCTCGGTGAGGATGTGCGAGCTGATGAGGATGGCTTTTTTGCGCTCGGCCAGCAGCATCAGCAGTTCGCGCAGTTCCACCCGTGCCCGCGGGTCGAGGCCGGCGGCCGGTTCGTCGAGAATCAGGACATCCGGATCATAAACGAGTGCCCGGCCAAGACTGACGCGTTGTTTCATGCCTTTCGAGAGCGCCTTGATGTTTTTTTCGCGGATGCCGGTGACATTGGTGAATTCCTCGATGGCCCCGACGGCCTGGGCGCGTTTTTTGCCTTTGAGCCCGTAAGCCCGCGCGTAAAAATCCAGGTATTCGTGGACGGTGATGTCGGCGTGCGCTGGCAGGGTGTCCGGCACGTAGCCGATGGTGCGGCGGGCCAGTTCCGGTTCCTCGCAGACGGAAATCCCGTTGATCAACACGTCGCCCTGGGTCGGTTCCTCCAAAGTGGCAATAATGCGCATGGTCGTGGTCTTGCCCGCCCCGTTCGGCCCGACGAAACCGAAGACGTTGCCGGAGCCGAAGCTGAAGGAGATGTTGTCCACCGCCACGGTTTTGCCGAATTCCTTCCGCAAATGTTGGACCTGAACTTTCATTGGTTTTCGGGTGAATCAAGGACGCCGTAAACCACGGCGGTGGTCCGTGTGCGTTTGGGGCTGGCCGCCGGGCCCAGCGCGTTTTCGACGAACGGGTTTCCCTCCAGTTCGGCGACGTAGGTGCCGGGCAGAAGATATTTTTTCACGTTGTCGTCCAGCGAGTCCGTGCGCGCGGTAAAACCAATGTCATGGAACAATCCCTCCGCGCCGAGCCGTTCGGAAATCCGTGAATTACCGGACGCCATGAGGCCCGCCTTTTGTCCGGCCGCGATGTTTCTGGCCTGATAAATTTTTCCATCGGCGTCGGCGAACCACAATGATTTGATGGACGCTCCCAGACCATTGACCGCCTCCAACTGTCCGGCATGGTTTTCAATCTGCACCCGTTCACGGCGGGATTCGGATTTGCGCAGGTGAAAATGCGCCGGGACGCGCGCGGACACCCAGCCCCGCCGGAATTGCTGCGCCTGCGTCCAATCCACTTCGCGCGCCGAGCCGAAGTTGTAACCCACAGGCACCAGCGGCGTCACCTCGGTTTCATAATCGAAACGCAATCCACCACCCGGCGTGAGCGGGCAGTAAAACGCCGTTGCGCCCACCGTTGTGGCATGATGACCGGCCTGGTCCAGCACCGTCAGACCGGTGATGCGGGTGTTGGGTGTGATGCCTTCCCGCAACAGGCTGTAGGCGAAAACCAGCAGCGTGGTGGCAATCGAAATGGCGGGGATCGTCCACAACATCCAGGTCCGGCGTTTGCGCCGGTTCAACAGGAGGATGTTTACCGGCCCGATGGTGACGACAAACGCCAGCATGATGATAACGATGCCGCGGATGGGGATTTTCACGTTTTCCACGACGGAAAAGGCGGCGTTGGCTGCACTGCTGTCGTTGGGCAGCGACTGCCAGTAGTGTGCCGCGGCAATGATCGTGTTCCGTAAATATTGAAGGGTCTTTGGATCAAGCGTGGAAACGTTTTTGGCCGTTGCCACAAAGCAGGTTCCCAGGCCGACGTGATATTCAACGCCCTCTGCGAGTGTTTTTTTCCGCGCGGAAAGCCAGGTTGGCGGCAGATCGCCCTGGCCGAAGACAAACACATTTCCGCCGGCCTGCAGATAGTCTCCGATGGCGGCCAGGACCGCTGACGGCATTGAGTTGAAATCCGCCGCGTTTAGCACCACAGCATCGAAAGGCGTGTACGCCAGCCAGTTCTCGCTCCAGGCGGTGATCGGCAGTTCCGCCCGCAGGCTTTCGGTGGATTCGTCTCCCGAACTGCTGCGACCGTAGGATGAGGCTTGCGCACTGTTGTCGCTGCTGGCGCGGGCATCCGACGCCCACGCGCTGCCTGATGGTCCGGAGATTTGCACCGCGTCAATGGCAATACTGTAGGGGGGCGTTTTCCCGAAATTCAGCCGCACCGTCTTCACTGGTTCCCCGGTCAAGACGAACGAAAACTCCTTCAACTGTGCTGCGCCTGGAACGGATCTTCCAGCCGACATGGGCAGCCGGATCAGATTTGTTCCGGAAACGCCGGTTAACAAGATTTCTCCATCGGATGGGAGGGACATCGTCTGGTAAATGCTGATTTTATCGGCGGCCAGCGACGGGGCGTAGTCCAATTCCAACCAGTTGGTTTTTCCGTATTGCCGCGCGTCCGGCATCCAGGTCCTAGGTTGTCCTCCGCCTCTGCTGCTCGCATCCGGCGCGCCCATGGCCATTGCCGGCGTGAACCCGGCGCGATTCGCGTTGAATACACGTTCCACCGCCTCGGAATCCAGGCTGCGGCTGATGAATACGACGGGCGGCCCGCCCCGGTTGTACCGGCTCATGTGATTGTTGGCGTTGGGTGCGCGGACGGTTCCTTCCTCGTGATTGTCCACTTCCACACGGATCGAACTGTCGCCATTAACCGGGAGCGGCGGTTGCAAGAGGGGCACGACGGCGCGGGCGCCGGGCGTCAGGGTCACCGTGCGGGACAAACGGTCAATGCTATTGCCGTTGTTCCAGGCGTGGTTGGGAAAGACGAGCGTGACGTCGTGCATCCGGCTGATCGAACGGTTCTCCAAGGTTACGCGCATTTCCGCGTAACCATGGAAGGTGTTGCCGGAATACATGGCCTGCGGCGCAACCAGGATGTCGCCAAACTCTTCTGCGCGTCCAGTGGAAACCGGCGCCAGCAGCGCAGCCAGCAGGATCAAAAAGACGAAATTAAAGGATGGAAGACATCGAACATCAAACATCGAACATCGAACTTCCAGTGAACTGTTCACCGCCGCCTGTGCATCATTGGATGTTGGGCGTTGGAGGTTCGTTGTTGAATGTTTTTTCTTTCTCATGATTCAAGCCGTCGCCAGTACCACGTCCTTCGGCAGGTTCAATCCCGTTTCGTCGAGCCGCCCGAGCAGTTCCGCGACCAGTTTCGAGGCGTTCATCCGGTCGAAGCGGGCCTGATAATTCAGGATCAGCCGGTGATTCAGCACCGGCGCGGTGACGGCCTTTACGTCTTCGAAACCCACACTCGGCCGCCCGGCCACCAGTGCGTGCGCCCGCGCCGCTTCGGCAATGGCGATGGCTGCGCGGGGCGACGCGCCGTAGGAAACGTAGCGGTTGACCGGCTCGGTGGCTTCCGCGCCGCCGGGATGCGTCGCTGAAACCAGCCGTGCAATGTAACGTGAAACCGGCCGTGGCAGGTAGATCCGTTCCATGGTCTGGAACAGTGTTTCCAACTGTTCGCGCTCCATCTGCCAGGTGGGGGCGGGCAGTTCGCCGCGTCGCCGTTCGGAAATAATCCGGTCAAGCACCTCCGTATCCACGTTGTCAAACAACACGCGGAACAGAAAACGGTCCAGTTGCGCTTCCGGCAGGGGATACGTGCCCTCGAGTTCGATCGGGTTCTGGCTGGCGAGAACGAAAAACGGCTGGGGGAGCAGACGGGTGGTGCCGAGCAGGGTCACGGAATTTTCCTGCATGGTTTCCAGCATGGCCGACTGGGTCTTGGGCGAGGCACGGTTGATTTCGTCGGCGAGCAGGATGTTGGTGAAGACCGGACCGGGCTGGAAAGTGAGTTCACGTTTGCCGGAGGACGTCTCCTGCAGGATATGCGTGCCGAGCACGTCCCCGGGCATCAGGTCGGGGGTGAATTGGATGCGTTTGAAATCGAGCTTGAGGATCTGGCCGATGGTCCGGACCAGGGCGGTCTTGCCGAGGCCGGGCAAACCTTCGAGCAGCACGTGGCCGCGGCTCAGAATGCCGATGAGCACCAGGCGGTGAAGTTCCCGGCGTCCAAGCAAAATGCGGTCGAGTTGTTCCAGGATTTTGCGGACCAGGTCGGCGGCCGGTTGCAGTTCCTCCGGTTTGAGAATGGTGTCAGGCATAATTTTAATTGTCGCGTTTGAAAAAATTCCGGACCGCCTGCCGGTGCTCCGGCAAAATCACCTGCGAATGCGCCGAGCCACCGCTGGCGGCCGCGTTGTCCAGCGCGTCGTGTCCGGCGGCCACATCGTTGCCGCTCGGCTCTGGCGCGGCCTTGCTCACACCAACGAGTTGCGCGTCCGAAAGGTGCGCCGCCGGCGGCAGCGCATGTTCCTGAAATTTCACATCTTTTTCCGACGTATCGTTGTCCCACGTCATCGGCGCCGCCGGGCCGCCTTTGCACAACAACAGGCATTCGGCGAGGGCATTGCAACCGTTCGTACAGGTGGACAAATATTCCGCCAGCGCGCCGGGATTGTGACATTGCCCGGCATTCTGGCATTTCGACAGCAGCGCCGGGTCAATCAACTTCAGATTTGCCAGATTGCTGACTGTGAGGCCAAGGGAATTTTTATTCAGCTCGAGTGCCTGTATCAATTTCTCGAGTTGCTCCTTGTTTAAACCGTTGAGACCGGCCAGCAGTTCCGGTGGAAGCCGGCCTTTCAAAACTCCGTCTTCCAGTTTCGCGGCGTTCAACATGGACGCCAAATCCTGCGCCGACTCCGTGGCGTTCGCTTCGCTCATGCCCGAATCCGCCGCCTGGGCCATGGCCTTGGCCAGCGTCTCCGCCTGGGCCAATTCCGTCATCTTGTTCAGGGCCTCTTCCGCCGCCTGTTTGGCCGCGTCGGAATTCGATTCCTTGATGTGATCGAGCGCCTCCCAGGTTTTGTTCGGGTCGAGGCCGGAGGAATCCTGCTTGAGTTGGGAAAGTTGCTTTTGCAAGTCTTCGGCTTTTTTGTCCTCGACGATTTTTTCCTGCTGCAACGTCTGGACCTCGGCCTGCAACTGGTCCACGGTCCGGCCGATCTCCAGCGGCCGGTGGCTGGAAAACCGGGTCAGGCGTTCCGGCAGCAGCAGCGCCACCGTCATGAACAGGGCCGAGACGCTCAGCAACAGCATGGCCTGGCCGCTGTGCCAGCGCAGTTTCGGCACCGAGGCCTCCGGCAAATGCGCCTGCCATGCCGTCATATCGGCGGCCTCCTCGGACATGATGACACCTCCGCAGGCTTTCAAACGGTCGTAACAGGCCCGGACCTTGTCAAAGGCGGGCTGGCGGGAGCGTTGCCGTATTCCAGCAACCATCACCAGAGGGACAAATCCCAGAATCCCGAAAGCAAGCCATTCGGTTTGGGGCGTGCCGGCAATCCGCACCGCCAATATGATTACTCCCCAGATGAAGAACCAAAGGGTCGCCATTTGAACGCCCGCGCGGAGCCGGGAGAGGAATTTCAACCGGCGCGCGAAAGACTGGATGGCTTGGGAATGGGAGGGTTTCATCAGCGCCTTAGAATTTCCGGGCACGCGGTCTTGTTCTGCTGACCATTGACATTGGTTGACGCATGGCTGGATTTAATAGACAGCTTTATGAAATCGCCGTCACGAACAAAAATGAACCAACTCGCCTTTGTCTTCGTTACGCTGTCAATCCGCTGGCTTGCCGGGTCGAAGTCTGGAGGGGTTTTGGTTGTCAGCGAAATTGCCAGCCTGCCATCCAGCTCGGAACTTATGGCAAAAAGTCCTCCTTCGCAATCCTCCGTCGCCAAAGCTATGGAGGACAGGGGCTATGGAGGGACACCATCCTACGCTCGAAACCTCCAACAGTCGGTCCTGAGTGAAATTTGTCCAGGGTGGCTTGCCGAGTCGAAGCTTGGAACATTTCTGTGATTTCAGCCCGCCTACGCTTTGCTACGGCGCGGCAGTCTTCGCTCTACACTGCGCTCCGAGCGAAGACTGGTGGTGTCTTTTACAGAAAGTCCGAACCTTCTTTGACGAAAATCCTGAGATTTAACCCCTCCACATACCCCTCCACACTACTGGAGGGGTGCTGATTTGAATCCGTCCTTTGTTCACAATGGCATTTGGCGTTTTCCGCGTCTCCCTCCACCCCCGACTTCGGTCGGTTTTTCCGCTCACGCGGCTGACGGGCTGCGCGTGGCCTAGCGGCCATGCTCGCCCAAAACCTCCCTCGTCGCTGACGCGACAAACGGGTTCACACACGGACGGTTTTTGCGTCTAAAGGACAGGGAATGTCCTTTATCCGAAACACGAGTTTAGACGGGTTAAACGGGTTGGCGCGGGGGCGTGAACGCGCCCCCTTGCGACGAGTTGCGCCACGATGGCGCGGCCAAAGACTTGAGAGCTTTCGGCGACTGTCGGGGATGTCCGCCTCCGCCCCCTTAATCCCCCTCCGGCTGGACACCCCTGCCGAGCGGCGTTTTTAGACCTTACGCCGGGGTTGCCACAGCCGCGTTGATTTTCCAAAAAGGCACACCGACAAAATCCGTCTGGTTCTACGATCTTACCACCGACGGCTTCAGTCTTGACGACAAGCGCACGCCGATTGAAGCAAATGATATTCCCGACGTTTTGAACAAGTGGCCAAACCGTGAGGAAGGCGCAAACAGCTATCGCGTGCCGATTGAGAAAATCAAAAAAAACGATTGGAGTCTTGCCGCAGGCCGTTACAAGGCGGTGACAACCGAAGTTGTGAATCACGACGCGCCCGCCGACATTCTCCGGGACATTCTAAAGGTCGAAAACGAAATCATCCGGCGTGGTGACGCATTACTCGCTAAAATCACCAGCAAGAAATGAAACGTTGGCCATCAAAGATGCTTGGCGAAGCATGCCAGTTTTCAAACGGGCTCTGGAAAGGTGAGAAGCCGCCATTCGTGAATATTGGTGTTATTCGAAATACCAACTTCACCAAAGATGGGACGCTGGATGATTCAGACATTGCATATCTTGATGTGGAGGCGAAGAAGCTTGAAAAGCGTCGCCTTCAATTCGGTGACATCATTCTTGAAAAGTCTGGTGGTGGTCCGAAGCAGCCAGTGGGAAGGGTCGCCCTGTTCGACAAAACAAAAGGTGATTTTTCATTTAGCAACTTCACGGCTTCGCTTCGCGTTATTGCGTGGCGGCGCGTTTTTGAATCA
>PLAY01000123.1 GCA_003134375.1 Limisphaerales bacterium | reverse complement strand
ATTACCTCGCCAACAAACGGAAAAAAGGGCCCTCCGCCCCGGTTCAGGCTCTTTGCGGGACTTTTACCCCCACTGCTTGCATCAATTTCTCGAAGCTCACCAGGTTCAACACTCGCCTTCGTGTGGACGAAGCCCGCTACGGCGAGGCGAAGGCCCATTTGAGGTTGTAGGCCAGCGTCGTCAGACTCCATTCCGTCCGTACTTTCTCCAGTCCCTTGAGTAGAAAGTGCGTGTACCCAAACCAGCGCTTGATGGTTCGCTCTTGCGACCGCCCTCTGTCCTCATGTTTTCTAACATACGGACAGGCTGCAAACCGGACGGCGCTTAATACTGAATTTTGTCCGGCTTGCTTTTCCATTCCGCAAAAACTTTCAGCGCTTCGTTGCGGAACACTTGTTTCATGGGAATTTTGCGGCGGGCAACCGGCCGGGCGGCTTCGTGGTAAAGAAAATCGTCATCGAAACCAATTGCCGCCGCGTCGCGCCGCGTGTTGCCGTAATAAATCTTCCGCAGCCGCGCCCAATAACCCGCCGCCAGACACATCGGACACGGCTCGCAACTCGCATAAAGCTCGCAATCGTCCAGCCGGAACGTCTTGAGGCGGCGGCACGCTTCGCGGATGGCGATGACTTCCGCGTGCGCCGTCGGGTCGTTGGCTGAAGTGACCTGATTCCACCCCCGCCCGACGATTTTGCCGTGACGCACCACGACGGCGCCAAACGGCCCGCCGTGATTGCCGCGCATTTTTTGAAGCGAGAGACGAATGGCCTCGCGCATGAATTTCGCCTTCATGGAAAAAGTTTAACCATAGATGGACACGGATAGACACGAATAAATTTGCCCCTTTACCCGCCAATTGGGCGGAGGTGTAGTATCGAGCCTGTGGCTCGATTCGATTCGGCCACAGGCCGAACGCTACAAGCTTTCTCCCTCTCCCCGCCAAACGGGGAGAGGGTTAGGGCGACGGGCGCCTAAATTCCAAACAAACCGGCAGGATTTTTCGCGCGCGACAAATATTTTCCGCGTTTCAACACGTTGGTCAGCCGGCCGCGCGTCCATTGGCGGAGCCGGTAAATCGTGGCGAATGTAAAATCCGGCGCCGCCCCACCCTGCCTGCCGACAAGTTCCGCGCCGCGCCGCACGTTGTCCATCATCCACGCCGGCAACCGTGCGTGATACGGATTGCGCCGGACTTCGGCGACGTGACACGCCAGCGCCGCCACGAGGTCGCCCACGTCCTCGACGCCCGATTCGACGAGCAGGTTGGGATCGGTCATTTGTCCCCAAAATTCGGTTTCGACGACGTGGCACTCGAAACCGGCGGGCAACGTTTCTAGCGCATCCAGAACCAAAAAATGTGTGCCGATGTGTGTCGGGTGCCGGTCGTTTTCGTGCGGAACAAAAATCGCGCGCGGCTGCTGTTCCGCCAGGATTTCGGCGACGATTTCCACCGCCGCGTGCCACGACGGGTGATTTTCCCGGCGCGCATCCGGATTAATATCGTCCCAATCCGCCACCGCCAGACCGAAGCCGAGGAAATCGCACGCGGTCCGCAATTCACGCAGGCGCGCCGTGCGCCGCGCGATTTTGCCACCCAGCGTCACGGCAACGTTGATGACGTTCCACTTCGCTTCACGCAACAGCCGCAACGCCAGTCCGCCGACGATGCACTCGTCGTCCGGGTGCGGCGAGAAAATCAATGCTTTCGGCGCGTCGTCCGGCACCTTCCGATGCCGCAGGATTTTTTGCGGACGCCCCGGCGGCAACTTTTTTCCGCTTTGGAAAAGCCGGGCGTGTTCAGAAACAAATTTTCGAAACGGGTTCACAAATTCAACTGCGCTGATTAAACACGGTCAAAACACGGATGAACAGAAAAGATTCCTCTCTCCCGTCTGCGTGGACGGAGCCGCTTCGGCGCGGCGAAGGCCCGTCGCTGCGCAACCCCGTTCTCATGAACCCCTTGGGAGCGCGGACAGCTTTGTCCGCACGAATTACAGCTTCTGAACTCGCGGACATGGCTGTCCGCGCTCCTGTTCCCCTCCGGTTCATGGGATGGGGCGAGGGGCGCGATTATTTTTGTTCGTGCTCAATCCAAGTTTCACCCGCCGTTGAATTATTCTGCTTTGTCGTTGCACCGCCGAAAAGCAATCGCAAACTGTTCATCACCACGACCACCGTGCTGCCCTCGTGGCCGACCACGCCAATCGTCAATGGAATTTTTCCGAGCAGCGCGAACGACACCAGCACCACCACCGTGCCGAGCGAAAGGACCAGATTTTGGCGAATGATGAGGCGCGCGCGCTGGCTCAGGCGAAACGCAGCCAGAAAATTTTCCAGCCGGTCGTGCATCAACACCACATCCGCCTGCTCCAAAGCCGCGTCCGACCCGCGCGCGCCCATCGCCACGCCAATGTGGGCGGCGGCCAGACTCGGCGCGTCGTTCACGCCGTCGCCGATCATGGCGACCTTCCTCCCCTGCCCGCTCAATTCACGAACCGCCTCGACTTTTTGCTCCGGCTTTAATTCGGCGCGCACATCATCCAATTTCAATTTGTCGCGCAAAAATTCGGCGGTCGCCTGGCGGTCACCGGTCAAAACCACGGTGCGCAAGCCTTCGCGACGCAACTCTTCCACGACCGATGCAGCTTGGGGACGGATGTCATCGCGCAGGATGACGCGACCCAGAAGATCGCCATGCACAACCCAGACATCGGAGAGGCCTGCATCCGTTCGGAGTTCCGCCTTCAGGCGGTCCGGCGATTCAGTTTCGATCCGCCTGAAGGCGGAACTCCGAACCCACTCGCGCCGTCCAAGCAAAACTTGCCCGCCCTCAAGCTTTGCCTTCAGTCCCAGGCCGGTGACCGATTCGAACTGTTCCAAGGCAACCGGTTCAAGCTGCTGTTGTTTGCCGTGGCGGGTGATGGCGCGGGCGAGCGGATGCGTGGAGAGTTTTTCCAGCGAGTAAGCCAGCCGTGCAATTTCGTTTTCGTGTCCGGGCGGGAAGCTTTCGACTTTTTCGACGCGCAATTCACCGGTCGTGAGCGTGCCGGTTTTGTCGAGCACAACGACATTGACCCCGGCAAGTTTTTCCACCGCCGCGCCGCCGCGGAACAGGATGCCGTGGCACGCGCCCCAGGCGATGGCCGCGAGCACGGCGGATGGAATGGAAAGGACCAGCGCGCACGGCGACGCGACCACCAGCAGCGTCATGGTCCGGTAAAACGCGCTTTGCGATTCGATGGCGGACGCAAACGGCGCGAGCCGGAGGCCAAGCCACCAGACAAAAAACATGGCGAATGAAAGTCCCAAGGCGGCGTAAGTGTAGTAAGTGCTGACTTTATCGGTGAATTGTTGCGCGGGCGCCTTGCGCTGCTGGGCTTCCTTGATGAGCGTGACGATTTTTTGCAGCGCGCTTTCGGCGGCAGGCCGCGCAACGACGACTTCGACCGCGCCCCAAAGATTGATGGTACCGGCCAGTGTGATGTCGCCGATTTTCTTCTCAACCGGCGTGGCTTCGCCGGTGAGATTCGATTCGTCCGCGGCGGTGTTCCCTTTGGCAATTTCACCATCCACGGGAAATTGCGCGCCGGGCCTGATGAGCAAACGCATTCCGCGCGTTAGCTGCTCGACTTTGACCTCACACTCGCGCCCCTGGGCATCCAGCGCGGTGGCGACTTTCGGCGCGGCGCGGAAGAGCGAGCGAATTTCCTTTTGCGTCCGGCCGAGCGCGTAATGTTCGAGCGCGCCGGAAAATGAAAATAAGAACAGCAGCGTCGCGCCTTCGCCCCACGCACCGATGCCGGCCGCGCCAGCGGCGACAAAAATCATGAGAAAATGCACGTCAATCGTGCGCTTTTGGAGCCGTTCCCAGACTTCCACCGCCGGATAAAAACCGCCCGCGAGATAGGCAAAAATGTAAGCCGCCACCGGCCATTGGCCGGTCAACAGAAAACGCGCGGCCAATCCGAGAACGCCGCAAAGAATCGCTGCGGCAAGTTGCGTTTTCCATTCATTGATATGCTCCTCGATGTGCTCGGCGCTTTCGAGAAACTCGACATCGCGCTGGACGACCTTGGGAAACGGAATGTCGCGCCAGCGCCAGAATTTCGGCGCGGTCGGGCAGGTGACGCGGGCGATGGTGGTCGTCTGCCCTTCGTTTCGGATGGTGATTTTTTCCCGCTCGGTTTCGGACAATGGCATACCACATTTCCAACAATCGCCCCGGCCGGTCAACAGTCCGCAGGTTTCACTGGCGGCGCTCCGGGCGGCCTCAAATTGATGTGTGAGCCGTTCGGTGATCGGCTCGAGATCCACCCGGCCGAGCGTGGCGACGGAAATTTTCTGGCGCGCGCGATCAATCGTCACCGCTTCGAGCGCCGGTTCCTCGGCGAGTGTGTCCACGACGGAGCGCGCGAGGCATTGCCCGTCCTCGCCGCCGCGCCCGGAATGCTTTTCGAGCGACGCATTCATGCCTGAATCACTGTTAACACACTGTCCGACGTGGCGCGACGCAAAAGACGGGAATACCCTGGCTTTGCGACAGGAACGCCGCATTCATGCGGCAGCGAGCCGGCGTGATCGAATGCCCTGCCGGATAAATCCGGCGTTCCTTTCAAAAAGACACCGTGTTCGTATCGCAGTGCATCGATGCACCCAAGGCAGGGTGAAATGCAAATTTGGTCTGTTCAAACCGTCATGTTTCTGACAGTTTCTCTAAACTTTATTTGGTATAAATGACGCACGATATGACAAGCACGATGAACACCGCACCGACTGCCAACCAAAAGGTTCTTACCTGGGTCAAGCGAATGGCCGAACTCTGCCAGCCGGAGCGCATTCACTGGTGCGACGGTTCGGACGCGGAAAATCAGGCGCTCTGCGACCTGATGGTGAAGAGCGGCACCTTCATCAAACTCAACGCCAAAAAACGTCCGGGCTGTTACCTGGCCCGCTCGCATCCCAGCGACGTGGCGCGCGTCGAAGACCGGACCTTTATATGTTCCAAGACCAGGGATGAAGCCGGCCCCACGAACAATTGGGCTGAACCCGCCGAGATGAAGCAAAAATTGCTCGGCCTGTTCAACGGGTGTATGAAGGGACGAACCCTGTACGTTATTCCGTTTGCCATGGGACCCTTCGACTCGCCCATTTGCAAAATCGGCATTGAAATTTCCGACTCACCTTATGTGGTCGTCAGCATGCGCATCATGACGCGCATGGGCCAGGCCGTGCTCGACAAGCTCGGCGCGAACGGTCCGTTCATCCCGTGCCTGCACTCCGTGGGGGCGCCGCTCAAGCCGGGCCAGGCCGACGTTCCGTGGCCGTGCGAACCCGATCCCAGGAACAAATACATCGTTCATTTTCCCGACGAGCCTTTGATCTGGTCTTACGGCTCCGGTTATGGCGGCAACGCGTTGCTCGGCAAAAAATGTCTCGCGCTTCGCATCGCCTCCACCGTTGCCAAAAAAGAAGGCTGGATGGCGGAACACATGCTTATCCTTTGCCTCACGTCGTCCCGCGATGGCGGGAGCAAAAAGCATTACCTCGCCGCCGCCTTCCCGAGTGCCTGCGGCAAAACCAATCTGGTGATGATGCAACCGACGTTGCCCGGCTGGAAAGTCACGGCGCTCGGCGACGACATCGCCTGGATTCGTGTCGGCAAGGACGGGCGGCTTTACGCGATGAATCCGGAATGCGGCTTCTTCGGTGTCGCGCCCGGCACTTCGATGAAATCGAATCCGAACGCGATGATTACCGCCGCCAAAAACACCATTTTCACCAACGTCGCGCTGACACCGGACGGTGATGTTTGGTGGGAAGACATGGGCGTGCCCGCACCCGCGAAAGCGATTGATTGGGAGGGCCGGGAATGGACGCCGGATTCCGGACGCAAAGCCGCGCACCCGAACTCGCGCTTCACCGCACCCGCGGCGCAATGCCCGGTTATTGATTCCGACTGGCAAAATCCCGAAGGCGTGCCGCTCTCGGCGATTCTATTCGGCGGACGCCGCCCCGGCACGATCCCGCTGGTGAACGAAGCGTTTGACTGGGAACACGGCGTGTTCATGGGTTCTGCCTGCGGTTCGGAAACCACCGCCGCCATGCTCGGCCAAGCCGGTGTGTTGCGCCACGATCCGTTCGCCATGCTGCCGTTCTGCGGTTACAACATGGGTGATTATTTCGCGCACTGGCTTTCGTTCGCGCAACGCACCGACCGCGCCAAGCTGCCCAAAATTTATTTCGTGAACTGGTTCCGCAGAAACGGCGGTGGCAGATGGCTCTGGCCCGGTTACGGCGAAAACAGCCGCGTGCTCAAATGGATCTGTGAACGCGTCGAAGGCACGGGCAAGGCGCAAAAAACACCCATCGGGAATCTGCCGACCGACGACGCGCTTGATTTATCCGGTCTGAACCTGTCCGCCAACGGCCTCAAGCAACTGTTTGCAGTGGACGTTGCGGGCTGGAAAAAGGATGCTGAAGACCTGGCTGCGAATTACGCCCGGCTGGGCAGTCATTTGCCAAAAGCGCTGAACGACCAACTGGACAGCTTGCGAAAGCGGCTCGGCTGAGCCGCACCCCATCTCAAAAAAAACAGCCCGCGTGCCACCAAAGCGTGAGACTTTTCAATTTTGGGGATTAGTTGGACAAAATCCGGCTGCCTTTTCCGGTTTCAATCTTCCATTTCAGTGCTAAATTCAACTTGGTTTCCAAAAACCATGAACCTTGCAATTTCGAGTATTTTGAGGCGCGGACCCGGGTCTGCGTCAGGCTTGAGGTGTTTTACGGCTGAATCCCGCGCGTCTTGCTTCCGATAATCATCCCAAACCCAGCCACACGATGAATTCCACAGTCTTAAAATCCCGACCCCTTGAGCGGCGTTTTTGTGGTTATGGCGCCGGCCGAAATTTCATTTTGCCCGCGGGATTGGGATTGTTGGCCGCCGTGGCGATGTTTTTTGCCCCGGCCGCCCTGGCGGCAGACACGACGGATGCAACAATTTCGATCCTGGTCGTGGAACAGGGAGATCAACGGCCGATATTTTTGGATTTCATGTCCCGGTTGCACCAGGTATTGACCACCAACCTGCCCAACCACGTGGTGTTTTACTGGGAGAATCTGGACCTGGCACGTTTTGAGGGAACCAGCTATCGCGCCGATCTCGAAGAGTGGCTGCGCAACAAATATCACGACCACAAGATGGATGCCATCGTGGCTTCCGGTGAAACGTCCATTGATTTCGTTTTGAAGGTTCGCCCGAAAGTGTGGCCGGAGGCGCCGGTGATTGCCATAGGAACCAAAGGGGTGGAAACCACGTTATTGGCGGGCCAGACCAATGTAACCGGAGTCACGGTTGATATTGATGTGCCGGGCACGTTGAAAATAGCGTTGCAACTGTTCCCGAACACCCGGCGGATTGCCTTCGTTTCATCAGCAGAAAGCGATCTTCCGGAATTTCACGGACAAGACTTTAAGACGGTGGAGGATTTTTCCACGAACCGGTTTGAGTTGATCAAACTCGTGGGGCTGACGATGGCAGAGACCAAGCAACGTCTGGCGGCTCTGCCGCCGGATACCATTGTGTTTTATGACGATATCTGGAAGGACGCGGCGGGGCAGATATTCGTCCCCGGCGACGCGCTGGAGGAGTTGAGTTCGGTCTCCCGCGCACCCATTTTCAGCCATACGGAGAGCTACCTCGGATCTGGAATGTTGGGAGGCTCGTGCATTATCGGCCGGAGATTGGTCCCAGAGCTGGCCGGCCAAATTACCGCCGTCCTCCGTGCCGGCAGCGCGAACTCCGTGCCGGTGATCCCGAGCCAGAGCAGCCTGCTGGTATTTGATGCGCGGCAGTTGCAAAAATTCGGGGTGAGTGAAAGCCTGATTCCGCCGGGCAGCCGGTTGCGATACCGCACGCCCACCTTGTGGGAGGCGTATCACCAAATCGTGATTATTATCGTGGCGGCGCTGGTCATCCAAACCGGTTTGATTGCGGCACTGCTGTTGCAACGCCGCCGCAAACGGGAAAGCGAGCAGCGGTTCCGCTCGTTGCTGGACAATGCGCCAGACGGGGTTTTCGTGCAGACCAGGGAGCGCGTTGCTTATGTGAACCGGGAAATTCTGCGGATTTTTCGCGCTGAACGCCCGGAACAATTGATCGGGCAGCCCGTGCTCGATTTAGTGGCCCCGGAATGGCGGAAGATCGTCAAGGAACGGATACAGCGCGTGAACACAAAGGTGGGAGACGGCGCGCTGCCGATGATTGAAGAAGAATATCTGCGCGTGGACAACAGCCGGGTGGCGGTGGAGGTCAGCGCCGTACCCGCGGTTTTCGACGGCGAACAGGGTGCGCTCGTCTTCGTCCGGGACATCTCCGAGCGCAAGCAGACGGCAGAGGCCATTGTATATGAACGCGAAATGCTCCGCACGCTGTTGGATTTGCTGCCCGATAGTGTTTATATCAAAGACCTGGACAGCCGTTTTCTCATGGCCAACAAAACCCTCGCCAAACGCTTTGGCAAAGATAGTCCTTCCCAAATTCTCGGCCTGTCGGACAAGGATTTTTTCCCGGCGAAACAGGCGGCGGTTTTACGCGCCGAGGAGGAACAGGTTATTGCCGGCGAAACCATCAGTGAGCAGGAGGAAACTTTTGTTTTACCCGATGGCCAGAAACGCACGCTGCTGATCACCAAGGTGCCGTTCCGAAACAACCAGGGACAGATTAGCGGCATGGTGGGAACCGGGCGTGACATCACGGAACGCAAGCAGCTTGAGGAACAACTTCGCCAATCCCAAAAAATGGAGGCCTTTGGCCAGTTGGCTGGTGGCGTGGCTCACGATTTCAACAACCTCCTCACCGTCATTCTGGGCCACGTCGCCCTGCTCCAGCTCCAGGAATCCATGAATCCCGACCAGGCTGCGGGCCTGGTCGAAATCGCCAAGGCTGCTGAACGCGCCGCCAATCTCACCCGCCAACTGCTCACCTTCAGCCGACGCCAGCTCTTTCAGCCCAAACCGCTCGACCTCAATGAAGTCGTCGCCAACACCAGCAAAATGCTGCAACGGCTCATTGGCGAACACATCGGCCTGGAAACTCACTTTGCACCGGGCGGCGCTCCCGTCATGGCCGACCGCACCATGATGGAGCAAATTCTCATCAACCTGGCCGTCAACTCACGCGACGCCATGCCCAAAGGCGGCCGTCTTATCATTCAGACCGCCGCCATCGTCATCAGCGAAGCCGATGCGTCAGCCAACCCCAAGGCCCGGCCCGGCGCGTTCATCCGGCTGAAGGTCACCGACACCGGCTGCGGCATTGCGCCGAAGGAAATGGAGCGCATCTTTGAACCGTTTTTTACCACCAAGGAGGTCGGCAAAGGCACCGGCCTGGGCCTGGCCACCGTCTTTGGCATCGTGGCCCAGCATCATGGCTGGATCGAAGTCGAAAGCAAGGTCAACGCCGGCGCCACGTTTCACATTTACCTGCCCCGCCTGGCGGAAAGCAAAAAATCTCAGACTGAATTTTCCCGCGCCCCTGAAGTCCGCGGCGGAAATGAAACCATTCTGCTGGTTGAAGACGAGGCTCCCGTGCGTTCACTGGCGCGAACTTTGCTGGAACGCAAGGGGTATCACGTCATCGAGGCCGCTTCCGGCCTGAACGCCCTGGAAATCTGGCAACAACACCGCGACACGATTGATCTTCTGTTCACCGACATGGTCATGCCCGAGGGCATTTCCGGCCGCGAACTGGCGGCGCGGTTGCTGGTGGAGAAGCCCGGTCTCAAGGTCATTTATTCCAGCGGTTATACCGACGACATGCTCGGCGAAAATTCACCCCTCCGCAACAACCCGAACTTTTTGGAAAAACCGTTCAGTTCCCATAAACTTCTGCAACGGGTCCGCGATTGCCTGGATGGAGTAACCGGCAGTTGAATGGATGCATTTCTGCTTGTCTTTGGAGGAAGATTTGTCCATTCAGTGTTGCAAAACAAGTCACCAACCATGAAAAATCATTTTTCGATTCTGGCTTCGACCATTATTTGTCTGGGACTCCTTCCGGCGTATTCGCAATCCGGCCCGCCGGGCGGCGCTCCGGGCGGACCACAATTGGGCGGCGCCATGAGCAAACTGTTTGGCGACAACCAGGCCTTTTCTGCCGCACTCGAAATGCAAGTCACCGACAAATCCGGGAACCCCATAACCATGCCCGGCAAACTCTCCTTTGATGCGGGCAAGTCGCGCTTCGAGGTCAACCTGGCCGACATGAAGGGCGGCCAGTTGCCCACCAACGCCGCTGCCCAGATGAAATCCATGGGGATGGACCAAATGGTGACCATCGCGCGCCCGGACAAAAAACCGCCTGCCTCATTTATCCGGGAATGCAGAGTTACGCCGAAATTCCACTGTCGAAAGCCGACAGCGCCCCGACCAACGGCGACTACAAGGTGGAAATCACCGAAATCGGCAAGGAGACCGTGGACGGCCATCCGTGCGCGAAAAACAAGTACACCGTCACCGACAAGGAAGGAACCAAAAATGAATACACCGTCTGGAACGCGACGGACTTGAAAAAATTTCCGGTCAAAATTCAGACCGTCGAGCAGGGCGACAATGTGACCATGCTATTCAAAAATGTCTCACTCGCCAAACCTGCCGCCAGCCTGTTTGATCCGCCCGCCGGCTTTACGAAATACGACAATATGCAGCAGATGATGCAGACCGAAATGATGAAACGCATGGGCGGCGGCATGGGCATGCCACCCATGGGCCATTGAACCGTCAACTGAGCAAACTCTTTGTCTGCAAAATTTTTATAGCCGCCGGGGCAACGAGGCTCTGACTGAATTTACGATATTTGATTTACGATTTACGCATTCTTCTGCAATTCACGCACCCCGCGTAAATCGTATATCGTAAATCGAAAATAGAGAGCCTCACGTCGGCTGCTACGGGCCGAGAAGACTCTTTGCTTTTGCCAAAGCTTCGTCCAGCTTGCTCGCGTCCTTGCCGCCGCCACGGGCATTGTCGGGCTTGCCGCCGCCTTTGCCACCGACGATGGGCGCGATTTGCTGGATGATTTTTCCCGCCTGAACTTTCGCCGTGAAATCAGGTGAGACCGCGGCGACCAGCGCAACCACACCGTTCGCCACGCCGCCGAGAACCATTACGCCTTTGAAGCGGCCCTTCAACGAATCGGCTATGGATTGCAGGAAATCTCCATCGGCGGAACCAAGATTGTGAATGATCGTGGGCACACCGTTGATGGTCTTGATTTCTTCGAGCAGGTTGCTCGCGGCGTTCGAGGCTTCGCGCTGTTGCGCAATCTTGGCCTGCTTCTCCATCGCTTTTTGATGTTCCAGCAACGATTCAATCTTCTTTTCCAGCTCATGCACCGGTGAATTCACCTTGCCCGCCAGCAACTTGATGAGCGCCACTTCGTCGGTGGCTTTGCGATAGGCTTCCAGGCCGGCCACGGCTTCGATGCGGCGCACACCGGCGGCGATGGCGTTTTCGCCCACGATGCGGAACAGGCCAATCTCGCCCGTCGCGCGCGTGTGCGTGCCGCCGCACAGTTCCATCGAGTAGCCGTTCAACTTGCCCCGCTCCCCGCCGATTTGCAGCACGCGAACGGTGTCGCCGTATTTCTCGCCGAAAAACTGGACGATGGCGGTGTTCTTTTTCACCTCGGCGTAAGGAAGCTCAAGCCACGTGACCGGGGCGTTTTCGACAATGCGTTCGTTGACGAGTTTCTCGACGTCGGCGACCTGCTGCGGCGTGAGCGGCGCGCTGTTGAAATCGAAGGTCAGTTTGTCCGGGCCGACGAAGGAGCCTTTCTGCGAGGCTTCCTTGCTCACGACTTCGTGCAACGCCCAGTGCAGCAAATGCGTGACGGTGTGATGGCGCTGGATGGCGTTGCGGCGCAATTTGTCCACGGCAAGAGTGACGATGCTTCCCGCTGTGGGTAGCACAGCCGTCTCGGCTGTGGCGTCGGGCGTCCCGCCTGACGCAGTATTGCTTCGGCGAGACGCCGAAGCGGACGGGCCAGAGGCCCGTGCTACCACACCTTCCTCGATGAAATGCAACCAGGTATTACCTGACTTTTGTGTGTTGGCAACGCGCCAGAGCTGGCCGCTACCACTCAATTCACCAGTATCGCCGACCTGGCCGCCCATTTCGGCATAGCAGGCGCTGGTGTCGAGAATCACAGCGGTCTTCTCCTTCAAACCGACGACTTCCAAAACCTTGGCCTGCACCTCCAGTTTCTCGTAGCCGACGAATTTCGTGGGCGTGGTGGTCTCGATTTGCGAAAGCGAAATGACTTCCTTCTTCTGCGCGGCGCGGGCGCGGGCGCGCTGCTCTTCCATCAACTTTTCAAAACCCGCCTTGTCCACGGTCAAACCACGCTCGCGCGCCATCAGTTCGGTCAGGTCGAGCGGAAAACCGTAGGTGTCGTAAAGAGTGAATGCCGCCGAGCCCGAAAGCGCAGTTGAAAATGTTTTAACTTTTTCGATTGCGGCTAGTTTTGCGGTCGGGTTTGAATCAACCTCAAATTGAACAATGGCTTCGGCAAATTCCTTTGGAAAAAGGCGGAACATCGGATCAGCCTGCGGAGGACTCGCGGGTATCTCGTAACCTTTAATTACAATGTTGAGCAAGAAATCAGAAACTTTGCCTGAACGAGCCTTTTCATCTTGGCGCAATATGTAATCACACCAACTTTTTTGGCGTTGAATTAATTCATTCGAGACATTTTCCCCCTTGTCGCACGTCCTATTGAACGCCTCTTCCTCGGTGCGGATGACTTCCTGCACGTGCTTTTTCCGGGCGCGGATTTCGGGGAAAACGTCGCCCATCGTGTCGGCGAGCACGTCCACAAGCTTGTAGAAGAACGGTTCGTGGAAGCCGAGCGTGCGGCCGTAGCGCACGGCGCGGCGCAGGATGCGGCGCAGAACGTAATTGCGGTCGTTGTTGCCGGGCTGGATGCCGTCGGCAATCGCAAACGAAAGCGTGCGGATGTGGTCGGCAATCACCCGAAACGCGATGTCCGTGGCGATTTGCTCTTGCGTAGGACAGGCATCGCGCCTGTCTCCATCTTTTTCCCCGGAATTCTTTTCTGAAGTTTGAGACAGGCGCGACGCCTGTCCTACGTTCGGCAGCGTGCTGCCATATTTCTTTCCGCTCAACTCCTCCAGTTTGTCAAAGATGGGGCGGAAGATGTCGGTCTCGTAATTCGAAATCTTTGCGTTGGCGAAATCTTTGAAGCCTTTTGTGCATTGAATGATGCTGGTGACACGCTCGAAGCCCATGCCGGTGTCCACGTGCTTGGCGGGCAACGGACTGAACGAGCCGTCGGGGTTCGCGTTGAACTGGATGAAGACGTGGTTCCAGATTTCGATGCAGCGGGCATCGCCTTTATTGACAAGGCTGCCCCTGGTGTCACCGGCAGGTGTGAGGTCAACATGGATTTCGCTGCACGGACCGCATGGACCGGTCTCGCCCATCATCCAGAAATTGTCTTTTTTGTTCCCGAAGATGATGTGCGTTTTCGGGTCGAGTCCTTCCTTGTGGAAAATTTCGGCCCAGATGTCGTACGCTTCCTGATCGAAATCCGATGGCTCGCCCGCGCCGGGTTTATAAACAGTGGCGTAAAGGCGGTTGGCGGGAAATTTCCAGACCTTCGTCAGCAGCTCCCATCCCCATTCAATTGATTCCTTCTTGAAGTAATCGCCAAAACTCCAGTTGCCAAGCATCTCGAAGAACGTGTGGTGGTAGGTGTCGAGGCCGACGTCTTCAAGGTCGTTGTGTTTGCCACCGGCGCGGATGCATTTCTGGGTGTCGGCGGCGCGGCCGGGCGTGTAGGGACATTTGGTCTGGCCGAGGAAGATGGGCACGAACTGGTTCATGCCGGCGTTGGTAAACAGCAGGTTGGGGCTGTCCGGCATGAGGCTGGAAGACGGCACAATGGTGTGTTGCTTCGACTTGAAGAAGTCGAGAAAGTCCTTCCGGACCTGGCTGCTCGGGCGTATTTGCGAACTGGTCATCATGGCAAAATCAGATTCGGGTAGGGTTGTCGCGCTACGACGACCGGACAGCGCAGCGCGCCGTCCCTACCAAATTCTGGCGGAGAGATTAGCCCCAAACCGCCGGTCAAGGCGAGTTGGAAGTTTATTGGTTGCAGGATCGCGATCCCGGTCTCTGAAGCAAAAGGTGGAAACGGCCCGGTCGTGGATTGGATTGAATCTCATGGGGTGTTCACCCCATTGCAGTTGGCGTGAGCAGCGGCCAAATTTTAAGTGAATTGACCAGAGTCAGACGGTGAATACAAAACGAATTACAAAACGATAACTGCCAATGGTTCTTGGCGAACGCAGGTGCTTGGCCCACTATAATGAATTGTCAGTGCGGGCAATTGGGCCCGGGCAGCCAGACAACGTTTCATGCAGCAACCATCGGACATCCGCAAGATCGCGTTCCTCGGCGATTATCTGCCGAGGAAATGCGGCATTGCCACGTTCACGACCGATTTGCGCTGCGCGGTGGCGGCGGAGTTTCCGGCGATGCAGTGCCTGGTCGTCCCGGTCAATGATCTTGCGGGCGGCTATGATTACCCGGCGGAAGTGCGCTTTGAGATTGCGGAGCAGGACCTGCCGTCGTATCTGCGCGCGTCGGATTTTCTGAACATTACGGACGTGGACGTGGTTTGCGTGGAGCATGAGTTCGGCATTTTCGGCGGACCGGCGGGCAGTCACGTGCTGGCGTTGCTGCGCGAACTACAGATGCCCATCGTCACCACGCTGCACACGGTGCTGCGCGAGCCGAACACGGAGCAGCGGCGCGTGATGCGCGAACTGGTCCGGCTCTCGACGCGGCTGGTAACCATGACCGAGCGCGGCCAGCAGTTCCTGCGCGAAGTTTACCAGGCGCCGGCAGCCAAAATTGACCTCATCCCGCATGGCATTCCCGACATGCCGTTTGCCGACCCGAATTATTTCAAGGACGAGTTTGGCGTGGCGGGCAAGCAGGTGCTGCTCACGTTCGGCCTGCTCTCGCCGAACAAGGGCATCGAGTATGCGTTGCGCGCGTTGCCGGACATCATCCGGGAATTTCCCAACGTCGTTTACATCGTGCTGGGCCAGACGCATCCGAGTCTGCTGCGCGACGAGGGCGAAGCTTACCGCCTGAGTCTGAAGCGGCTGGCCAAAGACCTTGACGTGCAGAAGCACGTCGTGTTCTTCAATCGCTTCGTCGAACTGGAGGTGTTGATGCGGTTCATCGGCGCGGCGGACATTTATCTGACGCCGTACCTGACCGAGGCGCAAATCACCTCGGGCACGCTGGCCTACGCGTTCGGCGCGGGCAACGCGGTGGTGTCCACACCCTACTGGCACGCGGCGGAATTGCTGACCGCCGAACGCGGCAAGCTGGTGCCGTTCCGCGATGCCAGGGCCATCGCCGTCGCCGTGGTGGAACTGCTGCGCGACGAGCCGTTGCGCCACTCGATGCGCAAGAACGCCTACAAGCTGGGGCGCGACATGGTGTGGAGCCGCGTGGCGCAGCTTTATGCGAAGTCCTTCGAACAGGCGCGATTGGATCATAGTTTCGTGGGCAGAAGATCTTCGCCCATCAAGACGCTCGACGAACAGCCCGGCCAGTTGCCGGAGATGAAGCTCGAGCATCTGTTTCGGATGAGTGATTCGACCGGCATTTTCCAGCACGCGAGCTTCACGGTGCCGAACTTCGCCGAAGGCTATTGCACGGACGACAACGCGCGCGCGCTGGTGCTGGCGCTGATGGTGCAAAAGCTGGGCCACGGCTCGCCGCGCCTCGGCGCGCTGGCCGCCACCTATGCCGCTTTCTTGAACCACGCCTTCGACCGCAAGCGCGGGCGCTTCCGCAACTTCATGAGCTTCGACCGGCACTGGCTGGAGGAAGTCGGCTCGGAGGATTGCCAGGGTCACGCGCTGTGGGCGCTGGGGTTGTGCGTGGCGCAGGCGGGCCAGGGCAGTTTTCAAATGCTGGCGGCGGAATTGTTCGAGCAGGCCCTGCCCGTGGCCGCCGAATTCATGTCACCGCGCGCGGTGGCGTTCACGCTCATCGGCATTGACGAATATCTGCGGCGATTCAGCGGTGACCGGCGCGCGAACCAGATTCGCGAATCGCTCACGGCGAAACTCATGCAACGCTATGCCGATGCCGCCACCGACGAGTGGCAGTGGTTCGAAGAAGTGGTTTCCTATGCCAACGCCAAGCTGCCACACGCGATGATTCTCAGCGGACGCTGCATGAACAACGGAGCGATGCTGGAACTCGGCCTCAAGACCCTGCGGTGGCTGATAAAAATCCAGACTTCGGATGCCGGCTCTTTCCGGCCCATCGGCTCGAACGGATTTTATCCGCGCGGCAAGGAACGCGCGGTCTTCGACCAGCAACCCATCGAAGCCCAGGTGACGATTTCCGCCTGCATCGAGGCGTATCAGGCGACGGGCGACATGTTCTGGGTCACGGAAGCGCGGCGCGCGTTCGAGTGGTTCCTCGGTCGAAACGATCTGGGACTGGCCCTCTATGATTCGACCACCGGCGGCTGCCGGGACGGCTTGCATGTGGACCGTCTGAGCCAGAACCAGGGCGCCGAGTCCACGCTCGCCTTCCTGCTCGCGCTGGCGGAAATGCAGGCGCTGCAGAACACAATCATCAGCTTCAAGGAACCGGTGGGCAAATGACCGGCACCGGTTGCAACCTCGCCGCAGAAAAAAAGCATGACCACCCCCACCCCGTCAGCCGTCCACGCCAAACGCATTGGACCCACCCTGGTGCCCAACCGGTCGCGCGTGCTCATGCGCCCGTTCCGTCCGACCACCGACGCCATTGCGCGAAGAATCGTGACGCAGGTGATGGCCTTGTCCGAGGCGGAAGTTGCACGACTGCTGGACAGCGTGATGGCCGAGTTCGGCGACCGGCACCCGGCGGTGGAGGAATTTTTCCAAAACCGGTTCCACAAGGTCCGCTATCTCATCGCCGGCCGGCGAAAGGTTTCGTCAAAGCGCCAGTTGCTCATCGGCGCTTATTTCACCCACGAATACTCGCCCGAGTCGGCGGCGCTGTTTAATCCATCCATCGTGCCGCATCCGGACCAGACGGGGCTGTCGAAAGGCGCGCTGCGTTTCATCCTGAGTTTGCGCGCCACGGGCGAGGGACACATCTCCTCCATCACGTTCCGCATGGGCTTCGTGAGCGCGCGGCATGAAATTTCACTCACTCCGCCGGTGCCGTTTGCGACGGAGCCGGACCAGGTGCCGAACGTCGCGTACGACAAGCCGCTGTTCGCGCGCAAACTTCAGGAACTGGGCGTGCAGAACAAGTTTTGCCGGCAGGTGCTGGAGCAGCTCAACGATTCTTTCACGATGAAAGAACTGCGGCGCGTGCTGCCCGCGGAACGCCTGCACATGGACGCCTCCGACGCCGAAGTCTCCGACGCCGCGGCGGACCGAGCCGCCCGCGGCATCCGGCTGCTCGCCGAGTCGAATTACGAAGTGCGTTTTGCTCCCGACACCCAGGTTTCCCAGCGCGTCCTTTTTCCGTCCACGGCCAGCCAGAGCAACGGCATCGAGGACGCGCGCTTCGTCCGGTTCCAGAACGACGACGGCAGCTTTACCTATTACGCGACCTACACCGCCTACGACGGAAAAATCATCCTGCCGCAATTGCTGGAGACGCCGGACTTTCTTCATTTTAAGTTCATCACGCTCAACGGTCCCGCCGTGCAAAACAAAGGCATGGCGCTGTTCCCGCGCAAAATCAACGGCCACTACGCCATGCTCTCGCGCCAGGACGACGAGAACATTTTGATCATGTTCTCCGATAACATTCATTTTTGGGCCGAGCCGAAACTGTTGCTGTCTCCCGCACAACCGTGGGAATTCATCAAAATGGGCAACTGCGGCTCGCCGATTGAAACCGAAGCCGGCTGGCTGGTGTTAAGCCACGGCGTCGGCGCGATGCGGAAGTATTGTCTCGGGGCGTTCCTGCTTGACCGGGATGATCCCACCAAAGTCATCGGTCGCCTGCGCGAACCGTTGCTGTCCCCGAACGCAGCCGAACGCGAAGGCTACGTCCCGAACGTGGTGTACACCTGCGGCGCGCTGCTGCACGGGCGCGAACTCGTCATCCCCTACGCCATGAGCGACTACGCCACCAGCTTCGCCACCGTGCCGCTCGACGAAGTGCTGGCCGCGATGGAGTGAGACGCGGCGCGCTAATTTCCATGGCGCCTTGAGCGCATTTGAATTCGTGCTAATTCGTAAAATCCGTGTAAAAAAATCTTGGCAGCTTTGCGTTAAACGATTTCGCGTGGTTCCCGCCTTCGTCAGCTACGGCGCGACAGGAATATAGTTCGCGGTAAAATCATCTTGCGGCCCGCCGGGAGTCCCACCGGTTCCCCCTTTCATCGCTACCCGGTTTACGCTTCCAAACTGAGACCAAGGGTTTTCCCAGTGGCGGCAAGGAACACCCTAGTCGCAGCCAGACCTCGCAGAGGGTAACGATAATTATGAACGTTATTCACGAAGGCAGGGTGCAACGCGCGAACGCTATTTTGCGCCGGCCTTTCAAAATCATCGGACTGATAAAGTTCCTGGGTGTGATCTTGATCCTCGCTGCTCTCAGCCCAACCGTTCAGGCAGCAAGCGTCACTTTGGCCTGGAGCCCAAGCCCGGATCCAGCCGTTGCGGGTTACAACCTCTATTATGGTGGAACCAGCGGCACCTGCACCAATAAATTGTCGGTTGGGCTGGCTACCAGTGCCGTCACCTCCGGTCTGTTGGTCGGAGTCACCTATTATTTTGCGGCCACGACCTATAATGCCGCGGGTTTGGAAAGCCCATTATCAAGCCAAGTGTCCTACACCGTGCCGGCGCAACCCCAGGGAGTGCAAATCAGTACCATGCTGGCAGGGCAGTTTGCTCTGACCGTGACCGGCACGGTTGGCCACACGTATGACATCCTGGCGACACAGGATTTCAAGACCTGGACTGTCATCGGCACCGTGACGGTGGGTGCCGTCGGTTTGTTGAATTTTACCGACACGAACGCGGCGAGTTTTTCGAGGCGCTTCTATCGCACACGAGGATGACCGTGAAACGATCTCCCAGGCAGGGAGCTTATTGCTGCGGTAGCAGGGCAAGATCGCGAAACCGCTCCGGCTGTTTCCGGTCAGGAATCAACGGAAGTTAAAAATATGTCACTCTATCTCAGCCAAAGATGTTGGGGTCGATCATGCCTGCACCTGGCGGCGGCGATGCGCCGGCCACTGGCGCTGGCATTTCGCCGGCATCGGACGGGAGATTCATTTCACGAAGCCACCGACCCGCAAGACCACGGCCAGCGGCTGATTATAAAAAAGCCGGCCAGCCGGCGGCGGTTGAAAACGGAAAGAACAATGATGAAACTCAAAGTACAGTTTGGCTGGGAAATCCGCTTTGGCCAGTCAATCCGGTGCATGACCCGAACCCCGGGTGCAGTGGTTGCCAGGTATCCGGATATCGTCGCGCACAGTGGCCATCGCCGGACGGCCGAAGCCGATCAAGCCCGAATTGACCTGTGGATTTTTTTGGGGGATTCTAGCCTGTAGCCAGCTTTTCCTGCGGAATCAATCCGACCCGCAAAGCGAAACGCACCAGGCCCGGAACATCATGAATGTTCAAGCAGCCCATCAATTTCATGCGGTGGTATTCGATGGTCTTGGGGCTGACCTTCAGGATCTCGGCGATCTGCTTGGTGTTCTGGCCTTCGGCAATGAGCTGGAGAATTTCGCGCTGACGCCCCGTCAACTCTTCGAGCGGGCCTTTCTGGTCGGCGATTCCTTGCAAGGGAAACTTCTTGACGAGTCGCGCGGAGATTTCCCGGCTGAGATAAATGTCCCCGTGAACCACCTGTTGCAAGGCGGTTTCCAGTTCGGCCGTCGCCGCTTTTTTTAGCAGGTAGCCCGCCGCGCCCGCCTTGAGCGCCTGCCAGGCATATTCTTCGTTGTTGTGCATGGAAAGAATGAGGACCCGCACGTCCGGAAATTCTTTGGCCATGCGTGCCGCCGCTTCCAGGCCATTCAGACCGGGCATGGAAATGTCCATCAAAACCACATTTGGCCATTGTGTCTTGACCAGATTCAGCACCTCGCGGCCATCGCCGGCTTCGCCCACCACTTCCACCCCTGGCAATTTTTCCAGCAGCGCGCGAATGCCCGCGCGCACCAGCGTGTGGTCATCGGCCAGTATGACGCGAATCGGTTTGACGGAGTTGTTGTTCATGGGGTTTCAGATTCGGACGGTGGAGTTTGCCACTTCAGCGGGAACCAGGCGTGGACTTCGGTGCCTTGTCCAGGAACAGACTTGAATTCCAGCCCTCCACCGGCCAGCGACGCACGCTCTTCCATGCTCAATAAACCCAGACTGGTGCCACGCACGGCTTGCTCCCGGATGGCGACCACCTCAAACCCGATCCCATCGTCGCGCACGCGCAGGTGGAGTTGTCCATCTTCCTTGCGCAACTCAACCGTCACTGTTTTCGCCTGGGCGTGGCGCACCACATTGGTCAAGGCTTCCTGGGCCACGCGGAAACATTCGGTTTCAATCATCGGATCCAGGCGTTGCTCCAGCCGGTCGGCATGGAACTCGACTTCCAACTCGACCAGTGCCGCCTGTCGCTCGGTGTACCAACGCAAGGCCGGTTCCAATCCCAAATCGTCGAGGATTGACGGGCGCAAATCCAACGAGATGTCACGCACCTGTTCCAGCACGCGTTCGACCACCTCGAGGGTTTCATTCAAGCGCGGCGACACGGCCTCCGTGTCGGGCGACAGCAACATGGATTGCAGGTTCAATTGCATGACGGTGAGGGCCTGGCCGATTTCGTCGTGGAGTTCGCGCGCGATGTTCCGGCGTTCGGTCTCCTGCGCCTCCACCAACCGGCGGGAAAGCACCTGAAGTTTGTGGCTGTATTCCTTGCGCTTTGCCTCGGCCTGCTTGCGTTCCGTGATGTTGCGAATGTTGCATTGAATGACTCTTCCGCCGTTGACCTGATAAACGTTGCTGACAAATTCCACGCTGATGGACTTGCCGGTGCTGGTTTCCAGCGGCAGGTCGTCGTAACGGACATAGTCTTCACGCTGCAACTCCCGGAACTCCGCCTTGGACGCCTTGGTGTCTTTGAAAGGGCCAATCTCCCAGAGTTTGTTTCCCAGCAATTGCTCGCGCGTGTAGCCCAACATATCCGTCAGGAACGGGTTGACATCATCAATCTGCCCGGTGTCCGCGTTGAGAATCAGAATCCCATCCTGGGCGGTTTCAAACAGCCGGCGGTAGCGCATTTCGGAAGCCTTCAGCGCGTGATTTGCCGACTGGCGTTCCCCTTCGCGATGTTCCAGGGCTTGGGCCATCTGATCGAAGGTGCGGGTAAGCTGGCCCAATTCATCTCCCCGGTTGGCCAGTCCCGTGCGTGTGCTAAGATCGCCCGTGGCCAGCCGCGCGCTGGATTTCACCAGGGTTCGAACCGGACGCAGGACCAGCAGGTAGCTGCCGGCCCAGCCGAGCATAAAAGCAAAGCAGGCGGCAATCCCCAACCCGGTCAGGCTTTCGGTCAGCCGGCGATCCGCTTCGGCAAAGAGAACCTGCCTGGGGATGCTGCTGAGAATGGTGACCACGTCGTCGGGAACGAGCTGGCTGCGCATGGCGGCGAACGCATGATAACCGGGAATTCCATCCGCAGACATCGCCTCCACCACGCCGTGATCCTGACTGAAGACGGTTTTCAAAAGCGATTTTTCCGGAAAAGGCCGGCCGATCCATTTTTCCGGCGAGGGATAACGAACCAGAATTTTTCCGGCGCGGTCAATCTCGGTCCACGTCGCTCCTTTGGGCAATTGCGCCGGCAGCGCGGAATCGAAACTGCTGACCCAGTCCAAATCCAGCGCGGCAAAGACCACCGCCTGGACCTGCCCGTCGGAATCGAAAACCGGATAACCGAAATTGACAGTGGGCTGGCCGGCCGCTTGTCCGTCCGGGAAATTGCCAATCGCGAAGGCGCGCGTTGCGAGCGCGCGGCGGAAAAACGGATAGTTCGTTTGGTTGGCCGGTTCCACCATCGGGCGCGCGCTGGCCAGAACCATTCCATTGGTCCCAACCACTCCCAAATTGGTATAACGCGGGTAGCTGCCGAACAGCTCGTCCAGTAATTTCTTGCAGCCCCGCCGGCTGCCCGAGCGCACCGGAGACGACTCCGCCAGGACGAGCAGCAGTTGGCGCGTCTGGCCAATCACCCGCCCCTCTTCCCGCGTGGCCAATTCCATCATCTCCTGCGAACGCTGATTCCAATCCTTCACCAGTCGCCGACGCTCTTCCGACGCCGTGTGCAGCGTCAATCCCACCAATGGTGCGCACGCCAGCAGCACCAGCAACAGCAGGCGCAACCGCAAACCGGAAACCAACCGGCTGATGATTTTTCTCATACCACAATATTTCACGTCAAACTTGACGAATCCAGTACGGCACGGCGGGTCAGCGCTGGTCGGTACCCCAAAAAATGTCCCACTATGATTTTGGCCGCGGGCGGAATTTTGACCAGAGCAATCCGGCCAACGGCGCGCCTTTCAGGAGGGTCTGCCACCACGACGGTCTCTCGTCACCGGGCGCGAACCTGGTTCGCCGAAAGAACGCCAGACCCGCAATCAACGAGGCGGCAGTTGAAGCGATGGAACTGATGGTTCTGGCCCGGTCGGCGACCGAGCGAACTCCGTCAGCCATCGTCTGCCATTCCTGAACCAGTTGGGCGCGATTGAGTTCGCTTTCTGCAATCAACAATTGCTTCCGCGATTGCAGCGGATTCATTCGAGGTTTTTTTCCAAACATGCGCGGTCCTTTCGGAGTTGATCGAGTGTGGCGGATAGCGTCTGCCAGTCACGCAGCAGTCCGGTGAGTCGCCGGTAAAGACAAACGCCGGCTGCTCCGTAGAGGCCGGTCAATGTCAGAAGAACAGCCAGGGGTGACCAAGTCCATAACAACACCACAATGGCAGCCGTGAGCGTAAGGCTAGCGAGCAGACCAAATGCCGCCACGCCAAGGGCCAGCAGGATGGCGTGCAGGAGACGCTCGCGCTCCTCCTGCACTTCCACCGTCAACAGTTCGAGCCGGTTTTCCCCGATGGTCAACAGCCGTTGCGCGAAACGCCGGGACGTCGCAGCCAGTTGCTTGAAGCTGCCGGTAGCTGTTTCCATATTACGACCGGTCGCAGTTGCGGGAGCACCGGCGCGCGACGAGATAGCCGAGAATCGCACCGACTCCGACGCCGATGGCGATGGCTTGATAAGGATGCTCATGCACGGCCTCGTCGGCCGCCTTGGCGCCTTCGACCGCCTTCTCGCGAACGCGGCCATAGATTTCCTTGCCACGTTCCAGTGCGGCGGCGAGACGCTTGCGGGCTTCCCCGACTTTTTCTCCGGCCACGTCGGCGGTGGCGGCCATCAAGGCGCGCGCATCTTCGGCCAGTTGGCCCATGTCATTGCTGATTGCTTGTGTTTGTTTGTTCATATTTTCTGTGTTTTCTGTTTGTTTGCGTTTTTCAATGGTAAATTTGTCGCGTCGTCGCGATGGGCTGCTTCCGGCGAGCTGGCCACCTTCAAAATCGAGTTTCTCCCGCCAAACGGGTTGGGCACGGATTCTTTGGCGAGCGGGTCGGGCATCCATTGGCCATCCACCACCAGGCAGTATTCGTAGGTGCCGGGTGCCAGGGCCGTTTCCTTCCACCAGTGACCGACGCCGGTGGAATGCAGAGTCTTGGCTTCGGGCTGCCACTGGTTGAAAGTGCCTGCGATGCAAACGGTGGTGGCTGTCGGATGAGTGAATTCAAAGCGAACGGGCACGAGTTGGGTGTCGGCGCTGCGGACGTTGTCATGGTTATGGTTGTGTTTCATAATGGGTGGTTCATCGGGACGGTTGACTTTCGATTTCGGGAAAATGTCCATTTCACATCACCACAATGCACCCGAAGACCTTGCGGGGGCTATGGGGTGTTACCCTACCAACTTTCCATCAACCTGAGGTCGGTCCAGCCGGCGCGAACTCAAGTTGGAAACATCGAACATCCAACGCCCAACATCCAATGGCCTGGCTGGAGAATTGGGCGTTGGATGTTGGATTTTTATTTGCCATCGCCTTTGGTGGACGAGTTCTATAAAAATCGAATGGGGAGTTTCAGGCCGGCCGCTGGCGGTGGCACGGCGAAGATTCTGCGCAAGGCCAGGTGGGTGGGAAGAAAGAAGACGAGCCACAGTCCGCCCAGCCACAGGATGACATAAAGGTTTTGGTTGACCCAGTGTTGCGGCTGCCGGTCGTTGAAACCGTAAAGATAATTAATATTGATGGGGAGGTTGGGATTGGCCAGATGCGCGCCGGCGGGCGGAGTAAAAAAGTAGCAGACGAGCACCAACCCTGCGGCCAGACCGGTCCAGGCGAACAAAGCCCGTTTGTCATAGCCCAGTCGGAACAGAAGCCAGACGAGCAGCAAGGGCAGCCAGCCATGAAAAAGCGAAAGCCCACGGGTGAAAAGCGGCAACTGGCGGTCGAACATGTAATTGGTCAGGCCGATCAGGTGAAACCCCAGCAGGTTGCCGCCGCAGTCCACGAGCCAGAGGCCTTGTGGAAGCAGAATGCCCACCGCGCACATGCTGATGAGCAGGGAGCTTTCCAACCACATGCCCGCCACCGTGAGAATGAGGGCGGTATCGCAGAACCATAAAAAATTGGCCGGTCCATAGGTATGCAAATAAATCGGAATGAGAACGGCGAGGAAGGCCGCGCCGGCCACTTTGGCGGCCAGGGGAATCTTGCAGCGGGACATTTTCAAAGCGCCTGGCGCATCATGAAAGCCCCGGCCTTGGTGATGGATTACCTGATTGTCCACGAATTGATCCATTTGCTTGAAACAAACCACGCGCTGCGTTTCTGGAACATCCGGTCCGATGAGTTCCCGCCGACTCAGGCTGAGCCTTTTTCAACCGGGCTGTCGTTACTTCATCATGAACGCGAACTACCGCACGATGATTTCCGGCGGCCGCACTATGACTTCCAGATGTCTTTCATATCTCGCGCGCTCGCGCCCTCTGCCTTCCGGAAAAACACATCCGGTGGTGGTGAGGAGGGAGATAATGCCGGTTAAAAACAGGATTTTTTCATGTTTAGTTTGTATCGCTTTCTGGAGTGACGCTATGCGATGGGTGGGGACTTTTCTATGGGGTATAACCCTACGTCCGATATGCGGTGTCCTGGGTAATTTCCTTTGCCCCGTCAGGACAATTCAATCAGCGCAACCACCTCAAGTCACGGTCGCTGGAGCTTCAGATTCCATGGACGGAACTTTTTCGCAAGCGCTCCCAGAATGGGCGAGGAAACCTTGCCGGGGCTATGGGATGTTATGGGGTGAACACCCCATTGCGCTTTGCGTCACACAAAACCAGCATGAGTTCCAAAATCCATGAACGCACCACTTCCTGATAATGAGGCTGAAAGACTGGCGGTTCTGCGCGGGTATCAAATTCTCGATACCGCACCGGATCGCGAGTTCGATCTCGTCACGGCTTTGGCTTCGCGCATTTGCGGCACACCCATCGCCTTGATCAGTTTGGTGGATGAACGGCGGCAGTGGTTCAAGTCCAACGTCGGTTTGAATGTTTCGGAGACGAACCGGAACGTCGCGTTTTGCGGTTATGCGATTTTACAGCGCGAGGTGTTGCAGGTCAGCGACGCCAAAGCGGACAAGCGGTTTGCCGATAATCCGCTGGTGACGGGCAATCCGCATATCCGGTTTTATGCGGGCGCGCCGCTGGTGACGGAAAACGGTCTTGCGCTGGGAACAGTGTGTGTGCTGGACCAGAAACCGCACACGTTGACGAAGGAGCAACAGGAATCGCTGACTTTGATCAGTCAACTGACAATGTCGCTTTTGGATTTTCGCAAGAAGCTGCGTGAAATTTCCAAGGTCGCTTCGGAACGAGAATGGCTTATCAGTGAATTGAAGCGCACGGCGGATAAAAAAGATGGGGCGTCCTGAAACTGGTTCGTTTGTCTTAAATTTCCACCAACAGATTTCCTTCCGCCCCTGCATTTTGATTTTGCACGCCGCCCTCATTCCGGATTTCTCCCATCCGCCTTCGCTGCGCTTCGGCGCGACAGGCGGGAGAAGGAGAATCGTTCGCCGTCCCCTTGAAAATTCGCGCGAGTTTTCAGAGAAGGGGAACGAGATTTGCGCGAATTGACGCGAATGCGCTGCTTGTCGCGCCGAAGGAAACGGAGGCGGAAGCAGAGCGAAGACTGGCCACTTGTCACAGCTCACCGAATATTTGATGGAGACCGAACGATGCTTGCCCGCGCCAGCCACCAGGTGGGGCGAACACCCCATAGCGACGGGACGGCTTTCGGGGATATGTTATGCCGAATGAAAATTAAACCGGCGGCGGAGTTGAGGTTCGATGACCTGGTCAACCAGCCAACCATCTCCATAACGAGAACGTCTCTTGTTGGGCCGTTAACTTGTGACGACGTTGGGAGCGCAAACTAAATGGGATTTAAACTGATCAACTTGAAACGATGCCTGGCACTCGTGGGACTATTTGGAATTATTTTGCTGATGGAAGCCATTCTGCATGTAAAGCAGCCCCCGGCGGCAACCAGCCAAAGTCACCTCATTACACCCGAATTGACGTACGCCAGGATGGACCCGCCGCATCCGGCAACGAACAGCGGCTTCCTGGACAACATAACTTTATCGCTCGATCCACCGGTAACAATCCACGATCCAGAACTCGATCACGCGAGTCTCAACTTGCAAAGAGACCTCCCATCAGGACATTTTGCCGAGTTACAACCCCGGCCGGGCGATGCCACGAAACACGCGCTCACGGTGGCGGACCGGCAACTCAACTACGAACTTTACGGCTCGGAAGGTTTTGCCTTTAAGCTGAGTTTAAAACCAGCATACCCAAATCCGGCGGCGGCGATTCCAACGGGCTTGGACCCCGGTTTTGGCATCAGCCTCAAATTCTAGCCACATTCGCCGGGCACACATTTTGTTTGAAGTGCGCGCTCCCAAATGATGCACTTCCCAATGCCATGAAAACTGTCTTCCGTTTTTTGCTCCAGGTCTTGTTCCGCTTCCGGGCTTGCGACCTGGACGCGCTGAAAACGCCCGGCCCGGTGCTTCTGATTCCGAATCACCTTTCCTGGATTGACTGGCTTTTTCTCTGGGTCTGCCTGGATGAGGATTGGAAGTTCGTCAGCTCGAGCATCTCGGCGCAGACGAGCTGGCTGCATCGGAAATTGATGATCAACCGCTACACCCTGCCCGTTGACACCAGTTCGCCTTACGCGGTGAAACACATGGCGGAGTTTCTCAAAGGCGGCGGGCGGCTCGTGCTCTTTGCCGAAGGCCGCCTGTCGCGCACGGGCACCTTGATGAAACTCTTCGATGGCACCGGATTTTTAATTTTCAAAACCAAGGCGAAAGTCATCACGGCTTATCTGCGCGGCGCCGGACGTCTGCCGTTTTCCCCCAATCCGGGCTGGAAAAAATGTTTTCCCAAAGTGACCGCGCATTTCAGCGCCACGCTGGCTGCACCCGAATTGGGGGACATCAGCACCGGTCGCGCGCGGACGCGGCTGACCAGCTGGCTCCGCGATCAGATGGTGCGGCAACAGTTCGAGGTCGAGATGGCGTTCGGCGCGCAGAATGTCCTCTCGGCGGTGGCGGAGACCGCCCGTAAACGTCCCGGCCATATCATCCTCGAAGACACGACGCTGCAAAAGCTGACCTATCGGAAGCTGCTAGTGGGGGCGGACGTGCTGGCGCATGCCTTGCGTGGCACAGTTACGGGCGGTGAGCGGGTTGGCCTGTTGATGCCCAATGTCAACGCCACACCGGCGGCCATCCTCGCGTTGTGGAGCCTGGGCAAAGTGCCCGCCGTGCTGAATTTCTCCTCGGGCACACCCACCATGCTGGCGTGCGCGGAACTGGCCGGACTGAAACACATCGTTACCTCGCGCGCCTTTTTTGAACGTGCCCGGCTAAACGTGGATGATTTTGTGAAAGCGGGCGTCAGTCTGATTTACCTTGAGGACGTGCGCGCCGGCATCAGTGGCGCCCGGAAATTCCTCACGCTGCTCCGGCATGTTTTCCTTCAGCCTTCAGCCTTCAGCCTTCAGCCTTCAGTCAGCTCCACTGCCGTAATTGTTTTCACGAGCGGCTCCGAAGGCGTGCCCAAGGGTGTCGAGCTGACGCATGGCAACCTCCTCGCCAACATCCACCAGATGCTGGCCGTCACCGATTTGACCGACCGCGACCGCCTCTTCAACTGCCTGCCGCTCTTCCACAGCTTCGGTCTCACGACGGGGACGTTCCTGCCATTGGTGCGCGGGATTTATGTCTTCCTCTATCCTTCGCCCTTGCATTACCGCAACGTGCCGGCCGCGCTCTACGAACGGGACTGCACGGTGTTTATCAGCACGAACACCTTCCTGAATGGCTACGCGCGCAAGGCACATCCCTACGACTTCCGCAGCCTGAGGTATCTGTTTGCCGCCGCGGAGAAGTTGCAGGAAGCCACCGCGCTCGCCTGGTCGCAGAAATACGGCGTGCGCATTCTCGAAGGTTATGGCGCGACCGAGTGCTCTCCGTGCCTGAGTGTCAACACACCGCTGGAGCCGCGTTACGGCTCCGTGGGCCGCCTGCTGCCCGGCATGGAACACAAACTGGAGCCGGTCGAAGGTGTGGCCGGGGGCGGGCGGCTCTTCGTGCGCGGGCCAAACGTGATGAAAGGCTACTTGAACGCGGAGGCAAACGCGAAATTCCAGGCCCTCGGCGGCTGGTACGACACCGGCGACATCGTGAGCGTGGATGCCGAAGGCTACCTGCACATCCTCGGGCGGATGAAACGCTTTGCCAAGGTGAGCGGCGAGATGGTGAGCCTTACGGCGGTGGAGGACGCGCTGGCGGGGGCGTTTCCGCATTACGGCCTTCACTGCCAGATCGCCATCATCACGCGCCCCGAGGAAAACAAAGGCGAAGCCCTCATCGCCGTGACCAACGAACCGAAGCTGACCCTGGACGAAATCCGCGACGCCATCAAAGCGAAGGGGTTGACGAATCTCAGCGTGCCGCGCGAGATAAAAGTCGTGAAGGAGATTCCGAAGCTCGGCACCGGCAAGGTGAATCACCGCGAGCTTCAGGCGCTGATGGAAGCGCCGTCGAATCCACCCGCTTCGCCCCCACCGCCGGGCAAATAGATAAAGTTCGGCCATCCCAACGGGATGAAATCAATCAGCCCAGGGTTGCGCTCGTCGCGCCGTAGCATGGCGAAGACGGGAGCTACCCTGGGTAAACGTCCCACAATATAATTCTCCCTCTCCTCGCCGAACGAGGAGAGGGCCGGGGTGAGGAGTCAAAAACCTTTAGGCCACCAACGCCAACAAATCTTTGTGAATGCCCTGCCAGTTCTGCTTAAGATTGATTGTCCGAATCTTGATCCTGTGCAGCCCATCCATGAAATCGTGCGACAGCGGCGAATCCACGGTCGGATAAAGCAGCATCATTTCGCAAATATCCGTCAGTTTCCCCACAGGCAGGTTGGTCAGGTAGGCGTTGATTTGAAAAAGATGCGAAGACCGAAGCGTCTCGGCTTCGTAATGATGTTGCGTCGCCTCCGGTGTGAATTTGCAGTCGATGATGATTTTCCGGGTTGCCGATGTCAGGCTGATATCGGTTTGCATCTTGGGCAGCAAGCCTGCGGCAACTTGGTCGGCTGCAATCCAACGCCAGTAAATGTCCTCGCGCTTCACCTTGTAATCCGTGTGGACTCGGTAAAAAGTGCGAACGAAGTTCTCAAACAAAATGGCCATCTGCCGCTTGTCGCGGACAAAATCCATAAACTTGCTGCTGCCTGATTTCTCAGACACGAGCAGATTTCGGTAGATGAGTTCGCAAACCTTTAGAAGGAAGTCGTAGGCCAGACGTTTTGGCGAACCGTCCAAGTCGCTTCGGTGCGATTCTTTAAATAGGTATTGATGTCGAAGTGTTCAGGATTGCCTTGAAAAATCCAGTGACCCAAATCCGTAGACTCTGCCATGGCCATAGGCTTTGGTGCAGCCTCCTTCTGAGGTGAAAAAAGATTTACATCCAGCAACGGCAAGTGGTTGCTCGTCTTGGAAAAATAAATCTCATCCCAAATGCCCACCAACTTAGCCGGGGCGATCGTTAGATACGCCCCCTGACGAAGAGTCAAATTCCTATCGAAAAACAGGGTGTCATGCGTCTTGGCGATTTCAAGCAAGTCGGTTTTGTATTTGGTTGCATCCAAAAATTCAGACCGGCCTATTGGTGGCGAGAGCTTAGTGTAGTTCCGCAATCGGACGAGATAGGCCGGCCGTCCTTGCCATTCAGTTCCCTGCGGGCCAACGAAGCTGCTGTTGCAGCCTTCCGAAACAATTGAAATTCCAGCTATCGCGTTTTTGTCAACGAAATGGAAGACAAAGTCGCCGGGTTTCGCATCTCGCATTAAACGATATGTATCCCGTCCATCTTTCCCACTCTGCGGCGACCAAAGCACCGATCCAAATGCAAACTCACCCTGCTGCCGGTCAGGCCTTGATTTGACGTAAGTTTTTTCAACCCAGAATTGCATAAGCGTTTAACTCCGCTGGCAGGAGTTCATTTGCTGCAAAGGTATTCGACTTCAACCGCACCAGCAAGCTCGCCAAAATCATCACCACGCCCACTCGACTCCTCACCCCGGCCCTCTCNNGAATTATTTTGTGGGACGATTTCCCAGGGTAGCTCGGTCCAAGCCGGACGGCCCACCTCGCAACCTTGGGCTAAATGATCACAATCCCTTTGGGATAACGCACAGCTTGCAAGTCACGCAGCGGTTCCGCCCTTGCCCCGCTTCGTCTTCACGGCGAGCACCAGCCAAAGCGCGCTGGCCACGATCAACGCCACCGGCAAAATCAAAACGGCCTTCTGCAAATTTCCGCCAAATGAATCCGCGAGCCGGCCGACGATCACCGGCGACCACATGTCGCCGAAGAGATGGATCGTGAAAATGGAAACGGCCATGGCGCTGGCGCGAAGATTCACGGGCGCGGTTTCCAGGATGAGCGTGTTGACCGGGCCGGTGGACAGGAACAGGAAGAACATCGCCGCCGCCAGAAATGACATGGACCAAAATGTCGAGCCGGCGAGGAACGCGCCAAACGCGAGCGGCACGGCGGCCAGCACCGAGAGTCCCAGCGTCCACGCGTAGCCCGCGCGATTGCGCTTCTGCCACGCGGTCGCCGCGAATCCGCCGATCAACGTGCCCACAAGTCCGGCGACCACGAGCACCGCGCCGAAAAATTCGGCCGCCTGGGCCACGGCCACGCCGTGAGCGCGATGCAGGAACGTCGGCCCCCAATACCCGAAGGCGCCCAGCGCGAACGTGTAGGCGGTGTAGCCCAAAACCACGAGCACGTAGTCCGGGATGCGAAAGAGATTCACGATGTCGCGGACGGAAGGTCTTTTTGCCGCTTCGGTCGTCTTGCCCTCGGCCTGGCCGCGTTTGAGTTCGGCAAACGGCAGCATCACGAGCGCGAGGAGCAACCCCGGCACACCCGCCCAGATGAACGCGTGCCGCCAGCCCCAGTGCGCGGCAATGAGTCCGCCAATGATCATGCCCAACGCCGCGCCGATTGGCATCGCGACGTAGAAAATCGTCAGCGCGTTGTTCCGTTTCGCGGGGACGTAGCTGTCGGAAATCAGGCTCGGACTGATGGTTGCATAGCTCGCTTCGCCCAGACCGACGNNCCCCGTCAGGATCGTGCCCACGCTCCACACAAAAATACCGGAGGCGATGAGCCATTTGCGCGACCAGCGGTCGCCCAGCCAGCCGAAGACTGGCGACGTGACGAAATAGCCGATCATGAATGCCGTCCCGAGCCACCCGGCCTGGTCATTGTTGAGGCCGAATTCCTTTTGTATCGGGGTCAAAACCGCCGAGAGCACGAAGCGGTCGAGGTAATTGAACAGGTTGAGACCGGTGAGGATGAACAGAATCCAAGCCGGCGAAAGTTGCTGGCGCGTGGCGGTGGCGGTCATCGGTGGCAAAGCTAACCCTTGCCGCGCCGAGGTGTAAATCAAAGAACCTTGGCCGTCATCGAAAATTGAGATGCGCCCTTGAACCGGTATGTAGCGCAGACATTCCTGTCNNAGACAAGAATGTCTGCGCTACAGTTTTCACGGGCCTGGATTCTTCGGCGGCTCTTCCGGTTTGGGATCGGGTGGTCTCATGGGTGTCAGCGCCGCCAAAATGGACTTTTGCACCGTCAGATTGGAAAGATTTCCCAAGTGACCACCTATCGGGAAGACCGTCAATTGCTCAGGGCCAAACGTGGCATGCAGCCAGGCCAGGTCCTCGTCCGTCAGGAGAAAATCGTTTTGATTGACAATGACGCGGATGTTGGGGTTGGNNTCCGGCGCAGCCTGGGTCGGCGAGGCCAGGCCTTGGGCCTGATAATACGGAATTGCAAACTTCTCAAAATAATCCTGGTAGGAATACTGAAGAATTTCCTGATACAACGGCTCGCGCCTGAAATTCCGGATCGGGTGTTGCAGGACGCCCTGATTATTTCGACGCTGACTGCTGTAAATCATGTCCCGCAGGATGAATCGAAACGTCATTCCAATGAGAAACTTGGATTCGATGGCACTGAATGGCAGGGAGGATCGCGGCGTGAGGGTGAGCTTGCTCAAAGCGGCCACCTTGAGAAAGGTATTTTCGAGGTCGTCGGATCGTTCCGCAACCGGCCAGTCCAGGGGCGCCTGATAAAATTCGTCCAGCTTGGAAATCCCATACGTCATTCGAACGGGTGTATTGATGGCGACATAGCGATCAAATTGGATCAACGCCAACTGATTCGTGATGGGGTCGATTCTCACTTCTTTCACGCCCTGTTTCCCTTGAAGAAAACGCAGAACTGACCCCTTCGTCCTGACGGAATACTGATTTGTCGGTCCGGTGGCTGCGACGAACAAAGATTCAAATGCGCCCATGGAGTAGCCCATCAACGCCCGGTTGCCCAACCGATTCGGATACAGGCCGTGCAACCGGTGGTCAATTTCCGTCAACGCGACGTGCAAGTCATTGCCATCCACCGGCAAATAAGCCGGCATCGCCGCCGTCGAAGCGTGTTCCATGAACTCGAAGTTGAAAGGGCTGCTGACGCACACGGCGGAGAAGCCATTGCTGTAAACCAGCTCGGCCAGCGCCAGGGCAGTTTCGGCCAGACGATGCGAACCCAGCCCGGGAACGATGTAAACCACGTTCGCCTTTCCCGGTTGCAGCCAAAACGTAAATTTTAATTTCCGGCCCGTCGCCGGAATCAGGACCGACTTGGTCTTGCCGTGGCTTGGAAATTCAGGATTTTTGAAGGTGAAGAAGACGGATTCGAGGGTTTCCAGCGAGGCTTCGTCCTGTTTTCCCTTCACTTGGAAATCCGCCACCCGGTTCTCTCTCGCGAACGTCCAGGCGTACTGAATCTCGGAATACGGGTCCATTTCGGCCTGGCTGAAGCGCACATATTCGCCCACGGTGTCGGTGAGATCGTTATACATGACGATGTAGCTGAGATAACTGTAGGGGCCGAGCCAGGTCAGCGGATTGTTCGCGACGAATTCGTAGGGAGCGATATAGATCAGCGGATTGGCCGCCGTGTCGGCGGCCAGGCCGACGGTATCCCGTTCATTGCTCGGTCCATAAATCGGCAGCATTATAAAACACTGCGGCTTCCAGCCCCACTTGCCGAACGTCTGGCCAAAATCCGCGTCCGATTTCGGAATCTTCCATTTGGTCGCCGGGTCGAAGCACCCGGCCACCCCGACGGTGGTATTGCAAACGAACCGGTAGGATTCATCGCGCGCGCCGCTCCACTTTCCCTGGAGCAGATTGTTGATCAATCGTCCCGGGTAAGTGAGGTTCCTGCCAAAATTTCCGATTCCGGTTCGGACCGGTTTCACAACAACAAACCGATAAACCCTGCTGGACGGCTTGATGACGCCGGTCATAAGCGCCTTGTTGAAGCCCCACATCACCCGATTGAACGGTTCGATGGGGTCGGGGACGGATTTGGGGAGAACCACGGTCTCCGCCTCCGTCTGACTTCCGCCTTCATCGGATTTCGGCGCGACAAGTCGGCGCGACAAGTCCGCTGCCGGCGGATTCGTGAAGCCAGCGGCGGGCTCCTGCCCGTGAGCGAACAGCGAGAGACACAACAAGACTGACGCCAGCGCCAAACTTGGAGTCGGTTTGAAAACTCGCTTTGGCAGCGGCGCCGGTTCTGGACGGAGTCCGCCCGCACCCCGGCGCAGCAACATCGGAAGGACGGGAGTCAAAGATTTTTTGAGTGCGCCGGGAATACCCACGTTGCTGTGCCCGGGACGGGCACACTCCGCCGCCGAACTGCGAATTCTCCGGCCCGGTTGGATTTTCAAGTTGCCCGCCTTTCCGGCCTCGAGACGAAAATTATTTGGGCTTGGGCGTCCAACGCAAGCTGCGTGTTGCTTCCTTGCCGGCCATCGGATCCCCCGCCTGCGGGATTGATGCAGCAAACCTTCGCGGCCGCTTCGTTATAATGGCGCCGAATCTCAACGGTTTTGGCTTCCGCTTCCCCCCAATGGATTTCGATTCCGGTTCGGTTCAAGCTCGTCGCCATCGCTGGCGGTGGTGCCGCAGTTGACTGCGGGTTGCGTAGGAATCGTTGTTCTGCCATAACGAGAAGTAAGCACGAAAACCCAGGTGGGCGCTATGGGGTGTTTACCCCATTGGAGTTGTCATGAGTCAAAACATTCTTCGGGCGGGGCCTGACGCTGGCTCGACAGAATTACTTGTCTGGCATTCGATTCATTCAACGGCCAATCCCTCTCGGCGAACAAACACCCCAATCCGGCTCAAATTCTGCCGAGCAACACGAGGGCGAGCAGAATAACGACCAGCAAGCCCAGACCGCCGCTCGGGTAATAGCCCCAACTCCGGCTGTGCGGCCATGTAGGAAGTGCGCCGAGCAACATCAGAATGAGTACAATCAATAGAATGGTTCCTAACATAGTGTTCCTTTCAATGTGCGAATGCGGTTCGCCTGGCTACCCAATCCGGGGGACGCGGATGTCGCCTGAGTGATTGAGAATGCCGAAGGCAAACAACAGCCACACGATGACGCAAATTACCACGACGACGTTGAGAATTTTTTTTATCTTTCCGTCCATCGGAATATAAGTGTTGACCAGCCAGAGCAGCACGCCGATGACAATCAAAGTGACCGCGACAGAAATCAGTGACATGGATTACCTCCAATTTGGATGAGTGTTTTATTATCCACGCTGTGAGCCTAAGCCGAAGAGCCGGCGGGCGCTATGGGGTGTTACCCTACCAGATTTCAGGCCGAACACAACAGATCAACCCGGCTTCACCGGCCATTGGCCGCATGGTGTCCGTTGCTTTTGATGATTGACTCACTGGAGTCCGTCGCCATGCGGTTCCCCGGCAAGCTCTGGTGGCTGCCATTGGCGGCAAACTCTCTCACTTCGTTTTCAGTGGCCTGCTCATAAGAGCGCCCGCAGGTGCAGCCCAGCAGCCGGCCGGAAGTGGGAAAAAGTTTTTCTCCACAGCGGCAAACCCAGGCGCGCCACCGGGCCGGACTGCCCACCACCAGGGCGTAATCCGGGACATCATGGGTGACAATGGATCCGGCGCCAACGATTGCCCATCGCCCAATGGTAATGCCGGGAAGGATTGTGCTGCTGGCTCCAAGCGTACACCCTTTCTTCAGCACCGTTTGCGGATACGTTTTCAGATGTCGCTTGCTCCGAGGCCGGCAATCATTTGTGAAAACTGCGCCGGGTCCAATGAAGACGTCATCCTCGACGGTAATGCCATTCCAAAGAAAGACGCCACACTTGATGGTCAGGCGATTACCAATTCGAACTCCTCCCTCAATGAAAGTGTGGTCGCAAATATTACAGTCTTCCCCGAGTATCGCCCCGCTCAAAACATGGGCAAAGGCCCATACCCGCGTCCCCTGGCCGATTGAAACCCCTTCATCAATCAGCGCCATTGGATGCGCGAAATAGGCCCGGACTGGCCGATCGCCGGAGACAGAAGGCGATGCCTGACCCGTCCCCGGTGGCGTCAAAGTTGTTTCGGGCCGGGCCTGTAGCACCGGTTCCAACTTCGAGTAATTCCCGGTCGCAATCTCATAAAAATCATGTGCGTAGCAGCGTGCGCCAAAACCTTCCTTCCACTCCAGCAAACCATGATTCAAGACCCGGCCTTCCTTCTCGTTGGAGATGCCGAAATCAAAAAAACGCTTGGCCTTGTATTGTTCGATCAGCGAGCTGAACAGGCAGACCTCCGCGCCAATCTGTCGTCCTTTTTCCGTGACCGCGCCGTACTGCGCATGCGCCACGGTCGGAGTTTCGTAAATGGTTGTGCCCGCGACAATTTCATCGCCGCAATAGGCCGAGAATTGTTTGATCTGCCCGGGAAAGCGTGACGCGAGCAGCGTGATTTCCTCGAGGGTATGCACCGGTTTGACTCCATACCGGGCAGCCAATTGTGGCACCAGCACCCGTTCCCAAAATGGCTGAAAAGATGTTTCCTGGACGATACGGACTCCCAGACTGGTTGCTATCCTAATCAGTCTCTTGTGGCCCCTTCGGATGGGAAGCCGGTCCGCCTGCGAGATCGCCGTCGCGCAATCGCGGCGATAAAGCCGGGCGTCCAGAAGGAACAGGGCGTAAGCCACTTCGTCGTCGGGGAGCGTGTTGTAAAAACCTGGAATCCGCTTGTAGAGCAGTTTGGAAATCTGCCTTTGGCTCAGGTAATGCAAAACCACATGGAAACATCCCAGCACATCACCCAGCGTCGCTGCGCGGGAGACCACCAGCCCGCCATAAGTCAGCCCTTCATGGCTGATGAGTGTACCGTCGGCGTTTAGGTTTGCCGGCAACACGGCCACCAACGTCCGGTCGTTGAAAATCATCAGCGAATGGTCGGTGAACCGGTCGCGGTGATAGTCCATGTAGTCGCGGTAAAAAAGAAAAGTCGCGTTCTTGGCTGCGCTCACGAATGCGTCCCACTCGTGCTTGCGACTGGTGGTGTATCGCTCCACCGAGAATGCGCTGGCGTCGTAGTGTTTTGGCGCCACGCGGGGATGGTTGCTTTTTGAGAACCCCGTGTGCAGCACCTCTTTCACCGTATCCAACAATAGGTCGATGACATAGGGTTTGGCCAGCGTGGTGACGGGTTCAAGCCACGGATTTTGGGCCAGTTCCTGCGTGGGCACCGTTCCGGTGGCCATGATGGCCGGCAGTCCCATGTGGGCGGAACGCAGTTTCTTAAGCAGTTCAATGCCGGTCAGCTTGGGCATCTTGTTGTCGGTGATCATCAGATCGTAGTGGTTGGCCTGAAGCGATTCCCAGGCGGCGGCGCCGTCTTCGGCAACGTCCACCGCGTAACCGGAGTTAATCAGCGCGCTGGCGTTAAGCTGGCGGAGGTCGCGGTCGTCCTCAACCACGAGGATGCGATGGGATGGTGATGACTCCGCCCGGTCTCCGTCCGGTTTGGCGGCAGACTGGTCGCAAGGAGCTTCAAGAAGTTTGTTCATCGGAACGAAAAAAATTTGCCGGGACCCGGCTCAAGAATTAAAAACGATCGCGATGAACTCGCCAAACGTCAGCACCTTCTTCTTGTGATTGATCATCCGGGCATAAATATAGGGCAAGAAGCCGTGCGGGTGTTATGGGGTGTTTTCCCCATGCGCGTTTTTCGTGGATTCAGCCCCGGCGCAAGTGTCCGGGCTGGAGGAACATCAACTGGACGCTAAACCGCGGAGCAAAATCATCACAGCCATAAACCACCGGCTGATGGCTGGCTTTGCCGGTATGGCAGCGGTGCGATCAACTCGCGGGGACTGGCGGTCACGCGCAGGACTTTTTTCACCGTGTCCAGTAATTCGTCAACGGCAAAGGGCTTCGCCAGCATGGCGGCAAGCTGGAGCGACGGGTTTCGGGCCAGTTCGTGCGTGGGCAATCTTCCTGCGGCCAGGACGACCGGCACGGCCATGTGGGCGGCATGCAGCTTCCTGACCAGTTCAATGCCGGTCAGCTTGGGCAGGCTGTGCTCGGTGATTAGAAGATTGTAGTTGTTGGCCTGAAGCGCCTCCCAGCCGGCGGCGCCATCTTTGGCGGCGTCAACGTGGTAGCCGCGAGGAGCCAGCACATCGGCGTACAACAGGCGAAGGTCGCTGTCATCATCAACCACGAGAATGCGGTGGCGCGGATGCGCCTGATATTGAACTGATGCGCCCGGCGGTTCTCCCGCTTGCAATAGTTCATTTCCTTTCATACCATGATAAATATAAGGTGGAAACGCTTGCTGGCGCTATGGGGTGTTTACCCCATCTGTAACATAGGGTGTTTTTGATGTTTCAGTGTTCTTTCAGACCCCGGTGGGTTGTTTGGGGATCGAAAAGTAAAATGTCGCGCCGCCGTCCACCACGCCTTCCGCCCATGCCCGGCCACCGTGCCGTTGAATGATGCGCTGGACGTTCGCCAGGCCGATGCCTGTGCCCTCGAACTCGTCCTGGCTGTGCAGGCGTTGAAACACGCCGAACAGTTTGCCGGCATAACGCGGATCGAAACCCGCGCCGTTGTCGCGGATGAAGATCACCGTCTCGCCATCGCCACCGGGCCTTCGCCGCGCCGTAGTGTGCTGCAGGGACTGCTGTGCTGACATCGTGCCCGGTTGCGTTTGCTCGTCTGTAGCATTTGCTTCGGCCACGCAGGCGGGAGCGCAACCGATTTCGATTTTGGCCTCGACGCGGGCGCCGGTGAACTTCACCGCATTGGAAATCAGGTTGACCAGCACCATTCGCAGCAAGGCGCGGTCGGCCCACACGGGTGGCAGCGGGTGGATTTTCCACACGATATTCCGCCCTTTTGTCTCCGCCTGAAAATCGCCCAAGGTCTCCCGGACCAGCTCGTCAAGATTGACGTTCGTCTTTTGCATTGCCGCGCGCCCGACGTGCGAGAAGGCCAGCAAGTCATCAATCAAATCCCCCATCCGTTCTGCCGCCTGGGAAATCATCGTCAGACGGCCAAGATCTTTTTCTGAAAGCGACGGCCCGGCGTCTTTTTGAATCAGTTCCACGAAGGCCGTGACATGGCGCAGCGGCGCGCGCAAATCGTGGGAGACGGAATAACTGAACGCCTCCAGTTCCCGGTTGGCGGCTTGCAGTTGTGCCGTGCGTTCGACAACCCGTTGCTCCAGTTTCGCGTTGAAACGGCGAATTTCATCTTCCGCGTGTTTGCGCTCCGTGATGTCGCGGACGTTGCATTGGATCACGTTGCAGTCACCGGCCTGATACACGTTGCTGACAAACTCCACGGCAATCTTGCGGCCATCCTTCGTTTCCAGCGGCAGGTTTTCGTAGCGGACATACCCGTGCTGTTGCAATCGCTCCAACATGACTTGATTGGACTCAATGTCCTTGAACGGACTTAGCTCCCCGACGGTTTTGCCGACCATTTCACTGCGGGAAAAACCCAATAGTTTAAAAAGGAAAGGATTCACATCATTGATGCGTCCCGTGTCAACGTCCAGAATCAGGATGCCATCCTTCGCCGCTTCGAACAGCCGACGATAACTAAGTTCGGAGGCGCGAAGCGCCTGCTCCGTACACGTCTCGTTGCCGGTTGCGTTCTCGTTTTGATGGTTGCCCAGCATAACCCCTGCTCCACCATGAGTTTTGGCTTACAAAACCAATACCCTTTGAAGAGTTCGTTCATGATAATAAGCTGGGAAAATGCGCGGCGCTATGGGGTGAACACCCCATATGAAATTCTCTTGAATTCAGTTCCGACGCAGCGTGTCGACGACAAAGGGCGGTCAACCGGACGCTGAACTGCGGAGTGGAATCATCATGGCCGCAAACCAACTGCTGACGGCTGGCTTCGCCAGTTTGGCAGCGGCGCGATCAGTTCACGGGGACTGTCGGTCGCGCGAAGGACGTTTTTCACCGTGTCCAGCAATGCATCAACGGCAAAGGGTTTCAACAGCGTGGCCGCCAGTTGAAGCGACGGGTTTCGGGCCAGTTCGTGCGTGGGCAATCTTCCTGCAGCCATGACGACCGGCAGGGCCATGCGGGCGGAACGCAGCTTCCTGACCAGTTCAACGCCGGTCAGCTTGGGCAGGCTGTGCTCGGTGATCAGAAGATTGTAGTTGTTGGCCTGAAGCGCTTCCCAGCCGGCTGCGCCATCTTCGGCGGCGTCAACATGGTAACCGGGAAGAGCCAGCACATCGGCGTCCAACAGGCGAAGGTCGCTGTCGTCATCAACCACGAGAATGCGCTGGGGCGGATTCACCGGACATTGAACTGATGCGCCCGCCAGCTCTCCCGCTTGCAATAATTCGTTATTTTTCATAGTACGAAGCCGTTGCCGCCGTTTTAAGAACGGTGACAACGAGCCCGCTTGCGATAGTTCCTTGTCTTTCATAGCGACACAAATGATTAGGTGGAAACGCTTGCGGGCGCTATGGGGTGTTCACCCCATGCCAGGATTGTCGTGAATCCAGCCGCGACATGGCAGGCCAGCGACGGAGAACGGTCAATTGGACGTTGAATGCTCGCGGGGACTGTCGTCCGGGCGCAGGACTTTTTTTACCGCCTCCAGCAAATCGTCATTGGAAAACGGCCTCTGTAGCGTGGCGTCGGGTTTTAGCCACGGCTTTCGGGCAAATTCATCCATGGGCAAATGTCCGGTGGCCATGATGACCGGGAGTGTCATGCGCGCTGAACGCAGCTGCTCGATCATTTCAAGGCCTGTCATTCTGGGCATTTTGTTGTCGGTGATGGTGAGGTCGTAGCTGATGTCCTGAAGCGCCTCCCAGCCGGCGGCACCGTCCATGACCGCATCAACGTCGTAGCCGGAGCCAGCCAGCACATCAACGCTGAGCTGGCGGGTGTCATTGTCGTCATCCACCACAAGAATGCGGCGGGGGGTATCCGTTGGGAGCTGCCGCGGTGCGCCAGATGGCTTGCCCGCTGGCGACATTTTATTGTCCTTCACATCACGATATTTGAACAGTTGGGAGCCGTCGTCGGCGCCATCCGCTTCGCGCAGGACCTTTTTCACCGTTCCCAACAATTCCTCGATGGTATAGGGCTTGAGCAGCATGGCGGCGGGTTGGAGCCAGGGGTATCGGGTGAATTCCTCCGTTGGCAATTCTCCTGTGGCCATGATGACCGGCAGGGCCATGCGGTTGGCATACAGCTTCTTGAGCAACTCAACGCCGGTCAGCCTGGGCATTTTGTTGTCGGTGATCATAAGATCGTAGCTGTCAGTACCAAGCGCCTCCCAAGCGGCTGCGCCGTCTTCGGCAGCGTCCACGTCGTAGCCGGAGTTAATCAACACTCCGGTGTTGAGCGCGCGTATGTTCGGCTCGTCCTCCACCACGAGAATGTGACAGGGCGGAAGTGGCGCGCAGGTTGACTCTCCCGCTTGCGAAATTGTTTTATCTTTCATGGAAAATAAATAATAGCTGGCCAGCCTTGCGGGCGCTATGGGGTGTTTACCCCATGCCCCCTTCCCACAACCGAATGGCCAGATCCGGCGGCGCAGAGGCCGCAATGGCGCAAGCGCATAGAATGAATGCGGCGCAGCCAAAGGAAACGGCCACAAATGAGCAGAGGAGGAGTATCATATGCGTCCAGCCCTGCGCCTGGTGCAGACGCCGTAAATGGGCGCTGTTGAATCACGCAACGTAAGTCCAGTCTTCCAGACTTTCATGGTGTCAAAATAATCGAGGAACCCGTGCGGGCGCTATGGGGTGTTCACCCCATGGACGAAACGAACTGGTTTCGTAGTATTTTCCCCAAACATACAACCCAAAGCCAAACCACAGAAAAAACCAAACGACATGAACACCAAAAACAAACCTTACGAACCCAAGTACGCCACCAAGAACCGGCCGCAATCAAAACGGTGAGCCTGCAGGTTGCCGTCACGAGGCCCGATCTGCAAAATGCCGTCCGGAAAGCTTTTGAGCTGGCAAAAAGCGGGGGACGGGAACTCGACCTGGCTTTCACCCTCCAGCCATTCATGCAAAGTTTTCCTAGACCATCCGACATCAGGGCGGCGCATCTCGCGTCGCCGCGAGTGGGTTGCTGACGCTTTTCATTGCCGCCAAGGACGGGATGCCCTTCTCCTCACGGAAAGGGCATTCCCATTAATCCGCCGTCACCGGAGCAATGCATCCGCCCTCACCTTTCATCCTCTCCCCAGGAGAGAATTATTCGCCGAGTTTTGAGCCATGCAACAGACCGAGTCATCCTGTGTCTCACGGCCAACAACACAGAATCGGTGACTGCCATGAGGATTGAGAAATTGTCGAGTGACGCGATGTGCTCTCCTTCTCCTCGGGGGAGAGGGCCGGGGGTGAGGGCGGACGTCATCTCTGATTTCAGAGTCATACAAAGACGAAGCCTGGTGCAAACTAAGGCCCCTTCTTTTTGGACACCGGAGGATTGTTTTCTGAATTTTCCTTCACCACCGCGATCATTTCTTCCATCCCTTCCTTGATCTCGTTGACCTGGGGATGCACTTCCTTGATGAGATCATGCTCGACCCGGGATAACTTTTCGATTCGTTTGCCCTGCTCGCGAAGCTGATCCAAAAGGTAATTCTGTTTGATGGAAAGCCGGCACATCCACCAAAAACAAACACCCCAGCAAACGGTCCCGGTCAAAGTCATCCAGAAAGAAAGACTGTCTCGATTCATTGGGACCTCTGAAAAAACATTCTCATTGTTGTAGTGTCGGGGTTGTGCCCCGATAAATTCGCCCGGACGCCACGCGTTTCCGGCCACAGGCCGGACGCGACATCTTCCGTTTTCAGTGTCAGACGATGGTCAACTGGACGCTGCTCTCAATGATTCCTGCGCTGATGGCGTAGCGGGTGAGTCCGGCGGTGTCGTGGATGTTGAGCTTGCTCATGAGCTTCTCGCGATGTTTTTCGACGGTCTTGATGCTGATGTCCAGTTCCGCGGCCGTTTCCTTGTTGGCTTTGCCTTCGGCAATCAGTTGAAGCACTTCCATCTCGCGCGTACTCAGGCGGACGTTGCGCGGCTGCGGCCGTCCGGCTCGATCCATGGACTTGCCATCCAGTTGGTGAAGACGCTTCGCAATGGCCGGGCCGAAAAAGATATTCCCCTTGTTGACTTCCCGAATCCCCTCGGACAGAACGTGGGCGGAGGCTTGTTTGAGCAGAAATCCCATCGCGCCGGACTCGGTCGCGTTTTTGACATACGCGTCATCACTATGCGCCGAGAGAATGAGTATTTTGGTGACGGGGAAGGCTTTGAGAATCTGGCGGGTGGCTTCCAAACCATTGAGCCGCGGCATGGCGATGTCCATGACGACCACCGCGGGACGAAGTTTTTTGACCATGGCGACCGCCTGGCGGCCGTCTTGCGCTTCGCCGACCACTTGAATATCGTTTTCCAGCTCCAGCATCTTGCGAAACCCCTCGCGCACAATCGTATGGTCTTCCGCGAGCAGAACAGTGATTTTTTTCATAAATATTCAGGGTTTGATTTCAGTCGCCTGCGCCACAACCACTGCCGTCCCTGTCCCCGCAAAGTGATAGGCTGGCTCGAAGATCATTTTCCGGTTTCCCGCCGTGGTGAACCACAGCTTGAGCGTTCCGCGATTAATGTCAGCCGGCGTGGCCGTGGCATCAATGTGCCGGGTCCGGCCGCCTTTGCCGCTCGTGGTCGTGGTGGCGGTCCCGATGATCGCCGCAACTTTTCCCTGGTTGATCTCAGCCAGCGATTCATCCGAAACGACAATGGCCAGCCTGCCCTTTTCGTTTTTGAGGAAGTAGGGAAACACCTTGAGCTTGTAATCGCCCGTGTAAACGCCGTCCACGCGCTGGAGCGCACCGATGATCAGGGTGGCTTTGCCCGTGGCAATCGGCATGGAACTGGGATCAATCATGAGAATGCGACTGGTCGGAGCGGAGTTTGTCGAAACGGGTGCTGCGTGGGTGTTGCCCCAACCGGCTGCGAGCAGTGCCAGCAAAACAGCGATTCGTTTCATAAGTCAGTTTAGGTTGACCGCCGTGGCACCTGCCGGCAGGGGAATGAGCACCTCGATTTTCGTGCCGGCGCCGCGAACGGATTTGATCTTGAGGGCGCCGCCCACATAGGTCGCTCGCTCGCGCATGCTGAGCAGACCAAGGCCGCCCATTCCTTTTCGTCTGGCCGCGTGATGCTCCGGGTCGAAGCCGATCCCGTCGTCATGGATCGTCAACTGAACGAAGGTGCGCTGCCTCAGGCGCACGGTAACGTGACGGGCGCGGGCGTGCTTCTCCACATTCTCCAAAGCTTTCTGGAGGATGCGGTAGAGCGCCAACTCGCCTTGGGCGGGCAGCCGGACGGTCAACGGTTTGCAGGCCAGCTTGAGGGACACGCCCGTCCGACCGGCGAACTCCGTGCAGGTGGCGCGCAGGGCGGGGACCAGGCCCAGTTCGTCCAAAACGCTGGGCCGCAGATTACGCGAGATGCGCTGCACTTCCTCGACCGTCTGGCCGAGCATCTCGCTGAGTTTCATCACCTCTCCCCGCGATGCTTTCTCGCCCCGTGAAATAGCCGCGGCGGTGGCGCGGGAGCCGCCGGCCAGGATTATTTCACGGGGCGAGCGCGCCGACAGTTTGTTCGCCAGTGCCGCCCAGCGCGCGAGGACGGCGCAGAGAAGCTGGGTAACGTTGTCGTGCAATTCGAGGGCCACGCGCCCGCCCTCGGCTTCCTGCACTTGCACCACGCGGTGCGTCAAGGCCCGCAGCATTTCCTCGCTGCGCCGGGCCTCCGTCATGTCGGTCACCACCATGCCGAAGGTCGCGCTTTTGCCACCATTCTTTGCCAGCGGACGAATGGAGATTTGCGCCGGCATTTTCGAACCGTCGCCGGCGTGAAGGAGCACCTGGATTTTAGAGCCGGATTTGTCGGTCCGTTTCATGAGCGGTCGGAGCGTTGCCCGGTCTCCGGCGGAGAGAAAGCGGCGAAAGGAACTGCCCGTCACCTGCTCCAGCGGGCATTTGACCATGCGGGCGAAGCAGTGGTTGGCATAAAGTATCATCTTGTCAGCCGTCAGCGTCAGCGCCCCTTCGTTCATGGATTCCATGAGCACGCGGTAGGCGTGCTCGGCGCCTTCCAGCGTGAACACTTGGGAGCCTTCTTTGCCCGCGACAATCACCGTATCCACCTCGCCGGTGCGGATGGCGCGGAGCGTTGCCTCTGCGTCGGCCAGACGGGCGCGCAGCCTGGCGAGTTCGCCAGCCTTCGCCACGCTTCGGCCCGGCAAGCCGGACGGCGCGGGGCGGGAGGAGATCTTGTGGCGGGTGGTTTTCAAAGTGCGATTTTACCTTTTGTTATCAAGTCCAACTCGACGAACAGGCCGGTGATGTTCGCCAGGCTGCCGATGAACCGGCGCACCGGCGGTGGGAATTCCATGATGAGCGTCGGGGTCGCGACGATCTGGTTCGCGCGCGCCAGTTTGGGCTGCTGATAGATATCAATCACTTCCAGTTTGCAGATGCCTTTCAGTTCGGCTTCGCACAGTTGACGGACGCTCACGATGGCTTGGCGCGATCGGGCCGTGGCCCCCGCTACGAATAGTCGCAAGACGAATTTGTCCTTGGACCGGGTGGTCAGGGCCTTGATCGTGCGGCGGGTTTTGTTTGTTTTCACGCGCGTACGTCTCGGTTAACCGGCGGGGCGCAAATCCAGGCCGACGAGCACGCGCTCGGTATCGGAAAGGTTGCCAAGGATGGTTCGCACGGGCTTCGGCAATTTGCGCACCACCGTGGGAATGGCCAGGATTTGGTCGCCTTTGGCCAGGTGGGGCCGCTTCAGCAAATCAATCACCGTGATGCGATAGCGGCCTTTGAGGTGGCTTTCGCAAAACTTTTTTAGGTTTGCGAACGCCGTCTCCGATTTGGGCGTCGTGTCCATTACGTAAAGGCGCAGTTGCCAGAGTTTGGCGGGCTGGCGCGGGGAGGCGGAGGACTTTTTGGTTTTCATCGTTTGCTCTTTGGTTTGGAGTTGCCCCGCGCGCTCCCGATGCCCATCGGGAGCGAAACATCGGCCTGGCGCAGGCGGCCCAATTCGGTCCGCTCGGTGGTCAGCAAGCGCGTTTGCGTTCCGACCTGTTCGTCAATTTGCCGAAGTTCTTCGGCGCTGGCCTCATGCTCGGAGCGCAGCCCGCTGATCTGCTGTTCGAGTGCCACGCGTTTGCGTTTCAATTCGCGTTGGCGGCGGGCGGCTTCCTGCTGGCTGGCCAGCGCTTCGGCTTTTTCGCGCGCGGTTTGCGCCACCCGCGCCGCGCCGGTCAAGACCCCGCTGGGACCGATGTAAGCATCCACGAGGTCAATGCCCCGGTCCGAAATCAGGAACTCGCGGATTTGGTTCGAGTGCGCCATGCCGCGCGCTTTGAGCACGTAGAGCACGCGATTGCGTTCGCCGTTGCCTTCGAAGTCCTGCAACAACAGCCAGGAATCCATGAGCGAGGACATGGAGGCTTCACTTTGTTGCAGCGAGTGGCCGGCCTGCGTCAGACTGGTGAAGAGTGTGGTGACTTGTCCGGCCTTCAAATAATCAACCAGCCGCGTCACCATCGCCCGGCATTCGGAGGCGGTACCGGCGTCCATCAGGCTGGTAATCGGGTCGATGATGACGACGTCGGGTTGAAACGCGATGATCTCCTTGAACATCGTGGCCAGGTGCATTTCCAGGCCGTAGAGCGAAGGCCGCGCCGCGTGAAACCGCAGCAAGCCGCCCTTGACCAGCGGCTCCAGGCGCAACCCGATGGAATGCACGTTGCGGATGATCTGATTGGGCGATTCCTCGAACGAGAAGAAAAGTGTGCGCTCCCCGCGCCGGGCGGCGGCCTGGGCAAAGTTGGCGGCGACGATGGTCTTGCCCGTGCCGGGCGTGCCCGTGAGCAGAATGCTGCTGCCGCGAAAAAAACCCCGCCCGCCCAGCATCGCGTCGAGCCGGGGGATGCCGGTGGCTATCCGCTCGGCCGATATCTTGTGATTCAGCCCCAGCGACGTGATGGGCAGCACGCTGATGCCCTCGGCGCCGATAAGAAATGGAAATTCGTTGGTGCCGTGCAGCGCGCCGCGATATTTCACCACGCGCAGATGCCGCGTGGCAATCTGCTCATTGACCCGATGGTCGAGCAGGATGACGCAGTCGGACACGTATTCCTCCAGCCCGTGGCGCGTCAGTTGTTCGCGCCCGCGCTCGGCCGTGATGACGGCGGTCACGCCCTTGTCCTTGAGCCAGCGGAAGAGCCGGCGCAACTCGGCGCGCAGGATGGCCTCGTTGGGCAGGCTGGCGAACAGCGCTTCCAGCGTGTCCAGCACCACGCGCCTGGCGCCGATGGAATCAATCGCGTGATTGAGACGGACGAACAATCCTTCCAGGTCATACTCGCCGCTCTCCTGGACTTCGCTGCGCTCGATGCGGACATAGTCAATCGCAATTTTTTTGCGCCGGACCAGGCCCGCCAGATCAAATCCGAGCGACGCGACATTGGCCTTCAACTCCGCTTCCGTCTCCTCGAAGGCCATGAACACGCCCGGCTCGCCGAACTGCACCGCGCCGCGCACGAGGAATTCCGCGGCGAACAGCGTCTTGCCGCAACCCGGGCCGCCGCACATCAGCGTGGGCCGCCCGCGCGGCAATCCGCCGCCGGTAATTTCATCGAGACCCTGGATGCCCGTGGGACACTTGGGCAAGAGAGTCACTGGGGAGGTGGATTTGTGACCGTTATTTTTCATTCAAGAACATCCTTTCATTGGCGTGGGTAAAATTCGTTTCATAAAAATTCAAGGTTTGGTTTCAGCGGACTCCATCAGCGCCGCCCCCCGCGCGGCCTTGTCGAGCGGAAGTTGTGCATTGATGGTCGTGCCTTTGCCGGGTGAGGATTCGACAACGAATTTGCCGCCGACCATCTCCAATCGTTCCCTCATCCCGAGCAGCCCGAGGCGTTTGCCGCCATTGGCATGCAAGGTGCGTTCCACGTTAAAGGATTTGCCGTCGTCTTTTATTTTCATGCAAATGCAGTCCGGCAGTTTCTGGATGCTCACTTCCACCCGGCTGGCTTGCGCATGACGGGCCACATTGGTGAGCGCTTCCTGGGCGATGCGAAAGAGCACCGTTCGTTTGGCCGTGTCCAATCGTTCCACCGCCGCAAAGGCCGTCAAATGAACGCGCACGCCCGTCCGCGCGGTAAAGCTTTTCATAAATGAATGCAGGGCGGGAATCAGCCCCAGGTCGTCCAGCACCGTTGGGCGCAGTTCCCGGGCGAACCGATGCACAATGTCCACCGATTTTTCCACGAGCCTTTGGGTGCTGGAGATTTTTTTCTGGAGGCCCTTGTTGTTGAGCGTGGACTCGGTTTTCAAGGAAGCCAGCCGGATATTGATGCCCGTCAAGGTCTGGGCTATTTGATCATGCAGTTCGCGGCTGATCATCTTGCGCTCTTCCTCCTGGGCCGTCAGAAGCTGGCGGGACAGCAGCCGCAATTGTTCCTGCATGTGCCGCGACTGCTCCAGCAACTCGCTGTAGTGTTGCTCGCTCTTTCGGAGGGACGCCTCCACCGATTTGCGCTGGAGGATCTCCCGTTGCAACTGCCGGTTCGAGGCGATCAGATCCACGCTGCGCTGGATGAGCGACTGATTCAGTTTAACCAATTGGCCATTGTCATCCCGGGCCGCGCGATGCGTTTTCTCGATGGGGGTGATGGCCTCGGCAAAAAAAGTCCCCGCCCGCCGGACCATCCGCTCCCGGGTGCCGGGGGAGTAGCTCGGCAACACCAGGTTAATCAGCGCCTGCTCATGGAACCGGGCGAGATCCAGCGTCTCCAAACCCAGGGCCATGGCCCGGCGTCCCAGTCCCTGCGCCGTCCGGCATGGTGCGCTCGCCCGTGAATCTTGCTTCAGGTGTTTGCGCAGCGTCGCGACATATTGTTGCGCCAGCCCGTTTAGTTTGCGTGCCATTTCAGGTCCTACTTTACGTCCGATGATGAATACCGAATTCACGAGCGAAGCGTTTTATACTCTTCACTGATTTATCCACCAATCGCTGCGTGCTGACAATCTCTTTTTTTAGGCCGTCGGTGTCGACCGCAGCCTCCTTTTTCAACGTCAACAGCCGGACATTGATGCCCAGCAACGTCTGGGCAATCTCATCATGCAAATCGCGGCTGATTTTCTTTCGCTTGTCCTCCTGCGCCGAGAGAATCTGGTGGGTCAGGCGCCGCAAATGCTTCTGCAGGTCAAGTGATTCTTTCAAAAGTTTCCGGGAGTGTTCCCCGCTTTTCTTGAGGGCCTGCTCCACGGTCTTGCGCTGGACGACGTCCTGCTTCAGTGACCGCTGTGAAGCTGCCAGGTCCACCGTGCGCCGGCCCAGCGTCTGGTTCAGTCTGCTCAAGCGGACATTGGCGTTGAGCGCGGCGTGATGCGTTTCCTCGATCGGGGTGATGGCCTCGGTAAAAAAAATCTCCGCCCGCTTGATGAGACCATTTTTGCTGCTGGCGGCTTCCAAGGTGGCGAGTGCGTCCTCGTGAATCCGAACCATATCCAACGTTTCCAGATTGAGGGCCGCGGCCTGGCGTCCCAGTCGCAGCGCCGCCCCGCACGGCGGAATCGCCCGCGAGCCTCGCCGCAGATGTTTTCGCAATGCCGCCACATATCGTCGTGACAACGTGGTCAACTTCTTTTTCATTTTGTATGCTGGGTTCAGGCGCGATGCTCCGGAATGCTTGACCCCTCGACGGCGCGCCACGAATTCAAGGCCACTATCAGTCAATTGCTTCGACTTGTATATGGGGTGAACTCCCCATGCGTCCGGCCCGCTCATTGACTTGTGGTGAGAGGATCAATTTCAGGAAGCGCCACCCATGACAGCTCGTTGAAAACCTCTTTCTTTGCAGGAGACGAGGTGACGAGTCTCATTATTTTCGATTTGCGATATGCGATTTGCGCGGTCTGCGTGATTTGTGGAGTGATTCGTAAATCGTAAATCAAATATCGTAAATTCAGTCAGAGCCTCACGTCGGCTCCTGCTTTTTCAACGGGCTGACAACGCAAGGTAGGGTTACACCCCATGGCAAGAGCCTGCCCGATGGCGTACCCTGCTCGTTAGACAAACGGAATGCCGCGTTGAACGGCGTTGCCTCAACGATGATGAGCGAACATCAAAAACATACGGAGTTTCTGCGGCATTGCCTTCGCTACGGCGAAAGTGCCGAGCACCAGGCGCTGGAGGAAAAGATCATTCAGATTCAGCGCGACGAGCGTTGCGTGCACCGTGCGATGTGGCTGATGGCCATCTTGACTGCGCTCGCTGTAGCCGGCCTGGGCTATCCAGCAATCCTGGTGGAGAGCTTTCCCTACAACGTGCCGCAACTCACCCTAACCCTTGTTTGCGCGCTGGGGCTGGCATCGCTGATTTGTCTGCTGGGTTTTGCGGGCCTCGGGATGATTTATCGCAGGAAGCTGGACCAACGGCGGGAGGAATCCCGCCAGTTGGTCACCAAGCTGCTGGCGTCCCGCCTGGGCAAGCCGGTTGCCACGCCCTTGCGAGACCTGCGAGACAATCGTGCCGGCGATGGCGATGGCAAAACCGTCCGCGTGGCCAACGGGTCAATGGTTCTCCAGTAAAGATTCAATCAGCCGCACGGGGCTGAAACTCCGGTTCGTGTGCCTCAGCCACAACGTCACGGGGTTATTTCATTTTTCAATTCTTCCGCCAGCTGGGCAGTCGGCGGCGAGCGCCTCCAATCATCCATGGTAGGGTTACACCCCATAGCTAAAGACCGGCCCATCACGTAGCGTCCTCCAGAAAGTGATGGCAAATGAATTGCCATCAAAAACGAAAGACAAACTATGCATCTATTATTACTATCGCCGGTTCTTGCCAGCGCGCTCTACATCGGTGGCGGCGTGGGAGGCCTCCTTCTCGTCATCATCGTTGTGGTTCTATTGCTCCGTTAACCGTTGAGCCGCTCCGCCGAAGACTTCACCAGACCACGCGGCGGAGCAACTTAATGCCATTATGAAAACTTTGTTTACGGCGGAAGCGATATCCAAGGGCGGACGTTCGGGAACCATCCAGACACCGGACGGGCTGCTGGATGTCACATTGGGAAATCCATTGGAGAAAGGCATTGAGAAACGCGGTCCCAATCCCGAGCTGTTGTTTGCGGGCGCGTATTCCGCGTGTTACCACGGCGCCTTGGGCAACGCGGCCAAAAAGCTCGGCACCCCGGTCCAGGATTCCACGGTGCGGGCGCTGGTGAGCCTGATTGAGGATGACCAGGGCGGCTACCGCCTGGCGGTGGAGTTGCATGCGCATCTCCCGGGAATCGAGCGCGCCCAGGCTCAACACATCATGGACGAAGCGCACAAAACCTGCCCGTATTCCAAAGCCCTGCGCGGCGCCACCTCCGTCAAGCTGATGGTGGATTAACCGGCAGAGCCAGCACAGAGGCGCGGGAACACTTTTGCCGTCACATTGGCGGCGAATCAAAACGAAAAATAACAAATCACGAACTAAATTATTATGACTACACTTGAAATCAAGGGCGACTGGAACATCACCAAGGGCAAGCTGAAACAGAAATGGGCCAAGCTCACGGATAGCGATCTGCAATTCGCCGAAGGCCAGCAGGAAGAATTGATTGGCCGGATTCAGAAACGCACGGGCGAAACCCGCGAAGCGGTCGAAAAGGCCGTCAAGGAATGCTGCTCCAGCTGCTGCTGCAAATAGGCTGCCAGCCGTAGCGCGGGTGAACTGGTTGAGTCAGCCAGAAGCGAGCACCCGCAGCAAATCTTACCTGAGAAATCCAGCCGCCCATTGACTCTGAGCGGCTGGTGCAGTTTTCGAGGAAAGTTCTCCATGAACCGGAGCGCCAGTCTCCGACCCGGCATGCCGGACTCGCCGAATGGGGTGGCAGAATCATGACCGTCGCCACGAGACATTTGGAAGATATCTTAGCGGCTTTGTATCAGACCTTCATCCAGGACTTCGCGCACCTTGCGCGCCAAAGTGGCCGTCAGATAAGGTTTTGGGAGGAATAAAATTCCCGGCCGCAGCACACCGTGATGTCCCAAGGCATCCTCGGTATATCCCGATGTAAATAGCACCTTCGTGTCCGGATGAGACGTGCGGAGGGCATCGGCCATTTCTTTGCCGCCCATGACGGGCATGACGACATCCGTCAGCACCAGATCAATTTTCCCATCGTGTTGCCGTGCCAGGCGAAGGCCTTCCTCGCCGTTGCCCGCTTCCACAACGGTGTAGCCTTTCTCCCGTAATGTAGCCACGGCCAATTCGCGCACCACGGGTTCGTCCTCGACCAAAAGCACCGTTTCGTTGCCTCCGGCCACTGCGGTCGGCAGGTTGCGAACGCGGGGGGGGGTTCAAGCGCCGATTGCACCTGGGGGAAGTAAATCTTGAATGTCGTGCCGCTTCCCAACTCGCTATGCACGTTGATGTGGCCGGTGTTTTGTTTGACGATCCCGAAGCAAGTCGCCAGACCCAGGCCCGTGCCTGTGCCCGGGGGTTTGGTGGTAAAAAAGGGTTCAAACAGGTGCGCTTTGACTTCTTCACTCATCCCGGTGCCGGTGTCCGCAATGACCAGCATGACGTAGTCACCCGCACTCATTTCGGAGACGGGGAAATTTTTCAGGTGGTTTTTGTCCAGTGTGGTGTTGACAGTCGTGACGGTCAGTTTGCCGCCGGTGGGCATGGCATCGCGGGCGTTCACCGCGAGGTTCATGATAACCTGTTCGATTTGGCCAGGGTCGGCCTTGATGTGCCCTGCTGCCGGGTCGAGTAACGTGCAAAACTCGATGTTTTCCCCAATGAGCCGGCGCAACATTTTTTTATGTCAAGGATGACGGCATTGAGATTCAGCACGCGGGGTTCAATCACTTGTTTGCGACTGAAAATCAGCAGTTGCCTCGTCAGTCCTGCGGCCAGGTGTGCGACCTTCTCGATTTGTTCGGCGTTTTTACGCCGCGGATCATCAGCGTCCAGTTGTCTTAACAAGAGTTCGCTATGACCCATAATGGCGGTCAGAATATTGTTGAAGTCATGGGCCACACCGGCGGCGAGCCGGCCCACGGCCTCGATTTTTTGGACCTGACGCAGTTGCTCCTCGCTTTGGCGCAAAGCCGTTTCTGCCGCTTTGCGCGCCACACGCGACTGGGCCTCGCGCAACTCACGTTCAATCGCGGGCACGAGCCGCGCCAGGTTGCGCTTCATGATGTAGTCATGCGCGCCAGCCTTCATCGCCGCCACGGCCGTTTCCTCGCTGACCACGGCTGATACCAGGATGAATGGCACGTCGTGTCCGCTTTCTTTCAACAGTTGCAACGCCTCGAACCCGCCAAAGTTGGGCATCTCGTAATCCGAAATGACAATGTCCCAGGTTTGCCGTTGGAGCGCCGCCTTCATGGCCGGTGCGGTCCAGACGCGCTCGTAAACCGGCTCATAGCCGGCCTTCCGTAACACGTGCAACAAAACCAGAACATCGTTTTCCGAGTCATCCGCAATCAAAGCCCGCAAGGCCTTGTTCGTGACGCCCGGTTCGGATGAATTACTTTGGTTTGGCGGAATGGTAATTTTGTCCATTGGATTCTCCGGCTTCGCCGGTCAGGGTGAAGCAAAATGTTGCGCCGTGATTGACGGCGCCCTCGGCCCAGATTTTACCCCGATGGCGGTGAATGACCCGCTGCACGGTTGCCAAACCGATGCCCGTGCCACGAAACTCGCTCTGATCGTGCAGACGCTTGAAGGGCTTGAACAAATTACCCGCGTGCGCCATGTCAAAACCCGCGCCGTCGTCGCGCACGAAATAGGTTCGGGCGCCGTTCGATTGGGGCAATGCCCCGAATTCAATGCGCGCGCGCGCACGATTCGCCGTGAACTTCCATGCGTTGCCGAACAAATTCTCCAGCACGACTCGCAACAACTGGGCATCGCCCTCGGCGGTCAGCCCCTCGGCAATGACCCAGTCCACCAGCCGGTCCGGGGTTTTTTGTTTTAAATCAGCGGCCACGGCATTCGCCAGGGCGGTAAGATCGAGTTGGTCCACCAGCAATTCTTTTCGCATCATATTGGACAACGCCAGCAGGGCATCAATGATGTCCTCCATGTGTTGGCAACTTCCCCGCAGCCGCTGAACGTAATCCAGGCCTTCGGCATCGAGCTGGTTGGCGTAATCTTCCATCAGGATGCGGCTGAAGTTATCGATGTTCTGAAGCGGCGAACGTAAATCATGCGAAACCGAGTAACTGAATGATTCCAATTCTTTATAGGCGTTTTCCAACTCCATCGCGTGGCGTTCCAGTTCTTTGTTCAGTTTGGAAACTTGTTGTTCCACCTGTTTGCGCTCCGTGATGTCGCGAATCGCGCTGGTGACCACCAGCCCTTTTTCGGCGGCCAACGGCTTGGTGCTCACCTCGATCGGAAATTCCCGGCCGTCCTTGTGCAGGCCGCAAAGCTCCATCGTCGTTTCCAGAACCCGGCCGCCGCGCGGGGAGAAGAACGCGGTGTAATATTGCCGTTGGGTTTTTCGAAAGCGTTCCGGGACCAGCAGGGCCATGCTTTCCCCTTGCAATTCCCGGTCGCTATATCCAAATAGTTTTCCCGTGTGCGCATTGGTGCCGACAATCTTGCCTTCCGTGTTGACGATCACCAGGGCGTCCGGCATCGACCCCAGCAATCGGCCCAGTTTTTCCTCTGCCTTTCCACGGCCGTGCATGGCGAGCAGCGCGCATGCGCCGCACGCCAGAACCAGCAAGCCGGACAGCAAACTTCCGGCCCAGCTGATCATGGTGACGCGGGCTGCCTTCGCCGCGACGGTCGTTTGTTCCTGGTCCAGCCGCGCACGTTGCTCCTTGTCCATCGTGCTGAAAGCGGCCCGGATCTGCTCCATCAGATTATTCCCTTCGTCGGTCAGATTGCGTTGGCCGTACCCTCGAAACAGGTTCTTATCACCCAGCTCCACCATGTCCTTCATGACCTTGAGATGCCTGGCAATCACGGGTTCAATGCTGGCAACGGATCGAAGCTGACCGGGGTCGTCCCGGAGGAGGAGCTTGAGTTCATCCACTTGCGGAGGCACGGCTTCGGCGGCGGTGTAAAATGGACTCAGATGCGACTGTTTGCCGGAGATGGCGAAGCTGCGTGCGGCGCTTTCTACTTCACTTAACCGGGCCGCGATGTCCCCCAGCTTTTCCAGGACTTCGCGGGTGTGCGTCACTACTCGCGTGGCCTCCTGAAGCTGCTGCCCAGACCGACACGAAACGGCGACGGTCGCCACCAAACTCAAGATTGCCAAAACGAAGCCGGCTACCCATAAAATTCTACCGGTGGAATATCGCCGTGCCCATTTTTGGGACAGTTCTACAACCAGCGTTTTCCAAACAGCAATCCCGCCATTGTTTACGGCATTTTTTTTGGGTACCAAGTCCACCGGTGCAAAAAAGCCATTCTTATGCCATTTTTTGCTACAATGTCCGGAAGCATTGGAAATCGGGAGCGTCAGCCGTTGCCGCAGAAACATACTGGCGGCGCAGCAGTGCCGCCCTGCCACAAATCAAAAACGGTAGGACTGACCTGCCGGTCAGCCCAAATATCAGGGATTCGCAGCAACATGTCGCGCCCAGCCAGCCGTTTTGCCGCTGGCTTTTCGCTCAACCCTCAACTTTCAACCCTCAACCATTTAACCGGCGTTTTGTCTGTCGCCACCATTTCTATATCATCCAATCACTTTGACGAAATCCGTCAATTTCTTCCCGGTATAGAAATTTATCCATTTGCCGGCCTCGTCCAAATAGGCCAGGCACTTATATTCTTTGCATTGAACCCACACCAGGTCCTTGTCAGTTGAAATCGGCCCGCTGAGTTGGTTGTTTTTGGGGTGAAATTGGATTCTGTTGCTCATTCGAACGATACACGTTAGCACAACCAACCAGCACGGCAACCAGCAACGCATTGACGCCGCCAAATTTCCCGTGCTTGTCGGCGATACCGGCCTGGTGCTAACGTCGGCCAATCCAACCTACAAAATAAAATGCATCATGACTGACACAGACTGGCAGGATGTCGGAGCCGCGGCAGACTTTGCGTCTCGTCCTTTGACCGAAATCACCCTCGGTCGCACCAAACTCGCCCTCTCGCATCGCAACGGCGTGTTCGGCGTCATCTCCGGCGTGTGCAATCACGCCGGCGGCCCGCTCGGTCAGGGCCGGCTGGACGGCAATTATGTGGTGTGCCCCTGGCACAATTGGAAATTCCATCGGGTTACCGGCATCGGCGAGCCCGGCTCGGAGGATGACGCTGTGCCCAGTTACAAAGTGAAAGTGAAGGGCGGTCGCGTGCTCGTGCGGATGACGCCGGCAACGCCGCGCAAGCACAAGCCACATGCGCCGCATCCGTTGGCCCGGTCCGTCCGGCGCAAACCGGGACCGGTCCGCGTGGTGGGCATTTCGGCCACGGCCCAGGACCCGGCGAACCCGCGTTATTCCACGTCCGAGGCTTTGCTGGAAGTCGCGCTGGCGCACGCGCGCAAAAAACTCAAGTGCCCGACGAAGCTGATCAAATTGGCGGAGCTGAAGTTTCGCGCTTGCGAAGGGTATTACTCCAAGAGCGCGCAAGCCTGCACCTGGCCGTGTTCGATCACGCAAATGGACAGCACCGACGAGTTGACGGAAGTTTACGAGGCGCTGGTGCATTGGGCGGACGTGGTGCTGCTGGCCACGCCCATCCGCTGGGGTCAGGCGGGTTCGCTTTACTTCCGGATGGCCGAGCGGCTGAATTGCGTGCAGAACCAGATCACGATCAAAGACCGCGTCCTTCTCAACAAGAAAGTCGCCAGCTTCATCATCACCGGCGGACAGGACAACATCCAAAGTGTGGCCGGACAGTTGATGGGGTATTTCTCGGAGCTGGGTTTTTATCTGCCGCAATTTCCGTACATCGCCCATTCGCGCGGCTGGTCGGCGGAGGACATGGAGCAAAACGTCGCTGCGGTGCAGCAGAGCGAGGAATTGCGCGAAGGCACGCGGGCACTCGTCGAACGCGCGGTGGAAACCGCCCGCAGGTTGCTCAAGGGAAATTACGGTTCGGAAAAACTGGTGCGGGGCGGGCGCTAAGCTTGACGACCCTGGAAAATGGTGGACCCGAAGGGAATCGAACCCCCGTCAGGACTTGTGGGAAGCCAAAAATTTTTAATGGCCTCAAAAAGCCCCAATTCTGCCACTGAACTACAGGCCCACTACCGATTGTTTTACTGGATCACATTACGCGCCGAGCCGGGACTTCGCTATGGGGTATAACCCTACCTCCCAGGTCCGTGCCAGTGGTAACAACCCGTTGTCGCGCCAAAAGCGCAGCGTCGGCGGATCAACCCTCAACCACGCGGCTGAACTTCAGCCTTTCCCTGTCCCTCAACCATCAACCAACAACCCTCAACAACTTGGCCACCAACGCGGGAAACTTCCACCAAGCCATCGGACAACCAGTCGGCCGCGCTTGCCGGCTCCCCTTTGATTCGATGTTGGATGTTGAATGTTGAATGTTCGATGTTCGGCGTTCGATGTTCACTCTCTCCATCTTCCAGACGCCAGACACCAGACCCGAAATTAACTGTTCCCCTATTTATCTGTCCCTCAACTCCTTGCCTCGCCGTAGTGAACGAAGGCGGGTCAACCAACCACCCTCAACCATCTTCAACCCGTCACCCGCCCGGCCGGCATCGGCCTCTGGGTCCTGCGCCAAAAATCCTCCGCGGTGGAAAAACCAGATCCGGTGTCAGGTGACAACCGTTGAAAGTCTTTTGTAACGCAGGAAATTGGTGGCCGATTTGGCCGCGGTGCAATCACCGGCTGCATCCACGTAGATGCCCTCGATCCTGGAAGAGCCATCCTCCTCTTGACACAGGGCCCAGCAGTTCAGAGGCAGGGACAATTCAGCTTCGTCATCCATCTTAAACACGGCTAACCAATCATCGGCGGGAATGATTTGTACAATTTTTTCGTTCATATTTATATGTGATCACAGAAAGATATGGCTTCCTTGGTGCGGTTGTCGAACCACATTTAGTGGCTTGGCGCAAACGCCAGTCGCACCTGATACACCCGTAATCGGGAAGCAAAACGGTTACGCGGCTTTGCTTTTGAAACTCGCGCGGTCGTCCGCTTCGAGCCAGTCGAACGTGCTGCTCTTCTCCGGGTCCAGTCCGAGCTTCTTGCATTCCTCAGTGAAGAAGGCGCGCTTTTCAGGATTTTTCATCATGCTGCCGGCCTCCACTTCATCCGACCAGGCTTTGATTTCAGCCGGCGTTTTCTTTGTGCCGTTGGCCAGCAGCCAGGTGCCGACGTCCTCATAGTTTTTCGCGGCTTGAACGGCGGTTTTGAATTGCGCGCCGGTGATGCCCTTGAAACTGAAGAGCACGTTGTCGAGCGGACAATCATAATGATATTCGCCCAGCGTTCCGGCGATGCTGGCGCGGCATTTATCCGTGGCGCGGTCGGCGATGACGAATCCGCCGGTGCGTTCACGCGGGCTGTGCGGGGCTTGTTTGGTCAGATCCCGGTCAATGATGGGTGTGTTCATATTTTTTATTTTTTGTGTGATCGTATCGAAACGTTATTTCTTCATGGCGGTGACGTGTTGCAAATGCGCTTCCACAATGGGAATGGATTTATCGAGAAAGCTTTTGATGTCCGCGTCCTGCGTTGCGGCAGCTTCGGCTTTGAATGCCTTGGCGTCCTTTTGATGAGCTTTGATCATGCCCTTGATATAGGCATCGTCGAATCCCGGACCCGTCAGGGCTGCCATTTTGTCCACCATCGCCTGATGTTTTGCATCCAGGCTGTCGGGCAAGGTCACGCCTTTTTGCGCGGCCANNTTCACCTCGGTCATGCCGCCTTGGGCGGCCGCCAGGATGAAGTTTGTGTCGGCCATGGAGAGAGTTGTTTGAGCCTTGGCGCATGGAACCAGAAGTCCCAGCGCCAACAAAACCATGGCCAGTGTGGCTGATGCGGAGCTGGAAATGAGTTTCAGAAACTGCGGCTTGTCTTGTTCTGCCGCGGGTTGTGATTTTGTATTGGTATTCATGGATGATTGCCTTGTTAATGTTGGTTTGCTCTTTTTATATTTTGAAATCCGCGTTGATTATGAAACTGAAAACTTGGAGAAGACCTCATCACATTGCCTGGCCAGCGAGAAATCTTTTTCGGTGATGCCGCCTTCATCATGTGTGGTGAGCGTCAACGTCACCTGGTCAAAACGAATATCTATATCGGGATGGTGATTCATCTTTTGAGCTTTCGCCGCGATCCGGTTGACAAATTCGATGCCTTTTAAGAATCCCTCAAACTTGAATGTCCGGAGAATGGTTTGCGCACGCTTCGACCAGTTCGGGACGGCCTGCAAGTTCAGCTTGATCTGTTTGTTATGTAAGGCTGGCATGAATTAATAAATCAATTCGGTTTCCGGCCGGAGCCGCTTTTTTTTCCGCCACCGGAAAGTTTGTTGACGGTGGCCCAGGCACGGGCTTCCGCAGTTTTCGTGCTGGCGCCTTTTTTCTCGTATCCGGCCTCGATGTGTTCCGCCTGACGTTTCTGCTTGTCAGTGTAACTGGATTTATCACCTTGCGGCATGGTGGTTATTTAATTTGTTTGGACCGTTTTGCCTTCCGCAGACGGTATTGCCAGATCCGTTATTGATTGGTTCCTGCCGGCATATTCGTGTTTATCTCCGGCACACTGTTGACTGCAGGCAAATTGGTATTCATATCCGACGGATTGCTCACAACCGGCAAATTGGTGGCTCCGCCAGCCGGGCTGCTGGCATCGCTCGCACTTGAATTGGTGGATTGCGTGTCGGTTGAACTGCTTGGGGTGTTTTGATTGCAGCCCACCAGCACGCATGCGGCCAGGACCGGAATCACCAACAATGTAATGATTGATTTCATAAGTTCATTGAAATTAAGGCATGAGCCCGTTCGTTGCCATGGGGTGTAACCCTACCACGTGCAATACGCCACCAACCTCCTTTCGCCCGTCGTCTGGCCACGCTCGCCGGCTCCCCTTTGATTCGATATTGGATGTTGAAAGTTGAATGTTCGATGTTCCCCTATTTATCTGTCCCTCAACTCCTTGCCTCGCCGTAGTGAACGAAGGCGGGTCAACCAACCACCCTCAACCATCTTCAACCCGTCACCCGCCGGGCCGTAACCGAAGCTCATGCTCATGCAGCCCAGCCCGATGGGCGGGATTCAAAACTGATTCTCGCAGCGGCGCGCGGGACGCTGGAAGGCACGGTCCGTGCCGGACTCCAGCGAATTCCTTTCATCGCTTCCCAAGCGCTTCAAGTCGTGTAAAAAAAATCGTGATTCATCCATGATTAAAAACTTTGTGTCTTGGTGGCTGAGATTTTGCGTTAATGCTTGAGTTTCCAGCAAAAAATGCGATTGATGTCTGCCGGTCTATGCAAACCAAACCGAGACTCAAGTGGCAACGCGCCCTGACCCTTCAGCGGCTCGAATTTATCCGCCGTAACCTGGACAAAACCGACGCCGAGATCGCGCGGATGCTGGGAGTCGGACGGACGGCGGTGCATTTTCAGCGGAAAAGGTATAAAATCACCAAGGTCCACGGCACCATTCAACGCGTGCAACGAAGGCTTGAGCAAATGCGGGGGCTGAAACCGGGACTTTCGGCCAAGGCCGCGGCCTTGCAATTGGGACTTACGGTGGGAATGGCGAAAAAATACGGGAAGATGACGGGTTATGAGTTCCAGTTCACCAGCGTGCCCGCCGCGAGACATTTTTATTGGCGGCAGCGGATAAAAAGTTTGCCGCCGCTGCTCACCGTCACCGCCGTGGCGCGGGAACTGGGAGTGACCTATGGTCATGCCGCGCTGTTGTGTCACCGGCACAAATACAAAGTGACGATTCGCAATGGTTTGATGCGGGCGCGAGTGCCCATCCGGCGCTGGCTGCGCCGCTCGCACCATGAGCGCTGGCTCGCGTCACTGAAACCAGTCCTTGCGGAAGTCCACCATAAATAAAGGGTCAGCGCTTCGGTTCAGCCTTCATTTTATTCCGGCGCGACAAGTTGGATTCGTGAAATTCGTGTCAAGCCGTGTAAAACTGTGCCATGTGGCCACGCCCCTTTACGGGGTTGAAACGCATCGAAGGAACCAATGGCGGGAGTAAAAAAACAATTACTACCTTTGTCCACGGATTGATAGAGTAACGGCATGAATACAATTTTGCGGTGGTCGGCAAGGATACTGAGCATCATCGTGGTGGGAATCCTGCTCGTGTTCGCCTTCGGAGAGGGATTGAACCTGTCGCATTTCACCGCGCGGGAGTTGCTTTTGTTTGTGTTCTTCCCGCTCGGCTTCTGCGTGGGAATGGTGGTGGCCTGGTGGCGGGAAGGTTTGGGCGGCGGCATCACGGTTGGGAGTCTGGCGGCCTTTTATCTGGCGCATCGCCTCTTGTCGTCAGGTTTTCCAAGGGGATGGGCTTTTGTGGCGCTGGCAGTGCCGGGCTTTCTGTTCCTGCTGTACCGACTGCGGATACGAATGAGGGCGTGAAGAGGTCAGCCCCGCATTTTGAACCATCATTTTATATGGACAACGAAAAATTGATCACCGAGGCCAGGGCGAAAATTATTTGGGGCGAGTCGGCAGAGTCGGTCCGCGATTATTTGACCTCGAATGGCTTGCCCGATCCGGAAGCCGACGAGCAGATCAAAGCCTTCAATCTTGAGCGAAACCGGGAGATACGAAAAATGGGCATCAAAAACACCCTGATTGGCGTCGTGCTCACCGGCGTCAGCGGCTTCCTGATCTATTATTTGCTGACAAGGTCCGAAATGCCTCATTTGAGCACCCGTGCTGGCAAAGGATTGGGAATATTGATGCTGGGTGCAGGCTATGGTTTATGGAAGCTGGTGAACGGAATCATTTACCTGGTTCGTCCACAATCCGAGCATCAATCCATATCCGATCTGGAGGAGTGAAACGAAAGCTAAAGGCTGAAGGCTCCCGCCTGCGCTGAAGCTACGGCGCGGCAAGGAAGGCTGAAAAAGGCGTCATAACCCGTCGCGGAAATCCTGTTTATGGAGCAGCTTGGCGAGATTGGCCAGCGTGTGCAGATGCTTTTGGAATTGGCCCTGCGGCACGAGGAATAGCATCACCAAATTGACCGTTTTGCTGTCCAGCGCGTCGAATTGAAATCCCTTGCGCGAACGTCCAATCGCCCCGACCACTTCACCAACCAAATCGGTGGACGCGGGCGGCAATCCGATGCCCATCCCGATGCCAGTGCTCATTGAGGTTTCGCGCTTCCTCACACTCTCCACGATGGCGTCCGGGTGCTCGGCCTTGATCTTGTGATTGGCCACGAGATGATCGATCAACTCACGGGAGCCGGATTTTACTCCGGCTCCTTTTGATTGCCACGTCTCCAAGCTGGCAATCCGCCTCAATTCGGCCGGAACAAACCTGATCCATCCAAATCAAACCGAATGAAAACATGTCAGCCAGCCAGCGGGAAAGACAGTTTGATCGGGTGCAACTTGAAACACGCACCATTTTTTCTCCCTCGCCTCCCCCAAAGGAGGAGAGGGGCGGGGTGAGGAGGCCGATTATGCAAGATCAAATCCCCTCGCCCCAGCCCTCTCCCCGTTTGGCGGGGAGAGGGAGTTGTTTTCGTTCGGTGCGGGTATCAAGTTGCGCCCAGTTTGATCCGTCCCGACTGAACCAAGCCTCGAACCGCGGTAGGGTTTTACCCCATAGCAAAGGACCAGCCCGGCCCGTAGTTTGTGAGCCTAAAGGCTGAATGACAGAACCCATTGGCGGCCACCAAACACAAACAACCAAATATGAAAGACCCGGTCTATAAACTCATCGAACTCACCGGCACCTCCACCACTTCCATCGAGGACGCCGTGGACAAGGCCATTCAACGCGCGCACAAAACCGTCAAGAACCTGTGCTGGTTCCAGATGGTCGAAACGCGCGGCAACATCATCAAGGGAAAGGTGCATCACTGGCAGGTGACCATCAAAGTCGGCTTCATCGTGAAAGACTGAACGCGGGCGGGCCATTGGCTCGCATGGACACAACCAGACGCAGCCGTGTATGAAACCCAGTTACCAACATAAAAACATGCCTCCTCGACGTTTTCAATGGAATGAGTGTTTACGCCCGCCCTCACCTTTTATCCTCTCCCCCAAGAGAGGAAATCGCTTTCGCCTGTTTCTGGTTTTGTGGATGAGCGTCCGGCCAATCCAGTCGTATAAATTTTCAAAGGAGCGGCGAATGATTCCCCCTCTCCCGGGGGAGAGGGCCGGGGCGAGGGCGGATGTCCTCCTTGCATCCATGTTGTCGTGGCTGCACCCAAAAAGTCCGGTTTCACACTCTGTCATCCACTGAAAATATCGGAAAACCAAAAAATATTATGACCAAAGAAAACATTACCACCGAATTAAACATCACCCGCGAACGGATGATCCAACTGTTGAACGAGGATCTGGCGGGGGAATACCAGGCGATCATTGCCTACACCGTGTACAGCCAGGTGCTCAAGGGGGCCGCGTACACCGACATTGCGCGGGAGTTGGAAGCACATGCCGGGGAAGAACTGGCGCATGCCATAAAAATTGCCAAACAGATTGATTATCTGGGCGGCATGCCGGGCGTGACGCCCAAGCCGGTTAAAACCTCAAATGACCCGGTCGAAATGCTGCGCGCGGATCTGGAGAACGAACGCACCACGGTGGGGCGTTATCGCGAGCGCATCCGCCAGGCCGAGGCGATGGGGGAATTTGCGTTAAGCGAGACCTTGCGCGCCATCATCGTGCAGGAGCAGGAGCATGAAATTGATTTGAGCGCCGCGCTGGATATCAACGTGCCTCCCGCAAAAAAACCCGCCGACAAAAAATGGTCGAACAAGTAAAGCACCACCATGCCTCAAGGCGACAAATCCAGTTATACTGACAAACAGAAACGCCAGGCGGCGCACATCGAAGCCGGGTACGAGAACAAAGGTGTCGGCACGAAAACCGCGGAAGCACGGGCCTGGGCCACCGTAAACAAACTCACTGGCGGCGGCAAAAAAAGCGGGTCCGGCAGGAACAAGAAATGACTTATTATTTATGAGTACGAAGATCATCCTCCCGCTGCTTACGGCAATGTTATCGGTCGTTTGCGTTCTGACCGGCTGTCAATCACCAAAGGCCGGGTCTCCATCCGGGATCAGTGCTTCGACGCGAAACAATTGCTACAGTTTGCTTCACCAACTCCTGGACGAGCAAAAGGACGTCAGCATGCTGCGCTTCATCAAGCGGGAACATATTGATGTTAAGAACCTGGTTAAGAAAATTGCCACTACTTCCGGAACCGGAGCCAAACTGCTGGAGGAATTTGCCAAGGACGATCCTTCGATCAGTTTGGACGACATCCGGCTGCCGCCGGGTGAGCTGGCCACGCGTGATGCGATTGCATCCACCAAGGAGAAGGAATTATTGAGCCAGACCGGCGATGAATTTGAGCTGACCCTGCTTTTGACCCAGACCGAGGCGTTGAGTTATGCCTGGCATCTGGCGAAAGTTACCGGCGAAAACGAGCCTCAACCCGATCGCGCCCATGCGCTGGCAGGTGTGAGCAAGGATATGGAGAACCTCTACCACGAAGTGTTCGAGATGTTGCTGTCGAAAACAAAATCATCGGCGACGAACTCGATCGTGACTCAACCAGAGTGAAGTGAACTGTTAAGCATGAAAGAATGAAAATCAATTCAAAGGATTTCCGGGTGCGGCCCGGAGAAAACGTCAAACTCAGGGAGTGGCCGACCATGGTGAAGCCCTTTTGCACGTCGAAAAAACGGTATAAAGAAGTCCTGGGAGAACACATTAAGGAGTTAAGCTCGCTGCAACGCCTTCACTACGCGTCCAACCGCTATGCGTTGCTGCTGNNTGCTGATTTTTCAGGGAATGGACGCTGCCGGCAAGGACGGCGCCATCCAGCACGTCATGTCCGGGGTCGATCCCAAAGGCTGCGAGGTTTGCAGTTTCAAGCAGCCGAGCGCGGAAGAATTGCAGCATGATTTTCTTTGGCGCACGACCCGCCGTCTGCCGGAACGCGGGCGGATCGGCATCTTCAATCGTTCCTACTATGAGGAGGTGCTCATCGTTCGCGTGCATCCGGAGATTCTCCGCGGCCAGGGGCTTTCGGATGAGTTGCTCGATGAGAAGACCCTTTGGCAGGGGCGGTATCGCTCCATCGCGGACCTGGAGGAGCATCTCCACCGTAACGGCACCCGGATCATCAAGTTCTTCCTCCACCTGTCGAAGGACGAACAACGAAAGCGCTTGCTCGAGCGCATTGATAAACCGGCGAAGAACTGGAAATTCAGTCTCACTGACATCGGAGAGCGGAAATTGTGGGATCACTACCGGAAGGCGTATGAGGCATGCCTGAGTGCAACGAGCACCGCATCCGCACCCTGGTATGTCGTCCCCGCCGATTACAAAAAGAACGCCCGGCTGATCATTTCGCAGATCATCCTCGATACGCTGAAACAACTCAGGATGAATTATCCGGAAGCGAACAAGGCGCGGCGCAAGGAATTGAAGTCCATCCGCAAACAGCTCTGAAAGCAAAACCCCGACCTGGAGACAGCCACAGAGGAGCATGATGGAAATCTCAAAGAAACCCCCGGACGCATCTCCGCGACCAGGTAATCTCCCCGGTGGTAAAGGGGCGCAGTTTTCCGTTGAACTGTTGGAGAAGGCGCGTGCCGATGCCGATACCGTCCTGAAGGAGCTTGGATCGCAACTGGCCGGCCTGAGCGAGGCGGAAGCCGATTCTCGCTTGAAGCAGGTCGGGACAAACGAGATTGCCCGGGAGAAGCGTCAATCGGCCCTGATGCGCCTCCTGGTTAACATCAAGAATCCATTGGTCCTCCTGCTCGTGGCGCTGGGCGTGCTTTCCTATCTGACCGGTGACCTGAAAGCAACGGTGGTTATTTTCGCGATGGTGGTCCTGAGCGTGGTGTTGCGTTTCTTCCAGGAGATGCGTGCGGATAACGCGGCCGCGAAGCTCCAGGCGATGGTCAGCAACACCGCTACATTGGTGCGCGACGGCAAGGAAGAAGAAGTGTCGCTCAAGCTGTTGGTGCCGGGCGATATCATCCGGCTGGCCGCCGGCGATATGGTGCCGGCGGACGTGCGCGTGCTTTCCGCGAAAGACCTGTTCTTGAATCAAGCGGCCCTCACTGGCGAAGCCCTGCCGGTGGAGAAGAAAGCCGCCCCGGCGCCGGCCGACGTTCAAAATCCGCTGGAACTTCCCAACCTCTGCTTCCTGGGCTCCAACGTGGAGAGTGGCTCCGCGACGGCTGTGGTCATCCACACCGGGAACCGGACCTACTTTGGATCGCTGGCCGCCAGTATCGTCGGGCAGCGCCAGTTGACCAGCTTCGATCTGGGCGTCAACAAGTTCACCTGGCTGATGATCCGCTTCATCGCCGTGATGGTGCCACTGGTCTTTCTGATCAACGGACTGAGCAAGCACAACTGGCTGGAAGCGTTCCTGTTTGCCATGGCCGTGGCCGTCGGGCTGACCCCCGAAATGCTGCCCATGATCGTGACCGTCAACCTGTCCAAGGGCGCGCTGGACATGGCGCGCAAGAAGGTGATCGTCAAACGCCTGAACGCCATCCAGAACTTCGGGGCGATGGACGTGCTGTGCACCGACAAAACCGGCACCCTCACCCAGGGCAAGATTGTGCTCGAAAAGCATCTGGACGCGCACGGCGATCCCAGCGAGAAGGTGCTGCAGTACGGCTACCTGAACAGTTATTACCATACCGGGTTGAAGAACCTGCTCGACGAAGCCATCCTCGACCATCAGGAAATGGAAGAACGCCTGAAGGCGAAAGAGAAGTACCACAAGATAGACGAGATTCCTTTCGACTTCGTGCGTCGCCGGATGTCGGTGGTGGTGGAAGATGATACCGGGTTGAACACGCTGATTTGCAAGGGCGCGGTGGAAGAAGTGCTGGGCCTGTGTACCCGGGTGGAAGTCAAAGGCGAGGTCATCGAAGTTCTGCCCGAGCACGACGCCAAACGCCGGCAGTTGGCGGACGATCTGAACGGTCAGGGCTTCCGGGTAATCGCCCTGGCTTACAAGCAAATGCCGGGCTCGTCAAATGCGCCAGTTTACTCGGTCAAGGATGAATCGGACCTGATCCTGCTGGGTTTTCTGGCCTTCCTCGACCCGCCCAAGGACACCGCCGCAGAGGCCTTGAAGCGGCTTCACGGTTTGAACGTGGACGTCAAGGTCCTGACCGGCGACAACGAGATCATCACCGCCTACATTTGCAAGCAAGTGGGCATGCCGGTGGAGCATCTCCTGCTCGGCTCCCAAATCGAGACGATGAGCGAGACGGAACTGGCTGAAGCCGCCAACGCGACCAGCGTCTTTGCCCGGCTGGCCCCGGCTCACAAGGAACGCATCATCCGCGCGCTCCAGAGCAAGGGTCACGTGCTGGGGTTCATGGGCGACGGCATCAACGACGCCCCGGCNNAGCGCGGTGGACATCGCCAAGGAATCATCCGACATCATCCTGCTGGAAAACAGCCTGCTGGTGCTGGAGCAAGGCGTGTTGGAAGGACGGCGGGTGTTCGGCAACATCATCAAGTACATCAAGATGGCGGCCAGCTCGAACTTCGGCAACATGTTCAGCGTCGTGGGGGCCAGCGCATTCCTGCCTTTCCTGCCCATGCTGCCGATCCAGGTGCTGACCAACAACCTCCTGTACGACTTCTCGCAGACCACCATACCCACCGACCAGGTGGATGCGGACTGGCTGACCAAGCCGCGCAAGTGGGAGATTGGGAAGATCCTGCGGTTCATTCTGTTTATCGGGCCGATCAGCTCAATCTTCGATTACCTGACATTCTTCCTGATGCTGTACGTGTTCAACTGCTGGCACAACCCGGCCCTGTTCCACACCGGCTGGTTTGTGGAATCGCTCTTCACCCAGACGTTGATCATCCATGTCATTCGCACCAACAAAATCCCGTTCATCCAAAGCTGGGCCAGTTGGCCGCTCATCCTTACATCCCTGATCATCGTAGCGGCCGGCGCCTGGTTGACGGTTTCGCCGCTGGCGAACACGCTCGGGTTCGTCCCGCTCCCGCCGCTGTTCTGGTTGTACCTGGCCATCATGCTGCTGGGCTATGCGCTGCTGACCCAGTTGGTGAAGACCTGGTTCATTCGCCGATTTGGCGAATGATGGCATGGCGAGTAGAATGCATTCATTGAGCAAAAAATGCGGAAATTTAATTTGTATTTTACGCCCGCCCTCAACCTGACCTTNNCTCAACCTGACCTTCTCCCCCGAGGAGAAGGAACAGCTTTTGCACGTCTCTGGTTTTTCGGCTGGTTGTCCGGCAAATCCTGTCGCGCGAATTTTCGAGAGGATGGCGAATCATTCACCCTCTCCTTGGAGGAGAGGGCCGGGGTGAGGACGGTCGTTAAATCTAACTATTTCCCGCACGCTTCGGCCCGGTGGTCAATCAAGCCGTGGGCTATGAGCTGCTGACCCAGGTGGTGAGTTTGTCAAAGGGGCAAACACGCCAATGCAAACCGTTTTCCGCGCTTGCTTTAGATGGAGTACGCCTGCGCCGCGTTTCAAATCCGGCCACGGCCTGATTGACGTCCGGCTTGTGTTAGCTCCATACTCCCGTTCCAGAAAAGGTGACATTATGACGGATCCAGCCGGCCGACCACACCGCGCTCAGTTTGACGAAGACAACGGCGCAGATTTCATTTCCAGATTTTGAAATTGAAGGTGAACTTCTTTCGTTGCAGCAGCGCGCGCCAGTCGAGAAACAGAAATCCGGCCAGGACCGCGCAACCCACGACCAGCGTCACAATTCCCTTTGGGGAATAGGTGCCTTGCATGAGGTTCTGATAGTTGGTGGCGGCGTAAAGCCCGGTGAAGATCATCACCGCGTCGCTCAGAAATTTGCCGCAAAAGAACGGCGGCAGTGTGCGCGAGGGCTTCACTTTCGCCACCCCGGCGGCCGTGAACAGCGCCGTGGTGGACAGCGGTGTCACGGAGTAAATAAAGACGATGATCCAGCTCTGCCACAGGCTCTCCGACAGTTTCCTGCCCAGGAATGCCAGTTCATCCGTTTTGTGCCGTTTGATGAACAGGCCGGCAAATCGGGGGATGTAGAGACTCATCAGGTATCGTCCCAGGGTTGAACCTGAAGCGCAGAACGGCAACACGATCCACGGGTGCAAGTGGAACTTGACCAACAGAAATAGCGCGACCATCCAAGCCGATGGCGCGATCAGCGGAATGACATCCACGGTGAGCGCCGAAAGAAAGACGACTACATACAGCCACATCATACCGACAATCTCTCCAGCGCCACGGTCACCTGCGCCCGGCCCTGCGCCAGTATCGCGGGGCCGATGCGTTCCCGAAACGTCATCAGCCGGAGGTTGCGCTTCGGGTCGGTTTCCGCTTGGTACATGCCGGGACGTTAAGCTGCCGGCTGCCACCGCACAAGCCCGGACGCGCGCCGGTTGTGGCTCAGTTTGGGTGGGGCGAGGCTACTGACGAGCCGGCTCGCGAGGATCAGCCTTCGCCAGGCTACAGCGCGACAGGCGCTCGCCCCACCAAAATTGCAAACTGAGCCATTACCTAGGGTTGCCATGAAACATCCGTGCTGACACCGGTTCTCCGGTGGGGTAACACCCCATAGCGCCCGCGCGGTTTCCTGCCCTATGTTCAGGCCATGAAGATCAATTACAAGCAGAAGGCGCTGACGCTGGGTGAGTTCATCGCGAGTGTTTACGACGCCCACGACAAATACAAGGCCAGAGGGATGGTGCGGCTCGCCATCAAGGCGCACCTGGTTGAATTTTGCGGCCCGCAACGCTTTGTGATTTCTTGAAGACTTCAACCCAGGAGCAAAAATATAAACACTTTGCTTGAAGCTCCGCCCCACGAAGCCGAAACGGTTGAACGTCGCCAGGATGATGCCGGGGTCGCCAGGAAAACATGCCGAATCTCCCGGAATCAAGGCCGCTCCGAGCTGCGTCGGTGGAAGGCGACCTTCCGAACGATTGACTCCCGATATGATGACGTCAAACGCACGCATTGGAAGAAGGTATGGCTTTCAATGGTTGAGGATTGATGTGGCCGCGGCGGAAGCTGGCTTCATGAAATTCCTGGCAGGATTACAACGACTTTGTGCGCGACTGATGCCCCCCTCATGAGCAACCGTGGTTTGCCAAAGCACCCGATTCACAAACGAGCCGTGAAGCAGCACGGCCGGAAGTTGTCGCTGCGGAGGCTGTCGGCCTACGTGGCGGCTTCGCTTGGTGCGCTCATCCTCGCCGTCGCGGTGCTCATCTTTTTGTTCAGTGGTGCAATCCTCAACCGCTATGGCAAAGGGAAGGCAGAGCGGGCGTTTGCCGAAGCGCATCCAGGCTACGCGTTGCGGATCGGCGAACTGGATTACGCGGTTGGGCGCCAATCGCCTGGTCGCTCAATCGGTCACACTGAGTGCCACCAACACGACGCTCAAGGCCGGGCGGATTTCGCTTACGGGCGTTCGCTGGGCGCGGCTGCTTTGGGGAACGGCTGCTCTGACTGATGTCCTCGCCAAGGCCAGTCTCGATGCGACGAATCTCGATGTGGAATTCCCCCAGGCTCACTACGGGATCCGCTGCGCGCGGCTGCGAGCCTCGGTGCCGGATTCGGAACTGATCGCCGAAGGGACCGAGCTGCGGACGCTGGCTGGAGACGAAGAATTTTTCGCCGCGCACGATTTTCGAACGCCGCGGTTTCATGTGGTCGTACCCGAGTGCAGAGTGTCGGGCCTGGCGTATGGCGAACTGCTCCAGGGAAAGTCGTACCGGGCCAGGTCGGTCCACTTTTCCAGACCCTCCTTCGAGGCGTTGGTCAATCGCGACAAGCCGCCGAAGCCGTTCGTGAAGAGTCCGCTCATGGTGCATGAGGCGCTGGCCGCCATCCGGCAACCGCTACAGGTGGATAACCTCAGCATCACCAACGGCCACTTCGAATACTGCGAGCGGCTGGCTGTTGGAGCCGACCCCGCCGTGCTAACGTTCGGGGCAGTGAGTCTGTTCGTCGAGGGCATCGCGAACCGGGGCGAAGCGACTGCCGCCATCCAACTCCGGGGACAGGGCGACCTCATGAACGCCGGAACGATGAAGGTGCTGATGACGATTCCAATCACGCCACGGGACTTCTCGCTCCACTATTCCGGTTCGCTCAGCGCGATGGACCTGACCCGCCTGGATGCGTTCCTTGACATTGCGGAACACACCCGGATCAAGTCCGGCAGCGCTCAAGAGGCCGCGTTCGAAATTGATGTAACCGCCGGCCAGGCTCGCGGCCGGGTGCGCGCGATCTACAAGGATTTGGAGATGGCGGTGCTCGACAAGCAAAGCGGCACTGAAAAGGGGCTCGACAATCGCGTCGCCACGTTCTTGATGAACGAGTTGAAATTCCGGAATTCCAACGCTCCGGACGCATCGGGTTCGATGAAGGAGGGGGAGGTAAAATACACAAGAAGACCGGGCGACGAGTTTCAGCAATTTGCGTGGTTCGCCCTGCGAACCGGTGTTCTGGATGTCATCAGCCAGTGACGCGCGACGTGAGCATCAGCGATGGTTCAAGTTGAACGAGCCTCAGTTCAGGTATTCCGGATTCTTGGCCGTCGAATCGTACTGTTGTTCNNAGCAGCTTCATGCTGTCGATGCCGTTGATGACGACCGAAGTGGGCAGATTCAAGGCGTAGTGAAGGCATTCGATTGGCTGAACCACCTTGCTCTTGAGGATGTCCCCCGAACCCATCGATTTCATTCCGAGCACCCCGATTTGCTCTTTCAGCAGCACAGGCAGGACCTGGTGCTCAAAACTGCGGTAATGCGCGTCCATCACATTCAAGGGCATCTGCACGGTGTCGAACCGGAACTGATGTTGCGCCGCCATCTGAAGCATGTGCAAATGGATTGAAGGATCCTTATGCCCGGTGAATC
>PLAY01000098.1 GCA_003134375.1 Limisphaerales bacterium | reverse complement strand
TGATTGCAAGTTAGTATGAGTTTGTTTTTCAATCTCGGTCACTGGTTTTTTACCACGCTCATCAACGTGCTGTTTTTACAACGGCTTCGGGATCCGTTTACGATGTTCAAGGTCTTTCGCCGGGACTGCCTTTTCGGGCTGAAATTTGAGTGTGACCGTTTTGACTTTGACTACGAGTTGCTCATCAAGCTCATCCGCAAGGGCTATCGCCCGATTGAATTGCCGGTGAACTATCGTTCGCGCTCATACAAAGAAGGGAAGAAGGTGGGGATGTTTCGGGATCCGCTCTCGTGGCTGGGAGCTCTTGCTTGGTTACGATGGGTGAAGATTGACCCGATGAGCGTTGTGGAGCGAGCGCACGCTGCCATTCAAACCGGAAAGGGATCGACTTCTACAAAGGCCGGCCAATCAAAACCATGAGCGTCCTGGCCGCTCTTTTGAAAAGCTAAACAATTTTGAGCTTCGGCAGGTCTTGCGAATCCACCAGACCCACCGGCTCGCGCTTCGCGTTCACCACGATCAAGTCGTCTATGTTCCGCTCGTTGAAAATTTTCAGCGCCTCGACGGCCAGGGCGTTCTCGCAAATGCAAATCGGCCTGGGTGTCATTACCTTTTTCAGCGGCTGGTTCAGCAGATTTTCGCTCACGGCCATGTGCCGGCGGAAATCGCCGTCGGTGAACACGCCCGTGAGCTTGCCGCGCGCGTTGACGATGCTCAGGCTGCCGGATTTGGCATGCGTCATCACGAGCAGCGCTTCCTTCACGATCAGGTCTTCGCGCGCGATGGCATTGCGCTCGCCGGTGCGCATGATGTCGCCGACGCGCAGCAGCATCGCGCGGCCAATTGCGCCGGACGGATGATATTTGGCAAAATCACTTTGCTTGAAACCGCGCGCCTGTAGCACGGCCATCGCCAGCGCGTCGCCCATGACGAGCATCGCCGTCGTGCTCGCCGTCGGCGCCAGATTGAAAGGACAGGCTTCCCGGGGCACGCGGACGTTCAACACGATGTCGCTATGCCGCGCGAGTGACGACTTCACACCGCCGGTGACGGAAATGATTTTGACCGAGAACCGCTTCAGCGCAGGCAGCAGGTTCAATAATTCCTCCGACTCGCCGGAATAACTCAACGCCAGGATCACGTCGCCGTCGTTGACGATGCCGACGTCACCGTGCAAGGCATCCACGCTGTTGAGCACGACGCCCGGCGAACCGGTGCTGGTGAGCGTGGCGGAAATTTTTTGTCCGACGTTGCCGGATTTGCCGATGCCGACAATGATGATCTTGCCTCGTCGCTTCACCACCTCAACAATCAGCTCGACCGCACGCGCAAACGAGTTGTCGAGCTGCGACCGCACGGCTTTGAGCGCGGCAAGCTCGATGTCGAAGACTTTACGAGCATGGACGAGATGCGTCATAAGGCGTAGGTTGCCAGCAACCGGCCGGCATATCAACGGAGAATCATTCCCGCCCGAGCGGGAACGCTTAAAACAAACGGAGCCATCATGAAACAGGACACGCAACCAAAATCCAAAGGGTTTACCGGCGCGCAGGCGGTCAAAGCCGCCGAACTGGTCAATTACCAGGACGGCTCCATTGTGAGCCGCGAACTGGTCAAGAAACCCACCGGCACGGTGACGATATTTGCCTTTGACGAAGGCCAGGGCTTGAGCGAACACACGGCGCCGTTCGACGCGCTGGTGCAAGTGGTCGAAGGCGAGGCGGAGATCATGATTTCCGGCAAGCCGCATCACGTGACCGGTGGGGAAATGATTCTCATGCCCGCCAACCAACCGCACGCGCTCAAGGCGTTCACGCGGTTCAAGATGATGCTGACCATGATCCGGTCCTGACCGGCGGAAATTCTTGCCAACGCGTCACGGCGTTTTCACTGGCCGCGCAATCAGGAATTTTTTACAGTGGTTTCTTCGCCGTCACCGAACCGGTGAAAACGCCGGATAAATCGCGTTTGGCGTGCGCGCGGCGGTCAGTGATCGGATGGATTTAACACAAATTGAACCAGCGGAAAAAATTATGAGTCTTATGTCCAAAATCAAACATCGCGGCATGCCGTTGTTTGCTGCCTCGGTTCTGGCGGCAGGTGCCGGGAACGCCGGCGCGCAGGAGCGCCCGCTTTATCTTGACGGCGCCAAACCAGTCGAGGCGCGCGTCGAAGATTTGCTTTCCCGCCTCACGCTGGAGGAAAAAGTTTCGCTGGTCCACGCCAATGCCCATTTTTCAACAGCGGGCGTTCCGCGACTGGGCATTCCCGCCTTGATAATGGACGACGGCCCGTTGGGTGTGCGCGAAGAGGTCGGCGAACATGGTGTCATTCTCAACCACAAGGATGACTTTGCAACGGCGTTGCCCGGGGCACTCGGGCTTGCGGCGACGTGGAATACCAATCTGGCCTTTGACTTCGGTTTGGTGATCGGCCAGGAGGCAAAACAGCGCGGCAAGGACATCATGCTGGGACCGGCGGTGAACATTCAGCGCACGCCGTTGTGCGGTCGCAATTTTGAATACCTGGGCGAAGACCCGTTTCTGACCTCGCGCCTGGCGGTCAATTACATCGAAGGCGAACAGGCCCAGGGTGTTTCATCCTGTGTCAAACATTTCGCCGCGAACAGCCAGGAATATCAACGCGGCTCGATCAATGAAATCATAGACGAGCGCACATTGCGCGAGATTTACCTGCCGGCATTTCGCGCGGCGGTGCAGGAGGCGGGCGTGATGACTGTCATGGGGGCTTACAATCAGATCAACGGCCAGCACTGCTGCGAGAACGAACGTTTGCTGAATGAAATTCTCAAGCATGAATGGGGGTTCAAAGGCGCCGTCATTTCCGACTGGAACGGCGTGCATCACACCGATCTGGCAGCACTCAATGGCATGGACATCGAAATGGGGTCCTGGCAGGACTACGATGAGTATTATCTGGCCAGTCCGTTTTTGGCGGGGTTGCAGTCCGGCAAATTCCCCGTGTCCGTTTTGGACGATAAAGTGCGCCGGCACCTCTACGTGATGTATAAATTGAATCTGATTCACGATCCCTCTGCGCCGCCGGCCACGAATGCCGCGCCGCCAATCGAGTTGAGCACACCGGCGCACCAGGAAATTGCCCGCAAGATTGCCGAAGAATCCTTTGTGCTGCTGAAGAATCAAAACCTGCTGCCGCTGGACCCGCCCCGGCTCAAAACCATCGCGATCATCGGTGCCAATGCCACTGCCATATTTGCCCATGGAGGTGGTTCCGCGAGGATCAAAGCACCCTACGAAATCACCGCACTTGAAGGCATCAGCAATCGTCTCGGCGGCAACATTAAGCTCATTTATGCCCAGGGTTACAATCCACCGGTCGGTTCGGGAGGGGTGGAAACCCAGTCGGAGGCCGAAGAAACAGTGCCTCCCCTGGACAGCTCCAAGCTAATCGCCGAAGCGGTGGCCGCCGCTAAATCGGCCGATGTGGTCATTTACGTCGGTGGCTTGAACCACCATGGCGGTTACGACACCGAAGGGGCGGATCGAAAAGACATCAAACTGCCCGGCGAACAGGACGAGTTGATCCAGAAAGTGGTGCAAGCCAACCCCAAGACCGTTGTAATTCTGTACGGCGGCGGGGCTGTGGAAATGGATGCCTGGCTCGCCAAAGTGCCGGCCCTGCTCTACGCGTGGTATCCCGGTTTGGAAGGCGGCAATGCGCTGGCGCGCGTGCTGTTCGGCGACGTGAATCCCTCGGGCAAACTGCCCTGCACCTTCCCGAAACGGCTGGCGGATTCGCCGGCGCACGCGCTGGATGCCTACCCGGGCACCAACGGCAAGGTGGTTTACAAGGAAGGACTCCTCGTTGGTTACCGCTGGTTCGACACGAAAAAAATCGAGCCGCTGTTCCCGTTTGGTTACGGCCTATCCTACACGACGTTCAAATATGCAAATCTCAAACTCGTTCCCGCTCCGGCGGCGCCGGGCCTGCCCGTGAAGGTTGAATTCGAGCTGGCCAACACCGGCAGCCGCGCCGGCGCGGAAGTGGCACAGATTTATGTGCAGGAAACCAGTCCCAGCCTGCCGCGTCCGCTCAAGGAACTGAAAGGCTTCAAAAAAGTTTTCCTGCAACCCGGCGAAAAACAAAAAGTCTCCGTCGTCCTCGACCGGAACGCCTTTGCCCATTACGACCCGGACAAAAAAGCCTGGGTGGCCGACAAAGGCGATTACAAAATCCTGGTTGGCAGTTCCTCGCGCGACCTGCTACTCGACGGCAAATTCAAACTGACGGAAACGATGATGGAGAAGTAAACCGCTGACAGATTGTATTGGCGGAAAAATGTAGTTTGTTTTTTTACGCCCGCCCTCACCTTTTATCCTCTCCCCCGGGGAGAGGAAATAGCTGCTGGCCGGTTTTGGTTTTGCGGATGAGCGTTCGGCAAATTCAGTCGCAGGCTTTTCAGAGAGACGGCGAACAATTCTCCTTCTCCGTGGGGAGAAGGCCGGGTTGAGGGAGGTTGTTAAAATCAAATCTCGTGTGCCCTCAGCCAGACGACGCCAAGCAGCAGCAGACCGGTTACGACGAAAACGTACGCCAGCCAATAAATGCGCCGATGCTTCCGATCCAACGGCATCGGACCGATGGTCCAAAACCGGCGCTGTTCGTAAAGAGGCAGCCGGGCAACGAAAAGCAGGACAGCACTGATTACACCTGCTCCCAATCCCAAACCATAGAGTACGCGGATGTCGGCGGTTTTCAATTGTGCAACGACTGGCAACAGGATGCTCGACAACACAGCTACGCAGGGAATCACGATGAACATGCCCCAGTCCGGCGGGATATACCAATCTGAGTTGCGTTTGCTCATGGCGCGACGGCTTCCATCGAATGTTTGGATGAGCTTGGGAATAAGATTTTCGTGGTAGGGAGTCAAACCAAATGCCCGCCGCTACAGATCGGTGGCCGTGCCGAATGCGCTCCTTACGTCTGTCTTTGAACGCAACGCCCGTTTGCCTGCCTAAACAGCATAAGTTTATGACGTTAAGTTTAGGAAAATTGTTGTACCCAAATTTGCAGCCCGATCAACGCCAGCGGGAGATGCACGTCCTGCTCACCACCTTGCTGACGGGTCTGATCACCGCCGGCATCATTGCGCTGGTGATGATCGTGATGGGAAAGAAGTAATTACGCGGACGAACTGACGGACCGGTGATGGGAAGTTGAGTGTTTACGCCCGCCCTTACCTTTTATCCTCTCCCCCAGGAGAGGAAATCGCTTTTGATTGTTTCTGGTTTTGCGGATGAGCGCCCGGCCAATCCAGACGTATAAATTTCCAAAGGAGCGGCAGATGATTCTCCCTCTCTTGGGGGAGAGAGCCGAGGCGAGGGCGGATGTCATCCTGCATCCATGATGTCGTGGTTGCGTCCGAAGAATCTAGTTTCACGCCGGTCCCCCCAGAAGAACCTGTTTTCCTTCGCGGCTGAATTGAAATTACTCCGCGTTCGGATACGAGCCGAGGACTTTGACGAAGTTGCAGTGTACGCCCAGAAGCTGGATGGCCTTGACGACCTGGCGATCCTGCACATGGCCGTCGCAATCAATGAAGAAAAAGTATTCCCATGCCTTCCGTTTGCTCGGGCGCGATTCAATCTTCGTCATGTTGATTTTGTGACGGCGGAACGCGGCAATCGCCTGGTGCAGGGCGCCAGCCTTGTCGGCCACGCTCAACATCAGACTCGTGCGGTCGTTGCCCGTGGGCGGGCTGCATTGGCGGCCCAGCACGAGGAAGCGCGTGGCGTTGTCGGCGTTGTCCTGAATGTCCTGTTCTAGCACGCGCAAGCCGTATTTCTCGGCGGCCAGGATGCCGGTGATGGCGGCGTTGACTTTTCCTTTCGCGGCCAATTCAGCGGAACGGGCGTTTGACGACGTTTCGAAAATTTCGACTTTTGGAAGATGCTCCTGCACCCATTGCCGGCATTGCCCCAGTGCCTGCGGATGCACGTGCAATCGCTTGATGTCCTGCAACCGGCCATTGCCGGCCAGGCAATATTGAACCGGCAATACGATTTGCGAAACGATTTTCAAATCGCTGTCCACGAACATGTCGAGCGTGTGCGTGACGACGCCTTCGGTGGTGTTCTCGACCGGCACCACGCCGTAGTCCGCGCGTTTCCGGCTGACCTCGGCGAACACGTCGGCAATGGTTTTTTGCGAAACGTAGCGCAGGCTGGAGCCGAACCGGCGGATGGCGGCCTGATGCGTGAACGTGGCCTCCGGGCCAAGGTAGGCGATGGTCATCGTCTTTTCCAACGCCAGCGCGCTGGACATGATCTCGCGGTAAATCGCGCACAACTGCTCGTCGGTCATCGGTCCCTGGTTGAGATGGCAGATGCGATTGAGGACGGCGCGTTCGCGGTGCGGCGCGTAAATCTCCTCGCCGGCCTTGAGCTTGATGTCGCCGATGGCCAGCCCGTGGCGCGTGCGTTCATTGAGCAGCCGCACAATCTGCCCGTCCAGCCGGTCAATCACCTTGCGATGTTTGGGAATGTTCACAACCAAGGCAGAATGCAGAATTAAAAGTGAAGAATCAAATCAGTTTCACACGAATCCCGGCTTGTTCGCACCGTGGCACAGGGATAAACACAGTGCCGGCATGAAAGTCCAGGAACCCTCCGTCATCGGAGATTGGCGTCGGCGGTTGAAGCGGTTGCTTTGCTCGCCGCTGGCTGGAGCCTTTTTGACGGGCGCAACGGCAACAATCGCGGGGCCGGTTGCGGTCGCGGAAAGGCCGGCGATGCCGTGGACGAATGAACCTTGGGCCAATTCCAACTTTTTCCCCATCGCCGTTTGGCTGCAGGACCCGGCACTTGCCGGCCGCTACCGCCAGGCCGGCATCAATACCTATGCCGGGTTGTGGGAAGGACCGACGGAAGACCAATTGACGGCGCTCAAAAAGGCCGGGATGTGGGTCATCTGCGGACAAAATGAAACCGGCCGGCGGCACCGCGATGATCCAACCATCATCGCCTGGATGCATGGCGACGAACCTGACAACGGGCAATCGCGGGGCGCGCGGTTCGGTTTCGGCTCACCCACTCCGCCGGAAAAGATTATCGAAGATTACCAGCAAATGAAGGCCGTGGATTCCTCGCGTCCGATTCTCCTGAACCTCAGCCAGGGCGTGGCTTGGGATGGCTGGTATGGCCGCGGCAAGCGCAACCATCATCCCGAGGATTATCCCGAATATCTCAAGGGCTGCGACATCGCGTCATTCGACATTTATCCGGTAAACCACGACAACCGCGAGGTGCATGGCAATTTATGGATCGTCGCCAACGGTGTGGAACGGCTGGTCCAATGGGGCCAAGGCAAAAAACCGGTCTGGAATTGCATCGAATGCACCGCCATTGCCAATCCCCAGCACAAGCCCACACCGCAACAGGTCCGCGCCGAGGTCTGGATGTCGCTCATCCACGGCTCGCGCGGTTTGATTTACTTCGTCCATCAATTCAAACCCAAATCCGACAATGCGGCATTATTGGACGACCCGGAAATGCTCGCCGCTGTCACCCAAATCAATCGGCAAATCACTCAACTCGCTCCGGTATTGAACCGTCCGACCATCCGTGACGCCGTGACCGTGCAATCGAAGAATCCGGCCGTGCCGGTGGCAACGATGGTCAAGCGATGGGCTGGGCCGGCCTATCTGTTTGCCGTGGGCATGCGTGACGGTGCGACCGAAGCAACCTTCACGCTCGCCGGAATGAAAGGCGATGACACATTGGAAGTGCTCGACGAAAACCGGACCATCGCGGCCACGAATGGCTCGTTCAGCGATTATTTCGAACCTTGGGCCGTTCATCTTTACAAGTTGTCGCCATCTTCGACAACCCACCGACTGTAATGGAGGACTGGTGAACTGCGACCCAATTTGACTGGCGAAAATTCCCCCTCTCCGCTGTCGCCGATGGGGTAGAAAACCGGGGTGAAGTGGCGCCTCTGCTCAAACCCCGTGAGGTGCATTTTAGGCACCGGCCTCTCAGGATTGGCCGCCGGGATCAAATCGAATAATCGTCGGAGAAAACCTTCACGTTCCGCAATTCCACGAACACCGGTTCGCCCGCTTTCAACTGCAATTGCTGGAATTGTTCCTTGCTCAATTGCACGGTGAATTGTCCGCCCGTGTCGAGCCGCACCAGTTCAAGATTCGCCAGCGGGCCTGCGGCGTTGCTGCGAATGACGCGCGCCGCCAGCGTCGCCGGGCCGCCCGGTTCGCGGGTGACGCGAATGTCGTGCGGTCGCACGAAGGCAATGGCGTCCGAGTCGGACTCGCCGGCGGTTTCCGGCATCGCGATTTTGGTTTCGCCGATGACGACGGCGCCGTCGCGCATCCGGCCGCTGAACAGATTCACATTGCCCAGAAAATCATAAACGAATGGCGAAGCCGGGTTATCGTAGATTTCCTCCGGCGTCCCGATTTGCTCGATGCGGCCCACGCGCAGAATGGCCACGCGGTCGGCCACTTCCAGCGCCTCTTCCTGATCATGCGTCACAAACAGCGTTGTGATGTGGATTTCCTCATGCAATTTGCGCAACCAGCGGCGCAGTTCCTTCCGCACTTTCGCGTCGAGCGCGCCAAAAGGTTCGTCCAGCAGCAGCACCTTGGGTTCGACCGCCAGCGCGCGGGCCAGCGAAACGCGCTGGCGCTGGCCGCCGGAAAGTTGCGACGGAAACCGTTTGGCGAGCGGCTCAAGCTGGATGAGCTTCAACAGTTTTTCCACGCGCGCGCGGATTTCGGCTTCGCCTGGCCGGGTCGCGCGCGGACGGACGCGCAGACCGAACGCGATGTTTTCAAAGACGTTCAAGTGCCGGAACAGCGCATAATGCTGGAAGGCAAAACCGGCCTTGCGCTGGCTCGCGGGAATCATGGTCACGTCCTCGCCGTAATACAAAACCTGCGCGTCGCCGGGATCGGGGAACTCCAGCCCGGCGATGATACGGAGCAACGTCGTCTTGCCCGAACCGGACGGGCCGAGCAACGCGACCAGTTCGCCGGACTCGATCTTCAGGTTCACGTTGTCGAGCGCGGTGAACTGGCCGAATTTTTTGCAGACATTGCGGACTTCAACACTCATGCGTTTAATCAGTTTTCCGCCCCGCGCAGCGCGGTATTTTTGCGTTCCACCCAGGTTTTCAGCACCAGCGTGACAATCGCCAGGAACGTCAGCAGCGACGCCACGGCAAAGGCACCGACAAAATTGTATTCGTTGTACAGAATTTCGACGTGCAAGGGAATGGTATTTGTCTGGCCGCGAATGTGGCCGCTGACGACCGACACCGCGCCGAACTCGCCCATCGCCCGCGCGTTGCAAAGGATGACGCCGTAAATCAGCCCCCATTTGATGTTTGGCATCGTCACCCGCCAGAACGTCTGCCAGCCGCTGGCGCCCAGCACGTGCGCGGCCTCCTCCTCGGTGCGGCCCTGCGCCTGCATGAGCGGAATCAATTCGCGCGCGACAAACGGGAACGTCACAAAAATCGTTGCCAGCACAATGCCGGGCACGGCAAAAATAATCTGGATGTTGTGCTCGATAAACCAGGGACCAACCAGTCCCTGCGCGCCAAACAACAGCACGTAAATCATTCCGGAAACCACCGGCGAAACCGAGAACGGCAAGTCAATCAGCGTGATGAGCACGGTTTTGCCGCGGAAATCAAACTTCGCAATTGCCCATGCCGCCGCCACGCCAAAGACGCAGTTCAGCGGCACGGCGATGCCGGCGGCGATGAAGGTCAGCTTGATGGCGGCCAGGGTGTTTGCGTCGTTGAACGAGTGAAAATAAAAACCAATGCCCTTGGCAAAAGCCTCGGCGAAAACCGCCGCGAGCGGCACGACCAGAAACAAACCGAGAAACAACAACGCCACGCCGATGAGCAGCCAGCGCACGAATGGCGGCTCGGCCGTCACGCGGCGGGGAGCAGCGCGACGCGGCGTGGAAATGGTTGCAGTAGGAACCATAAATCAAACCGGTGCGTAATGGCGATGGCTCCACCATTGGAGAAAATTGATGGCGAGCAACAGCACGAAGGAAGCGACCAGCATCACGACGGCAATGGCCGTGGCGCCGGGATAATCAAATTCCTCGAGCTTGGTGATGATGAGCAGCGGCGTGATTTCCGTTTTCATGGGCATGTTGCCGGCGATGAAAACAACCGAACCGTATTCGCCCAGCGCCCGGGCGAAAGCAAGGGTGAAACCGGTCAGCAACGCCGGCCGCAGCATCGGCAGGGTGACGCGCCAGAATGTCTGCCAGCGGTTGGCGCCCAGGCTGGCGGCGGATTCTTCAATTTCGCGATCGAAATCTTCCAGCACCGGTTGCACGGTGCGCACAAGAAACGGCAACCCGATGAACGTGAGCGCGACCAGCACGCCAAGCCGGGTGTAGGCGACCTTGATGCCCAGCGGCGCGAGCCAGTGGCCGATCCAGCCGTTCGGCGCGTAAATGGCCGTCAAGGCAATGCCGGCCACCGCCGTCGGCAGCGCGAACGGCAGGTCCACCAGCGCATCCACGAACCGTTTGCCCCAAAACTGGTAGCGCACCAGCACCCACGCGACGAGCAGGCCGAAAAACAGATTGATCAGCGCCGCCAGAAACGACGCGCCGAAACTCAGGCGATACGACGCCATCACGCGCGGCGCGGTGACGATGTGCCAGAACTGGTCCCACGTCAGCGCGCTCGCCTTCCAAAAGGTGCAGGCCAGCGGAATCAGGACGATGAGCCCGAGATAAAGCACCGTGTAGCCGAGTGTCAGCTTGAAGCCGGGCAACACGCTGTTTTTTTTATTCGCCATGCAAATCCTATTCAGCGGTATAACCGTTGTTAAAATGCAACGAAAGCAATTCTTTACGCGGCGGGGGGAATTAACCCGGTGATGGCGTTCCTTGAACTTCGCGGCTGATCACAAAGATGGCCAGGTCGGCGTTGAGATTCGGATCCTGCGAAATTTCAACCCCGGCCTCCGTATCCAGGGCAATCCGCCGGTGCACATGGATGTTCTTGCAGCGGCAGAAGTCGTCGAAATCGGCAATGGTGAGGAAACGGATGTTGGGCGTGTCATACCATTCATAATGCAACACGCCGGCGGACCTGGGCGCGCGGCCATGCTCGGCAAGCATGCGGCGCAGTTTATGGTAGGCAAAATTCGGAAAGCTGACGATGCCGGTGCGCCCGACACGGAGCATTTCGTTGATCACCGCCTCCACGTCGAACACGGCCTGCAGTGTCTGGGAAAGCACGATACAGTCAAACTGCTGGCCGGCGAAGGCGCGCAAGCCCTGGTTCAAATTGGCCTGGACGACGTCGAGATTATGGCGGAGGGAGGCGAGAATCTTCTTTTCATCCAGCTCCACCCCCATCAGCCGCCGGTGGTTTTTTTCCTTGAGGCGCGCCAGCAATCTCCCCGAACCGCAGCCGAGGTCGAGCACGCTGGCGCCCGGCGGAATCAATTCGGTGATGCGGTCGTAGTCGAGGCGGCGCTGATGAAAGATGCTGGTCGGGTTTTGCGGCTCGTCCGGGGCAACGGAAGCGCTGGGGACGGCTGAAAGGTTGTCCAAAAAGGCGCGGATCATCTCGCCGTAGGCGGCCAGATTGTCCGGCAGCAAAAAGGCATCGTGGCCGCAGTCGCTTTGGATGTTGCTGTAGCTGACCGCGGCTTGGTTGGCGAGGAGCGCCCGGACGATGTCGTGGGATTGATCGGGTGGAAACAGCCAGTCGCCGGAGAAACTGATCACGAGCCACCGGCAGCGGGCGTTGCGAAATGCGGCGGCCAGTTGTTCGGGCGTGCTGCCCAGGTCAAACAGGTCCATGGCCAGCGAAAGTGTCAGGTAGCTGTTGGCGTCGAAACGCTCCACAAATTTCGCGCCTTGATAGCCCAGGTACGAACCGACGGAAAATTTCTTTTCAAATTGAACCGCCACGTCGTGCGGCTGGAGACGGTTGGCGTCGAATTTCTCGGTCATCGCCTCGCGCGAGAGATAGGTGATGTGGCCGATCATCCGCGCGATGGCCAGGCCGACGTCGGGACCGTGCGGTTTGTCGTAGTACTGCCCTCCGTGAAAATGCGGATCACGCAGGATGGCATTGCGGCCCACCACGTCAAACGCGAGCGACTGGCTGGTCAGCCTCGGCGAGGTGGCAATGGGGATGACGCCGCGGACCCAATCAGGATGGCGCGTGGCCCAGGTCAACGCCTGATGTCCGCCAACCGAGCCGCCGATAATGGCCAGCAACCGGCGGATGCCCAGGTGTTCCAGCAGCCGGCGCTGCACTTCGACCATGTCACCGATGGTGACCGTGGGAAAACTCCGGCCATAGGGTTTTCCCGTTGCGGGATTGGTGCTGCCGGGGCCGGTGGTGCCGCGACAGCCGCCCAGCAGATTGGGGCAGATGACGAAAAACCGGTTCGTGTCAACCGGCTTGCCAGGACCAACCACAATGTCCCACCAGCCGGGATCGTCTTCATCGTTGTGCCGGGCAACATGCGAATCGCCGCTGATGGCGTGGCAAACAAGCACGGCATTGTCCTGGGCCGCGTTCAGTTGACCGTATGTCTCGTATGCCACCGTCACGCCCGACAATTCGCCACCCAGCTCCAGCTTCAACACGCCGTCCAGCACCACTGATTGCACATGCCGCAACGGATTGGCGTGCCGGACGTTGTCGCTGCTGTCGAAAAGTTTGTCGGGCATGATGTTTCCGGCTCAACTTTGAGATGCTTGGAGCGCCTGGTCAATGTCCGCCTTGATGTCCTCAACGTCTTCCAAACCAACGGAGAGGCGGACATAGTCCGGCGTGGCGCCGGTTTCTTCCAATTCGGCCGCCGTCAACTGCGAGTGCGTGGTCGAAGCCGGATGAATCACCAGCGTCTTGGCGTCACCGATGTTGGCCAGATGCGAGAGCAGCTTCACTGAGTTGATGAATTTCTTGCCCGCTTCCAGTCCGCCCTTGACGCCAAAGCCGACCAGACCGCCGAAGCCGTGCTTCAGATACTTCGAGGCGACCTTGTGGCTGGGATCGTCCGGCAGGCCGGAATAGGTGACCCATTTGACGAGCGGATGCGTCTTGAGCCATTTGGCGATTTCGAGTGCGTTGGCGGAATGTTGTTTCTGGCGGAGCGGCAGGGTTTCCAGTCCCTGCAAAAAGAGGAACGAGTTAAACGGGCTGAGCGCCGCGCCGATGTCGCGCAACAGGGTGACGCGCACCTTGAGGATGAAGGCCACATTGCCCATGCCGGGCACGTTGCTCAATGCGTCCCAATAAACCAGGCCGTGATAGCTTGGATCGGGTTCGGTGAATTCCGGGAACTTGCCGTTGTTCCACTTGAACTTGCCGGAATCCACGATGACGCCGCCAATGGACGTGCCGTGGCCGCCGACGTATTTCGTGGCCGACGTGACGATGATGTCCGCGCCGTGATCAAACGGCCGCACCAAGCCCACTCCGACGGTGTTGTCCACAACGAGCGGAAGACCGGCCTCGTGCGCGATTTTGGCGATGGCTTCGAAATCCGGCACGTCGAGCTTGGGATTGCCAACGGTCTCGATGTAAAGCGCGCGGGTTTTCGGCGTGATGGCTTTGCGGAACGCTTCCGGGTCGCGGGAGTTCACGAACTTCGCCGTGCGGCCCAGCTTGGGCAGGGTGTAATGGAAAAGCTGGTAGGTGCCGCCATAGAGGTTGTTGCCCGCCACAATTTCGTCGCCCAGCCGGGTGATGGCGAGCAACGCGAAGGTGATGGCCGCCGAACCGGACGCCACGCCCAGCGCGCCGGTGCCGCCTTCGAGCGCGGCGATGCGCTGTTCGAAGACATCGGTGGTGGGGTTCATGATGCGGGTGTAAATATTGCCGAATTCCTTCAGCGCAAAAAGATTCGCCGCATGGTCGGTGTTCTTGAAGACGTAGGACGTCGTCTGGTAAATCGGCACGGCGCGCGCGCCGGTGGTGGGATCGGGGACCTGGCCGGCGTGCAGCGCCAGCGTGCTAAGACCTTTTGTTTGAATGCTCATAATCTAAATGACTCGTTGGTTGTTAATGTATTGTGGAATTGGTTGAATGCAATTACGCATCGCGTGAAAACAGATTGCTGACGTCGTCGGCGTCAGTGTTGATATCGGCGAACAGCCACGTGGAAAGGTAGCGTTCGGTTGATGATGGCACGATGGCCACGATGATTTTGCCCTTGTTTTCCGGGCGTTTGGCCACTTGCAGCGCCGCCCAAATCGCCGCGCCGCTCGAAATGCCGACGGGAATGCCGTCGAGCTGGTTGACCTCCTTGGAAACCGGGCCGGAATCCTCCTCGTTCACCTGGATGACTTCGTCCACGATTTTGGTGTTCAAGTTCGCCGGAATAAATCCCGCGCCGATGCCCTGCAACTTGTGCGGCCCGGGCGCGCCGCCGGAAATGACCGGCGACTTCGCCGGCTCGACGGCAATCGCCTTGAATGACGGNNAAATCCACCTTGCCGTCGGTGTCGCGCCAGATTTCCTCGGCGGTGGTTTTGCGATGGATTTCCGGGTTGACCGGATTGGAAAACTGCTGGGGAATGAAGCTGTTGGGAATTAGTTTGTTCAATTCCTCAGCCCTGGCAATGGCACCCTTCACGCCCTTGTCCCCCGGAGTGAGCACGAGCTTCGCGCCAAGAATTTTCAACAGTTTTCGACGTTCCAGACTCATCGTTTCGGGCATCGTCAGGATCAGTTTCAACCCCTTGGCCGCCGCGACGAACGCGAGCGCAATGCCGGTGTTGCCGCTGGTCGGCTCGATGATGATGGTGTCCGGTTTGATCTTCCCGGCCTGCTGGGCCGCGTTAATCAGGGCGACGCCGATGCGGTCCTTCACACTGGAGAGCGGGTTGAAGAATTCCAGTTTGAGCAGCACGTCGGCGATCGCGCCGTGTTTCTTCGCCGTGCGATTCAGCCGCACGAGGGGGGTGTTGCCAATGGTTTCAGTGATGTCGTTGTATATGCGTGACATAGGTTTTATGATTTAAATTTGTTATGTTTCGTTCTTTGTTTTCCACGTTCCGTTGTGATGGAGCGTTGGGCTGGAGGCCGGCCGCCAGCGTCAGGCGCGGTGCGGACGGAGGAACCCTCGACGCCGCAAAAGCGGGCGCCGCGGCCAGACCTCCAGCCTGAGTGGTGCGCGTTTAGAATTCCCATTTGGTGGTGATGCCCCAGACGCCGTTGGCTTCGTTGTTCAGCACAGTGCCAAAATGTCCGTAGCCCACCGCCAGCGTCAGGTGCTTGTTGACCACATAGGCGGCATCAATCGTCCACCAGTCGCCCGCTTTCCCGATCAGACTTTGACCACCCACGGCAACGGTCTTGTAATCGGTGGGTTGCTGCCGGTACTCCGCCGCCAGCGCAATGGAATCGGTCACAAACACAACAACATTGCCTTCAAACACAAAGTTGTATTTGTCCGTGAAGCCAAGCAGTCCATTCCAGACGCCCTCGGTTGCGCGACCGCCCAGTTCCACCAGCACCGGACGCGGCAGCTGGGTGAACATCTTGGAAGCGTAGAGCGTGAAGTCCACCCCATCGTTTTGACTGACACCGATGGCTTTCAATGTTCCGCTGAGCTGGCTGTTTATGTCGTTGTAGGAATCGTTGTATTTGTAATGCGCGCCGAAGGTCAGCGCCGGAATCCACTTCTGGTCGAACTCGCCTTCCTTCAGGATTTGCACCCGTGCGTTGAAGTTATGCAATTCAACGGAGGTATCCGAGAGATTGAGCGCACCGCTGGTCGCCTGATAAACCGCCAACGGCAAATTGCCCAGATTGAAATTCTCATAACCATAACCCAGTTCGAGGCGGCTCAACGGAGATTCCGTCAAGGTCAAGGCTTCGAGGTCCTGGCCGTGGCCGAGGTCAACGAAGGAAAAGCCGACGGCGGGCCGGCCGACGGGCTCGCCGTTGCGTGGCGGATTGACGATGTAAGCCGACAACGTGGCAAAGATGCCGCCGTTGCCTTCGATTTGATGCAACGGCAGTGGCGCCCCCTTCTCGTCGGGTTTGGCGGCGGGCGCCGGTTGGGCCGGTGGCGCGTTGGTTGAGGTTTCATCTGCCTTCACACCCCAGGCGGCTGCAACCAGCAGCGCGGCAAGAAGGGCGGTAAAGCGGATTCGTTTAGGTTGGTCTGTTTTGATGCGGACGTATTGGCCGGTTTTCATGTTTGCGGTTTATTTTTAATTGCTGCAAACCTCCGGTAGTCCGGTCAGTCTGGTGCGGGTTTATTGAATATTCTATTCCACCTCCAGTTTTCTGGTGGGTGTTAAATTTTGTCGTCACAAATTGGGCGCGTAGGCGATGAATTTGCGGTACTCGTCCAGAATGGTTTTCAGGGCGATGACAAACGCGCATTCCTTCAAAAAGGTCGGCGACGACTGGGGCGTTTCGAGAATGATTTCAAATGGACGCGGCCGCACTTTCGGCGGCGCGCTCAAGACACCTTCATAGGCATCGCGAATGACGCCGTCGCGCGCCTGGAAACCGTCAATGATTGAACGTTTGTCACGGGGCAGGAATTTCTCGGCGGCGCGCAACGCCGGTTCGATGAGATGTTTCGTGAGCGTCGCCCCACGCACGATGCCGTAAAAGCCGTTGCTGGTGTCGTCGGTGTGCAGCGAAATAATGCCGTTGAAGGAACGCGAAACGAGGTCGGCCTGCAACAGCCGGACCTCCGGTTCGTTGGAATTGCCCCAGAATTCGCGGTTCAAGTCCTTCCCGCTGCGCGAGTGGCGGGTGCCATCTTCGAACCCGGCCGGATTGCAAACCGGGTAAAACGACAAATAATAACCGGCAGCCAGTTCCGGTTTGGCCTCGAGCAATTTAAGAAATTGAATCACCGCCAGCACGCCTTCCGGCTCGTCGCCGTGAATGCCCGCAAAAATTCCGATGCGGATCGGCGTATCGCCGCCCGTGGGCCCGACAAACAAATAGCGCGGCAAGGTGTAGGTTTCGCCGCCGGCCTCAAAGCACGCTTCGTGGTTCGCCACGAGGTTCGGCGAATGGGCGGCGATGGAATCCAGCGGCGCGAGCAGGTCGGCGATGGAACGCCGGCGCGCCAACGGCGGTTGGGCGATGGCCTGGGATTGAGTTGCAACGATTGGCATAATGTTTTCGTTTTGGGCCGGTGGTTTCTCTTTTGCGTGGGCGGCGGCCGGCACTCACCTGCTGCCGCCCCCGTTGCGGAGGAACCACGAACCGGTCTTATGGTTGGAAGATCTGGTCAAAAACGCCGCCATCGGCGAAATGGGTTTTTTGCGCCTTCTGCCAGCCGCCGAAAGTCTCGTCCACCGTGACGAGTTTCACCGGGCTGAACTGGCCGGCGTATTTTGCCGCGGCCTTTCCCGAGCGCGGACGATAAAAATTCCGTCCGGCAATGTCCTGGCCTTCGTCGGAGTAGAGGTATTCGAGATAAGCCCGCGCCACGTCGGACGTGCCGTGTTTCTTCGCCACCGTGTCCACGACGGCCACTGGCGGCTCGGCCAGGATGCTCAACGGCGGCGTGACGATGTCAAACTTGTCCACGCCGAATTGTTTGATGGCGAGATGCGCCTCATTTTCCCACGCGAGCAGCACGTCGCCGATACCGCGCTCAACGAACGTCGTGGTCGAGCCGCGCGCGCCGGAATCGAGCACGGGCACGTTTTTGTAAAGTCGCTTGATGAAGTCGCGCGCCCTGGCGTCGTCGTGGCCATATTGGTCGAGCGCGTAAGCCCACGCGGCGAGGTAATTCCAGCGCGCGCCGCCGGAGGTTTTCGGATTTGGCGTCACGACCACAACATTTGGCTTCACGAGGTCGTCCCAATCCTTGATGCCTTTCGGGTTTCCTTTGCGCACGAGAAACACGATGGTCGAGGTGTAGGGCGTGCTGTTATCCGGCAGACGTTTTTGCCAGTCGGCGGGCAACAGCTTTGCCTGTTGCGAAATCGCGTCAATGTCATAAGCCAGCGCGAGCGTCACGACGTCGGCTTCGAGCCCGTTGATGACGGATTGCGCCTGTTTGCCGGAGCCACCGTGCGATTGCGCGACGACCACGTCATCGCCGGTTTTCGCCTTCCAGTATCTGGCAAACGCGGCGTTGTAATCCTGATACAACTCGCGCGTGGGGTCGTAGGACACGTTCAGGAGTTTGATCTCCTTCGCATTCGCGGCAACGGCAAGCGTGAAGGCGAGCGGAACTAAAATTTTCAGAAATGATTTCATGAAATCGTATGCTTGATTTTTGACCGGTTAAAAGGCGATCTGCACGCGGGTGAAGAATACATCTTCCGGGTGGTTGCTGACGCTGCCCGGCGCCGCACTGGGCGAACCGCTGGCGCCGCCCGAGAAGGAAGTATGGGAATAACTCGCGTTTACCCGGATGTTCCGGTTCAAATACCAGTTCAATCCCACCGCCCACGACCGCGCCTCGGAGGCTGAAGCCGGACTCGCAAAAATCGGAAAAGCTGCGTTGTCTATGTCCAGGTCCGCATAACGGCCCACCACCTGCAGTGCGCCCCATTGGCCATTGCGGGGATCAAATGAATGTTTCGGCGTCACGCCATTGAACGTGGCATCCTCTCCGGTCAACACCCAGCCGCCGGAAATTTCCCACGCCGTGTTCTGCAAATCCGCCGACTGGCTGCCCCGGCGGACATCCTGATCGGAAATCACATATTCGCCGATCAAACCGAACGGCCCATAGTAATAGGAAGCCTGCGGTGAAAGCCGCCAGTGCGTACGGCTGGCCACCACGCCGTTGGTATAGGCAAAAAACTGCTGCTGCCCGTCCGTGAAATATCCCGGTAACGAGCCGCCCGTCGTGTTGGGCAGACCGAGCGTATTGGTGATGGACGAATCCCCCCAACTGCCGCCGACGCCAAAGCCGAGGTTTTGCAAGGGTTTGAGGCTGGTTTGCTTGAATGGCTGGATGAACAACCGCCCGTCAAATTCCCGGTCATCCTGGAAACCGATGTTGCTCGAATTACGGGCGTCGCCCACGCCGTTGAAGATGCCTGCAGCGTAGCTTAGCACCCCACCGGCGATATCACCGTGCAGTTCAAAACCCAGATCCCGGTTCGGCACCAGATCCGTGACCAGTGAACGCTCATTGAAAGAGGTGTTAACGTCCGCCTGCAATTGCTCCAGCCCAACCGGCGCCTTGAACTTGCCCGCCTGGATCTGGAACTCCGGCGAATAACGGTAATTCACATAGGCGTCGTAAATACTCGGCGTGGTCGCCGAACTGGCGCCGCCCGGTGTGCCGTTGCCGAATTCCGGCACGAACAGGAAATCAAAATCGCGGAAAACCGTGCCGGAAACGATCGGGCGCGCCCGGCGCAACAAAATACTGTCGTTGCCCGGCACCTTGTCGTTTTGCTGAAAGGTGCGGCTGTCCACCTGCACCACGCCGTGCAGGGCCACCACGAAATTCGAATCGGCGGAACCGAAACTGAAACCGTTGGCCCCAACCGCGATGCGCGGCTGAGCCTTGGCGACAGCGGTGGCGGACTCCTGATCCAGTTCCCGCTGACGCTCAAGGATGCGCACTTTTTGGTCAAGGTTCTGGATTTGCTCCTTGGCGGTGTCGGTGTTGGTTTGCTGGTCCAGGTCGCGCTGCTGTTTGAGGGTCTGGACTTTTTGGCCGAGTTCCTGGACTTCCTTTTTCAAGGCTTCAATCTCCGCGGCTTCCACGGACTGGGTGGCCCCGCCACTTGCAGTATAAGCGGGGATTTCGGCTTGTGCGGCGCCAATGGAATTGGTGGCCGGGTCATCGGCAGCCCATGCCGGGAAGGCAAGCTGCATCCCGGCAAAGGTCGCAAGAATCAACTGATTTAGTTTCATGTTGTCTTTGTTTGTTGTTGGTTTCGCCTCCGGCTGTCCGGCAGGCACTCGTTTGTTTCAGGCTCCGATTTTCCGGTCAGCCCAAATGGTTTTGGTTTGAGCGGGAGCCTTGTCCAGCCGTACCCGCTCGGTTTTCTCAATCTGCGTGACCTGTGAATCATGCACGACAATCTGCACCACGCCGTAGCGCAATGATCCAACCTGCCGATGAACGACTTCCAGCCAGTTTAATTTCTCGTCGGCGGCCTTCTCCGGTTTAATCTGAATCAAACTCATATCAACAAAATTTCAAAACATTTTAACATTTTAAATGACGACATCTGGAGTCGTCATTATTTCGAAATAAAAACCGCTACGCGACCGTGTGCAACATTTCGTTGAACACGGCAGCTTAAAGCTAATTGTTCAATCACGTTATTCATTCTATAAACGACTTATATTGTCGTTATTATCCACAACCAGCTTGCCCTGTCAACTATTTATTTGATTTTTTCTAAATGCCTGCTCCGCCAATGAAACCGGCTGTAATCTCCTGTTTTGACACTGGCGCGCCCTTGGCAACTTCGGCAAGCGTTGCGTGCTCCATCAACCCGGCAACGTAATTGCGCGCGTCGAGAAATACACGCCTGAACCGGCAGACCGGCTCTTGGGAACACCGCTTGTAACCCGTAACCGAAACACAGTCAATCGGCGCTATTATGCCGTCAAACAGCCTCACCACCTCACCCATCGTAATCTTGCCTGGATCTTTGGCGAGCACATATCCGCCGCGCACACCGGCCACGCTGGCCACCCAGCCCTGCGCCTTGAGTTTGAGCATGATTTGTTCGAGGAAACGTTTGGGAACGTCGTTCCGCCGGGCCATTTCACGAATCGGTATCGGCGCACCGCCGAAATGATCCACCAAGGTGAACAAGGCGCGCAACGCGTAATCAGTTTCCTTCGACACTCGCATGAAGAAAAACGATACGCCAGGTCGGGATTAAGTCAATTGCAGTTTTTATGGCCTGTTCAGCAGGCGTCGAATCAACTGCTGATAATGCGACGGCCTTCATCAAGGAAAATACCCTTGAAGTTCATCTCCAGCGCCTGGGGATTGGTGGCCTTGGACATGGCTTCCTTCTCGGTCACGCGCCCCGCCTTGACCAAATCGAACAAGGCCTGATTAAAGGTAAGCATGCCATCGTCCAGGCTCGTTTCAATGGCAGCGGGCAATTTGTCGAGCCGGTTTTCTTCGAGGAGTTTTCTGACCATCGGCGTGTTGATGAGGATTTCCAGCGCCGGGGTTGATTTGCCGTCCAAGGTGCCGACCATGCGCTGGCAGACCACCGCGTACAAAGTGGCGGCGATTTGCCGGCGGATTTGCTCGCGCTCTTCGACCTTGAAGAATTCAAGAACGCGGCTGATGGATTGCGACGCGTTGGTTGTGTGGAGCGTGGACAATACCAGATGCCCCGTGTCCGCCGCGCTCATGGCCGCGGAAAAACTGATATCATCCCGCATTTCGCCGATCATGATGATGTCCGGGTCCTGGCGCAGAACATTCCGGAGCGCGTGATGGAACGAAAGCGTGTCGAGGCCGACTTCCCGCTGTTCAATCACCGACTGGTTGTCTTCAAAAACGTATTCGATCGGGTCTTCCAGCGTAATGATGTGCCGCTTGAAATTGCTGTTGATGTGTTCAATCATGGCGGCGAGGGTGGTGGATTTGCCACAACCTGTCGCTCCGGCCACCAACACAATGCCGCGGGGGAATTCGGCGATTTTCCGCACCTGCGGAAGCAAACCGAGTTCTTCAAAGCTCGGCACAATGGTCTTGACGAAACGCATGGCCAGACACCATTGGCCGCGCTGTTGATACAGATTGGTGCGGAAACGGCCGACGCCCGGAACAAAATACGAAAAATCAATTTCCCGTTCCTCGTCGAGCCGCTTTTTCAAATGCACCGGCGTGACGGCTTCGACAATTTTTGTCATCCATTCCGGGGTCGGGTGGGGGGAATCCACCGCGATCAATTCGCGGTTGATGCGAAAAACGACCGGCGTGCCGATTTTCATGTGCACGTCCGACGCGCCGCCTTCGATGGCCGTCTTCAAAATGCGCTGAAACAGTTCCACGGCCCCAGTCTAGCAAATCGCCGCGCCAGCGCCAGCCGGGAAAATCACTGGCGACTTTTTGCCGGACCCATGCTATAAAGCGCCCATGTCTAATCATCGCATTGGCATCATAGGCGGCACCGGCCTTTACAACATCGAAGGCTTCACCAACCAGAAATGGGTGAAAGTCAAAACCCCTTTCGGCCCGCCATCGGACGATTTGTTGACCGGCAAGCTTACCGGACGCGACGTGGTTTTTCTTCCCCGCCACGGCCGCGGCCATCGGATTCTGCCCTCCGAACTCAACCATCGCGCCAACATCTGGGCGATGAAAAAGCTCGGCGTCGCCTGGATCATCAGCGTCAGCGCCGTCGGCTCATTGCAGGAAAAATGCAAGCCGTGCGACATTGTGCTCGTTGACCAGTTTCTCGACCGCACCAAACAATCGCTCGCCCACACCTTTTTTGGACGCGGCATCGTGGCGCACGTCGCCTTCGCACATCCGATCTGCGAGGAATTGCGGCAAATTCTTTTTAAGATTGCCATTCTTTGCCGGGCGCAGGCACACAACGGCGGCACTTATGTCTGCATGGAAGGCCCGGCGTTCAGCACCCGCGCCGAATCGCTCATAAACCATCGCGCCGGTTTCAACGTCATCGGCATGACCAATCTGGGCGAGGCCAAATGCGCCCGTGAAGCCGAAATCGCCTACGCCACCCTGGCGATGGCCACCGACTACGATTGCTGGAAGGAAGACGAGCACGTCACGCTCGAACTGATCATCGCCAACCTCCAGCGCAACGCCGACATGGCCAAACAAATTGTCGCCCGCGCCATCCCGCAAATCCCGGCCGAGCCGAACTGGCCGTGCCATTCCGCGTTGAAAAACGCGATCCTGACCGAAAAAAAATTCTGGCCGAAGGAAACCGTGACCGAGTTGAAACCGATTCTGGCGAAGTATCTGTGATGGCCAGCGCCGTAGGCGCGGCATATTTGTTTTTACATCCGCCCTCATCCCGGCCTTCTCCCCTCCGTCTTCGCTGCGCTTCGACGCGATCGCGCCGAAGCCAAAGGCGAAGGCGGACAGGAGAAGGAGAATCGTTCGCCGTCTTTGTGGGAATACCAGCGGCAGGATTGGCCGGACGATCATTCAACAATCAGCAGACGGACACTGATTGCCCCCTCTCCTTGGGGAGAGTGCCGGGGCGAGGGAGGTCGTGACATGATTACGATCGAAATCCATAAGTCATCTGGACGGAAGTGAACGGCGAAATTAAGTCGCAGACGTTAATTAATGAACAAACGTGCCCTCATCAAGAAAATCGTCGCCCGGCTCACGGACGAACTGGCGGTTTATTTCCGCGCCGCGAACGCCTCGCGCGCCGAAGCCACGCACGAGCAGAACAAAGCCGAGGGCAAATACGACACCCGCGGTCTCGAAGCCTCCTATCTCGCCCGCGGCCAGTCCCGGCAGGCGGCGGAAATCGAATCCGCCATCGCTGAATTTGAAAAGCTGGCCGCGCGCCAGCTCGCGGACGGCGAGGCCATTGACATCGGTGCACTGGTGGAACTTGAAACCGGCGGCGAACACTCCTTTTACTTCATCGGTCCGCGCGCCGGCGGCACGGAAGTCGTTCACGAAAAAAGAGAAATTCTTGTCATCACGCCGCAATCGCCGTTGGGCGAACAACTAATGGGCAAAAAACAAGGCGACCAGCCGCAACTCACCTTCGGCGGCGCGAAACAGACGGCGAGAATCGTCAGCGTGAAATAATTTGGCGGGGACGACACATCTTGCTGCTTTGGCTGGACATATTTTTGGGACGGGAGCAAAGTCAAGAACATGAACGATCGCTCATTTTTTAACCAGCTCTGCCATTCCCCAATGCTCCGCTGCGCCGCCGTTATGCTGGTCACGCTGGCTTGGAGCAGCCTCGCCTTCTGCGGCGAGATTCATGACGCAGCTCAGAGCGGTGACTTGGAAAAGGTCAAGACACTGCTCAAAGACAATTCTGATCTGGTTTCCAGCAAAGACACTAATGGCCTGACGCCTTTGCATGTGGCGGCAGATTGGGGCCACAAAGACGTAGCGGAATTGCTGCTGGCCAAAGGGGCGGATGTCAATGCCAAGGACAAGGATGGCGAAACGCCTTTGGACATGGCGGCGTTTGACGGCCACAAGGACGTGGTAGAATTGCTGCTGGCCAGCAAGGCCAAGGTCAACATTTATGACGCAGCTGCATATGGTGACTTGGGAAAGGTCAAGGCGCTGCTCAAAGACAATCCCGATCTGATTTTCAGAAAAAACACCGAAGGCGAGACGGCTTTGCTCCTAGCCGTGCAGATGCTCCACAAGAACGTGGTGGAATTGCTGCTGGCCAAAGGGGCGAACGTCAACGCCAGGGACAATCACGGACAAACGCCTTTGTTGGTTGTGACGGATTTTGGAAATTTGGTATGGGGGATATTGGGGACGGTTGCGAGCGAGGAGGAAAGCCAGAAGGTAGATTGGAAAAAAATCAAGGAACGCAGGAAAGAGTTGGTGGAACTACTGCTGACCAACAAAGCCGATGTCAATGCCAAAGACAACGACGGCGAGACGCCTTTGCACTTCGCGGCGCAGGAATACGACAAGGACGTGGCGGAATTGCTGCTGGCCCACAAAGCCAAGATCAATGCCAAGAACAAGGACGGCGAGACGCCTTTGCTTCTGGCCGCGTCTGATGGTCACAAAGATGTGGCGGAATTGCTGCTGGCCAACAAGGCCGATGTCAATGCCAAGGACAAGAATGGCTCGACGCCTTTGCGCGTGGCGGCGCGGCAGGGCGACAAGGATATGGTCGAATTGTTGCTTGCCAACAAGGCCGATGTCAACGCCAGGGATGCGAATGGCATGACGCCGTGTGCATCTTGACAGTTCCCC
>PLAY01000032.1 GCA_003134375.1 Limisphaerales bacterium | reverse complement strand
CTCCCGCCGCCTCCACCATATTTTATTGGTGTTTTGTGATTGTGCTTGACAGGACGGGACAAAGACGGGACAGTGTGGGCATGAAAAATGACCTGTCCAAAGCCAAAAGTCACAAGACCAGCCAACCCTTCGAGGTTGTTAAGGTGGGTAGTATTTCGATTCCGATTTACGCCCACACCAACATCATTCCCCAGCGCGACTCACAGACGGGCGCAATTCTTTACGACAGCCTGCCGGACGGGAAGCGCAAGGCGCGCGTTAAATACCAGAGCGACATCTACACCGTCGCCTACTACGCCGGCACGAAGCGCGTGCGGCGGAAGTTTTCCGATCTGGCCAAGGCCCGGCGCGAAGCCGAGTTGATCGCCGTCAAACTCGCCAACGGCGAAACCGAAGCCCTAAAACTCACCGGGGGCGACCGTGCCGACTACATTCGCGCCATGCAAAAGCTCCGCGCCTGGAAGCCAGATGCCGACCTCAACATGGCCGTCACCGACTACGTTTCGGTTATGCGCCGGTTGCCGGAACACGTCAGCTTGAGCGAAGCGGTCGAATTTTATCTCAAGCGCCATCCAATCGGCTTGCCGGCGAAAACCGTCCGCGAAGTTGTGGACGAATTGATTGCGTCCAAGGCCAGTTCCGGCAAGAGCGACGTTTATATCAAAGACCTGACCTCGCGCCTCGGCACGTTTGCCGACAGCTTCCAACTCCGCATTTCCAGCGTCACCGGCAAGCAGATTGAGGAATACATTCGCGGCTTGAAAACGATTGGCAGTGACGAAAACAAGTCTCGAAGCATTGCAGGGCGGACACAAAACAACATCCGCCGCTTGGTCAACACCCTGTTCAAGTTCGCCATCAAGCGCGGCTACCTGCCCAAAGACCACGATGAAATGAGCGGTGTCGAAACAGCGACGGTGGACAGCGGTGAAATCGAAGTGTTCAGCCCCGCCGAACTGCAAAAACTGTTCGCCGCCTGCCTGACGCCGGTGAAAGAGCGCGGCAAATGGCGCACCCGCGAGGAAATGATTCCGTATCTGGCCATCGCCGCGTTCTGTGGCCTGCGCGCCGCCGAAATCATGCGGCTCGACTGGTCGGAAGTCCATCTGACCGGCACCGAGAAATTTGTCGAGGTCAAGGCGGGCAACGCCAAGACCGCCTCACGCCGCACCGTCCCAATCTCTGAAAACTGCGCCGCCTGGCTCGAACGCTACGCCAAACCGTCCGGCCCGGTCATCAATCTGTCCCGCGCCGACAAACAGCTATTCCTGTATCTGGCGGGCAAATCCGGCGTGAAATGGAAGCACAACGGCCTGCGCCACTCCTTCATCAGCTACCGGCTCGCCGTGGTGAAAGACGTGGGCCAGGTCAGCCTTGAAGCGGGCAATTCGCCGCAAATGGTGTTCAAACATTACCGCCAGCTTGTCCGCGAAAGCGAGGCGCAAGAATGGTTTGCCATCCGGCCGCCCAAGTCATCCGCGACCTTGCCGACTGTCACGGTGACAGCATTGAGCGATGCTAAAGTCGCTGGCATCCGTCGCGAAGCTGGCGACGCATGGACAATCCAGCGGAACTGAAATGCCGCCTCCATTCGGTATTTTTACCCAGGACACGCCTTACTCCTCATCAAAATGAGTTTTTTGCGTCCGCGCAACGGTCGCGGTTTGGTCTCAAAATGTCCGCGCCAAAATCCGGTCAGCCGACCGTGTCCGTGTCCAGTCCGCGACCGTGTCCAGTCCGAAAGCCGTCCGCATCCGCGCCGTGGCCGTGGCCGCGTTCAGTCCGCGTCCTTGTCCTGGTCGAGTCCGTGATCGCAACCAGTCCGCGTCCGAGTCCGGCCCGCAGTCAGTCCGTGATTGTGTCCAGTCCACGACCGCAGCCGCAGCCACGAATTGTCCATGTCCGCGAATTGTCCGCACCGGCAATCAGTCCACAGTCGCACAGCGTCCACGACCAGTCCGTGTCCGTATTCAGTCCGTGACCAATCCGGGGACATGACGCGCGGAAACCAGTTCGATTTCAAACCGGAACGGCCAGCCAGCCATTTCGTGAATAGCCGCGCTAAAATGATTCAAGCCGTGTCCGCCGCGCTGGTTTTGCCCAAGTCCATCTCTGATCTCGACGCCAGCCGGCTCGACCTCAAATCTCAAAGTTTTATCCAAGGCACGCGTTACCCCTTACCAAGCTAATTTTTTTCGTCCGCGAAGTGATCGCGGTTCAGACGCGGAATCGCCGCGCAAGAGCCTCATTCGGCGTCCGGGTTCAGTCCACGACCAGTCCGGGGAAATGACGCGCGGAAGCCGGTTCGATTGTGTGGCGGCGGCGGTCGCGTCAATCTCTTGCTCGCCCCTTCACCCTGCTGCGCTCCAAATTGACCCGCCCGCCGCCGCCGGGATTTTGCCTCTAGGCTTCCGGCGCGTGAACCTTTGGCGTCACCGAACCAATCCATCGTGTGCGCGTCGCACACCTTCACCCGGCGACGCCGTGACAGAATCCGGCAAAAAAAATGAGGTGCTAACATGGACGCCGAACCATCAGGATTTTTCACTACACCGGATTACGAAACCAAGTCGCAAGTCGCCCGGCGCTTGAACGTCAGCCGGCGGACGATTGACAATCTCATGCGGCAGCGTCGCCTGCCGTTTATCAAACTCACGTCAAAGATTGTCCGTTTTCCAAAAGCCGAAGTGGACGCCTACCTCGCCCAACATTTCCGAATCAATGCTCACGGCCAGGAATCAGGCTAGGATGTCGGTGTATGGTTTCGCACCGTCACGCATATTGCGTTACCTGCGCACACGGGTAAAATCTGATTGTTACTTATGGCACACGAGCCGCAACACCCGGACAATCCATGTCGTGCGTCTTTGCCGGATGCAGAACGCATCCCGGCGAAGATTTGGGAACTGCTGCGGCGCAATGAGAAATTTGGCCGGGCCGTTCGCAAACTCCAACAACTTGACCGAGCCGCAAAGGAACAAGGCAAAATCGGGCAGGTTTGGTTTGCTGCCGACAGCTTGGTTAAGGCGCTGAAGAGCCATCACGATTTTGCTGGTTATGCTCTTGAATGGCTTGTCCCCGAACCCTGGTTTGAAATCTGCCACACAGCCATAGAGGATGGCGTTGATCTGACGGGAAAGCAGTGGGTGCCGACCAAATTTGTTAAACTCGAAAGCGGCAGCACACCAGACCCGACCGACACGGCCCACTGGCGAACATTCGATGCACATGACAGATTTGACGCTTATGGTCGTCAAAGTCTCGCCGGGTGTGTGCCAATGGTAAGAGGGCCAATCATCACGTTCACAATTCCCGAAGATTCTCGCCTGCGTGGTAGCAAGGTAAATGGCATCCAAGAATGGCGGGACTATCACGCATCTCATGGCCCGTTCACGATCAACGATTCTTGGCGCGATGCACCGCTGGGATTCAGACGAATTTTCTGCTGGCTCTGGCGGCAGCGAGACAGCCGGGAGAAAAATCCGCTCACCAACTGTCGAACTGACGCACCGGAAGAGCATGAAACCAATTTTTTCAAAGGTTGGAGATTGTTCCCCGCCCTCGCCAAGAACAACATGAGTCAAGAGGATGCAGCACGCGCTTTCATGTTCGACGAGTTGGCGGAAGATTACCGCGTCTTTGCCGTCCCCAAGTCCATCCGCACGCGCATGGAAGCGCGCCGCTTGGCAGAGTGGCTATACAGCCAACTGGCGGCAAATCTTCCCGCTCGTGAGCCGGACATATTTGGCAGCGCGCTGCAATGGGACATTTTGTTGACCGTCGAAGACCTCATGCGAGAAGGTGCGCCATTCGATGAAGCGTTGCAGGAGAGCTTTGAGAAAATCCATTTGAAGGCGGACAACTGGCATGAGGGCCAGCCTATTCCCAACCAGAAAAAAGGCTGGGCACAGCGCGGCGCAGATTGGCAGAACACCTTCCGCGTGATGGATGCTCCTCTCGCCGGCACGGGTTTTATCCAGAAAGCTTTCCCCGGCAAACCCAACTCGCCGTCGCCAACTACATCCGTTTCCGATTCTTGACGCTATTTCAAATAGCGTTTCGGAGTGCGTCTCATCGTTTTTGCTTCACTGCACCAGCGCGCAAATGCGACCTCGCGGAGCGCGTTGGACAACCAGTTGGCACTGGTGAAGCGATTGACACGCATCCAACGCCCCGCAGTTGCAAACGCGCGTTGGAAATATGCCAAACATCGAAAAACCCGCACCCGGCACGGCGGCACAGCAAATCGAGCCGGAACTGTTGACCAAGGCCGAAGCCGCGCAATTGCTCGGTTGCTCGCCAAGGAGTATTGACAATTTAATGCGCCAGCGGCGCATTTCATTTGTCAAATTGACCGCCAAAATGGTGCGTTTTCCCCGTCGGGAAATCCTCCAAAACATCCGCGAGAACCTCACCGTTCACGCGCAAACTTCATCGGGGAGGTGAATTATTATGACCCAGGCTTACGATCCCAAAGACTGCCCGATGCCTCTGGATTTTTTCCTACGGCGCTACGGCATTTCACGCACGACTGCTTGGCGATGGCGTCGCGCGGGCCTGCCCACGCTCCAAGTCGGCGCGAAGATTTTCTGCCGTGAATCGGAATTCGTCCGGTTCATGGAGGCTCAAACCGCCAAGCATCACGATGACGAGACACGCCGCATTCCCTTACCAAACGCTAATTGAATTAACATTTCGGAGTCGCCTTTTCCTCTCATGTGATATTCGACGCTATGAACGAATTTGATTTAATCGCGCAGGCCAAGCAACGTCTGCCGCTGTCCGCGCTCATGGCGCAACTCGGCTTTGGCGACCGCGCCAAAAAATCCGCGCGCTGTCCGTTTCACGAGGATTCTTCCGCCAGCTTCAGTCTCTACGTCGGCGACGATGGCGAGGAACGCTGGAAATGTTTCGCCGGTTGCGGCCAGGGCGATGCCATTGATTTCCTCGCCAAGCATCGCGGCTTAAACAATGCCGACGCCTGCCGGGAATACATCCGCCTCGCCGATGTCCCGCCGCCACCCGTGCCGCCGTCGAGTTCCAATCCGTCTCCATCCGTGCAACCGCCGTTTGACTGGCAATCGTGCGTTGCCGCGCTGACGCCGGAACACCGCGCCAAACTCGCCGAGTGGCGCGGCTACACACCCGAATTTGTTGAATGGCTGCACGCGCAAAATCTCATCGGCCTGTTTTCCGGCGAACGAATCGCTTTTCCCGTTCACGATGCCCAGGGCAAAGTCATTGCTTGTCACTACCGCCGCAAAGAAGATGGAAGCTGGCGTTATTTCCCAAGGCTGGAAGACATCGGCGCAAGAATCTCTCCGCTCATCATCGGCGACATGCTGACGGCCAAAACCATTTTCGCTTTCGAGTCTCAATGGGATTTTTGCGCCGTGGCCGACAAACTTGGCTGGCACGTCATCATGCCCGGCGATGCGGCTTCCGTCATCACACGCGGCGCTGAAAACAGCAAATTGCTCGCGGGCCTGTGCGCCCCGGACGCCGTAGTCTATGCGTTTGGACAGAACGACGAGCCGAATCCTAAAACTGGAATTCGCGCCGGTGAAAAATGGCTGGCTGCCGTCGCCGCGTATTGCGGTTGCAAATGTGTTCAGGTCGTCACGCCTTCACCGCACAAGGATGCGAACGATTGGACACGCGCAGGCGCAACGCGCCCGGAGATTGAAGCTGCCATCGCCGCCGCGCAACCTGTCGCCGTTTCAACCGCGCCCGACCTTCACACCGCGCCGCCGAAAAATGTTTCAAATCCCGCCATCACCTTGCCCGATGAAACCGACGAGCCGGAAGCCGCACCGTTTCCTTTGGACGCCCTGCCGTTGGCAATGGCAACCATCATCGCCGCCGTGTCACGAACCGAGCGCGTCCCGCCAGCGTTGCCTGCCGTGTGCGCGTTGGGGGTGGTGTCCGCCGCCATTGGTGCAGGCTTGGAAGCCACCAGCGGCCCGAACCGCGTCACGCGCGCCAATCTCTATTTGCTCGCCAGCGCGGAGTCCGGCAGCGGCAAATCCGAGACGTTCCGCCTCATCGCCGCGCCGCTGGTGGATCACCAGACACGCCTGCTCGAAACTTGGAAACTGAAAACCTCGCCGCAGCTTCAATCTGAAATCCGCGTGCTCGACAAGGAAATCGCCGCCCTCGAACGCAAAGCCGCGAAGTCTGGCGACCCAATGGAGCGCGAGCGGTTGCGCGGCGAATTGGAATACAAACTCGCCCGCAAAGATGAAATGACCGCCCGCGCTGCGATGCCTTGCATCATCGCCCAAGACGTGACGACGGAGCGCCTTGCTGTTTTGTTGCGCGACAACCGCGAAGTGGTTTTTTCCTCCAGCCCAGACGCCCGGAAGCTCGTGGATAATTTGATGGGCCGCTACAACCCCGGTAAAACGACCGACGAATCGCTTTATCTCCAAGCCTACTCCGGCGATTTTGTGCGTGTTGACCGCCAGGGCCGCGATGCCGTTGTGCTCAACAAGCCGTGTCTCGCTCTCTGCTGGTTCGTCCAGCCTGATTTGCTGGGGACCATGCTCGACGAGCAAAGCCTGTCCGTCAGCGGCTTTCTGCCGCGCCTGCTGGTCTGCCACACCAACGCCGCGCCCCGCCGCATTGAAGGCGAGGCGCAAATCCTTTCTGAATCCGTGCGCGACCAGTGGACGCAACTCGTCGGCGACCTGCTCGCCACGTTCCATGCCGCCGACAAGCCGCACGGTATCACGCCGACGCCGGCAGCGGTCGCGGTTTTTACCGATTTCCACAACAGCATTGTTGACCGCCGCGCCATTGATCTTGCCGACGTGGGCGCATTTGCCGCGCGCTACGCGGAAAATGCCTGGCGGCTCGCGGTCGTGCTTCATGCGGCACAATGGGCGGGCGACGCCGGCAGTGAATCACTGACAGCCGAAACCGCCGCCAATGCCGTGCGTGTCGTCGAGTGGTTCGCCGCGTCGCAACTGGATATTCTTGCCAAAGGCCGTCTCACCGCCGCTACCAAGGTGCAGGATGAAGTGCTTGAACTGCTCGAATCTAACCGCCAGCGCAAGTCCCAGGACTTCACCACGGCGCGCGAAGTCCACCGCGCTCGTATCACGGCCACGGCGGACGCTGCCAAGGCGCTGCTGGCGCGGATGGAAGCCGACGGCCTGCTGGTCGGCGAGGACATCGCCCCGGCGCATGGCGGCAAGACCACGCGCATTTACCGCGCCGTTAAGAATCCAGTTCCCGGTTGAGCTATGGCCGCCACGCCCCATCCCATCAAGCTTGCGCTCGAAATCATGGACGCATGGCTCGGCCTGCCGGAATACGCCTACAAAGCGACCGTCTATCGGTTTTCCCACAAACTGCCGCCCGAACAGGTGTTGGAAGCCGTGCAAATTGCCCAGGCAAAACTTCCCGACGGCGGCGAGAGTGCTTTCAAGTATTTCTGCGGCGTTTGCAACTGCATGATTCAGGAGCAGCGGATACGGCAGTCGTGGAACTGAACCGCTCGCCAAAATGCGACTTTGGCCCTCGCCCCCGTGACAATTGCGCCAACCGTGACAACCGGCCTGATTGCCGCGTCCTGCCGCTGATTTCCACGCCAGTCGCCCACCATGACAACCCCGTGACAATCGGTGACAACCGTGACAACCGCCCGCCTCGATTGTCACGAATGTCACGGTTGTCACCGGCTGATTCTGGAAAACTCACTTTTGAGAGAGATAGAATAATCATAATTCTTCTTCTCTCCTTGTGACAATCGTGACGACCGTGACAACCGCAACCACCCTTTTTGCCCCAATCTTCCCGGCGCTGAATGGGTTCTACTGGGTCAATGGCTTTCTTTTCGGTCGTCCAACTTTCCCGCCAGCACGAGATTCAGCCCCTTTTTCCACCTGGCGCAGTTTTCCCCGGCGGCACTTTGCCCGATCCCCAAGGCCGGGCCGACGCCCTTTTGGGAAAACTTTCTCCGCGCTCTAACCCATCCGGCGGGCTGGTCTTCATTTTATAGCCGGCTACTTTTGCGCGGGTAGTCGTCGCCTTTGTTTATGGGGTGCTACTTTTCCCTGAATGTGTTTCACACAGTTGCAGGTCACAATCGCATCCCTTTTGGGAAAACATTCTCCGCGACCAAACCCATCCGGCAGGCTGTTCTTCATTTTATACCCTGCTACTTTTCGTGCGGGTATTCGCGGCCTTGTTTATGGGGGGCCAAATTGCCCCGCCTGCTCCTTTTTTCCTATGGCTACCGAAACGGGCATCCATCTTTAAGTGGTGTTACTCGCGCCTGTCCGGTAGGACGGCGGATGTCCAACCGGCTCGGATAAAGTCGGCGGCGTGAACTCTGCCAGATACTTTATCCGCCGCGAGGACGACGAACCGCCCCGCACTCCGCCCGAAAGTCCCTTCCGGCGGTTCGACGTGAAATGCCTCAAGTGCGGCTCATATCGTCTGGCCCTGACCAGCGGCTTTGATGAAACGACCGGCGAACAGCGTTTGCTGCTGACCTGCTCGCGCTGTCGCCAGAGTGAAATCTTGAAGGCGCCCTGACTGAATTGATTTGAAACTTTTTCCGGCGCGCAGTTTCCGCAACGGCTTGAAACAAAGAAAAACCGCGCGCGTTGCTCACCCCTCGTCGCCCGCCGAACCTTCGTAAAGCACCCGGCCCGTGCGCTTGCAAACCAGAATCACGTCCGCCGACTTGAGCGCGATCTCCTTCGGGTTTTTATACACCACCCAGGTATCCTTTACCGACCAATCGCCTCGGATGTAGATGCACAATTTCGCCGCCGCGCCGTCCCGCACCGTCGCGCCTTTGAACATCCGTTTCAAAACGTGACGCTCCGCCCGCCGCCGCGCCTCGGCGCGCGTGATAAACTGCGCCTTGCGCGGCTTCGGTCGCCTGGCTGATTTGCCAGCAGCCTTTTTAATTTTCTTCCGGGCTTTGCTCATGTCAGGCGTAATTAAAATTCCAGTCGCAAATCCATTTCTCCGGCGGCCCAGCGGTTCAGGCAGTGATAACTTGTGCCGCCCGAATCGAACTCCGTCAATTCCTGTTGCGGCACGCGCACATATTCCGGCCCGGCCTTGTCCACGGAAATTCCGGCGTCGTGTTCCGACTCCGGGTAGCTGAAATAGCTCATCGCGTTGCCGGTGTCCACAACACGTGCGCCCTCGGTTTCGCCTCCCAATCCTCGCGGCCACAAAGCGACCGCCGTGCAGGGCGCCTCCCAAAATGCCAGCGACCGCGCATAGCCCACCGGGAAGCCGTCGCGCCCACTCTCAATATAGGCGTTCGTCGCCGTGATGATCGCGGCAAACTTTTCCGGGTGACGTTTCTGGTGTGAGCAGAAAAAAACGCGCGTCGCTCCCGGATGCAGCGTGTAACAAACATATACCTTGTTCCGGCTGCGTTCCTGCCACAGTCCGATGATCGCCCGGCGCAACAACCAGACGTGCCAGGAAACACCTTCGCGCCGCGCTTCCTCATCGAGCGGTTGGTTGTTAAAAGCAAAACACTCGCCTATGGCGCGCACGGCGGGCGTAAAAGTGCGCTCCATGCTGGCGGCAAACCCGCCCATATCCATCCCGGCCTCGGCGACTTCGCTCATGCGAAAACTTTGAATGGGCAGGCTCATAACACTCCTAAAATCCACCCTTCAATCTCCGCCTGCTTCCGTTCCTTTGGCTCAAGTGCCGGATGGAAATATCCCGGCAACGAGCCATCCGCGTCCGCGCGCCGCAGCCAGGCTGCCACGGAAAAAGCCGCGTGTTGGTCTCCGTTTCGATCTTCCGCCGCGAATCGCCGCGTCCACAGCGACGGATAAACTTCTGCCAGCACCGAATGACCCGACGGAATTTCCAAGCCGTCGAACGGCCAGAAATGCACGCGGTCGCCGCATCGCTGCCGGATGAACCGCAGCCACGGCAGGCCGGCGTGCGTGGATGGCGCGACCTGGCCTGGCACACCGAATTGAAACACCGATTTTGCCCCGGCCGTCCATCGTTCTGTCAACCGTAACCACTCCGGGTCGCCCTGGCGTTTTGCGCCCTTGCCGCGTCTCACAGTGCTCACATTAGTATCCCCGTCCGTCGGCCAGTGCTTTTGGAAATCGTCGAGAAACTTCGGCCAGACGCGGGCGAGCCGGTGTTTTTCAAAATATGCGAGCGGAAATGAAAACCCGTGGTCAATACCCGCGAGCGTCGGCTTGCCGCCGGCCAACTGCGCCACCAGCCATTCGGCGAGGCCGCGTCGCGTCCAATACTTGCGCGGACTCGGCGGCGGCGGCACTTCGCTCGGCGGCATCACCCAATCTGCTGCATACACCCGCAGCCCGCGCAGACTTTCCGTGGGCGTCTTCGCGCCGGAATAATCAATGCCGATGTATCGCTCGAATTGTGGCATGACATTATCATCGTCAATTTCGCGATAATCACACAACGAATTTTGCGTCACGCAAACGCTCCTTCTTTTTCTTTGATGGTGAAACAATTTGAAATACCCTTCCGCGCAAGGCACGCGAAAAAAAGATTATGCACTGGTTTGTTTTAGCGGAAAAAGATGCCGCCACGGAGACGGTCATAAAAACGCCACTGGGTCGCCGCCGGACGCACGACCTGCTCCTTCCGCGTCTGCTGTCGGGCGACCTTGATCTGGCGACATCGTTCGCAGATGATTCGACACCCGCAGACTTCAAGCCCACACTCCAAAAACCGTGACCCATGGATCGAACCGCTGATTACACAATTCAAGGCTTTCTCTATCAGTTTAACAAAACGCTTTTGGAGGTGTTGAAGTCTGCTGACGACGCCGAGGTCACCGTCGAAGGAATTATCGAAGACATCGAGATCGCCGCGCCCGCAGGTCTCACGGCGATCCAGTGCAAATATCACGAGGCGAAGGAAGACTTCACTGCCAGCACCATTTTCAAGCCCCTGCTGCAAATGATGCAACATTTCCACAACAACCAGCAGGCGAACATCTCCTACATTCTTTTTGCGCACTTCCCAAACCCGCCCGCAAACCTCAATATTACCAAGGCTGATCTCGAAGCCGGGCTCGCCTCAAAAAACAAAGACCTTAAGAAATACTGCGACGCGCTGAACGGAAAAGTTGACCTTGATAAATTCCTAACGAGGGTCTCGATGCAATTCGGCCCGTCATGGGACGGCATGGTCGCATCCGTTCATGCCGCCCTTTTGGCCGCAGGAATACCGAAGGGTGATATTGATACGCTCGCATATCCGAACGCCATACAGGTGGTAGCAAGCCTGAGCATCAAGCATGACCCAAACCAGCGCCGCATCACCAAAGCGGCTCTCTTGAGCGATTTGGCCAAAATCAAGTCCACTGCGATCACTCGTTGGACACTGGCGCTGAAAACCAGAAAGCAACTTCTTGAAGCCAGGCGCAAACAACTCAAACTCCATTTGGATAAGAATGCGCGACTTCGCTATTTCATTGTGAATTGCGCCACCCTCGCAGATTTCGACGCCGGCATCGTTGGCTTCGTTTGCGACTTTTTGGAAAAGTATCACTTCAAGGCCGCTCACATCTGCACGCCGATCCTATGTCTGGACACGACCGAAGACATCTTCCGAGACATTCAACTCCGGCTTCACAAGAAAGGTGTAACTTCGACCGACGGTTATGTGGGGCGACAATTCGATGAAGCCCATTTCTTCCGTGACCCATTAGTCCTAAAGGCTCGCGGCGCGCGTGAACTGAAAAGGGAATTTGACCTGCGGCTTTTGCGCTGGGCGGACAATGGGCAGGCACTCGCACACCAAAAGGGAGATGACCTGTTCATCGTCGGCGCAAACTGCTACACGGATCTGGATATCAAAGATGTGTGCGTCGAACTTCTGGAGTCATCCACAGTTAAGGAAACTGCCTTCATCACCGGAGTAAACCAAACATATGAATAAAATCGGCCAAGTCCTGCTTTGCGCACCCAACGAAATCACAGTGGCAATCGAGAGCCTCAAGGTATTTGAGGATCACAAACCCAATCTACAAGTCGGACGTTATTTGCAAATAGCACAGGGCAACAACGACTACACAATCGCGGTAATCAGAAATGTCCGAGGCAACACTTCGACGGACACCGCTGGCGCAATACAGTGGCAGTTCATCGTATCTTGCCAAGCGGTTGGAAACTTTACTGCCGGCAATCTCTTTGAACGAGGCACGGTTTTGTTGCCCGTTCCGACCGAGCCAGCCTACATACCCGACCAAGCAACACTCGATACATTGTTCGCGGAAAGTGCGGAATACGATTTTCCATTCGGACAATTGACAGTGAACAAGGGCGTGACCTTGAAAATCAGTGGCGATCGTTTTTTTAGCAAGCACATCGCTGTTGTGGGTTCGACTGGCTCTGGGAAGTCATGTGCCGTGGCGAGAATCCTTCACGATGTGGTTGGCATTTCCCAAAAGAAAAACAGCAACGCCGGGAAGCAGAAGAACGCGCACATTGTAATTTTCGATGTGCATGACGAGTATTCAGCCGCATTCACGTTGGATAAGGCCGAATCCTTCACACTAAACCCTCTCGGGATTGATTCACTTCACCTTCCTTACTGGCTCATGAACTCCGAGGAATTGGAGAGCATCTTCATCGAGAGTAACGAACAGAACTCCCACAACCAGGTTTCTCAGTTCAAGCACGCCGTCATCTTGAATAAAGAGAAGCACAACCCCGGCTTGGCTGAGGTCACATACGACAGTCCGGTATTTTTCTCTCTGCGCGAAGTTTACAACTACATTGAGAACCTAAACCGGGAAATCGTTGGCCGTCTCGATAATGAAAATCTTCCGAAACTCTCGGATGGCAAGCTCGTGACCGAGCGGAAGGATTTTTACTTTGAGAAAATACATTCGTTCGTCGCGCCGTCCACCGCTGCCGCAACCAAGGCGACGAACGGGCCATATACCGGAGAGTTTAATCGGTTTGTTTCTCGTCTTGAGACAAAGCTTTCCGACCGGCGTTTGAAGTTTCTACTCGAACCCAAAAAAGCTGACGGGACACCTTTTCAGACCGCTGATTTTGAAGTGATAATGCAGCAGTTTCTTGGGTATCTGAACAAGGCGAACGTCACCATCGTGGACTTGAGTGGCATTCCGTTTGAGGTGTTGAGCATCACGGTAAGTCTGGTGTCCAGGCTGATCTTTGACTTCTGCTTTCATTATTCAAAGCTCCGGCATGAGGGCGACAAGACTAACGATGTTCCGGTGATGATTGTCTGCGAGGAAGCCCACAACTACATCCCACAAAATGAAAATGCTGCATATCGCTCGTCTCGAAAATCTCTCGAACGAGTCGCCAAAGAAGGACGGAAATATGGCCTCAGTTTAATGGTGGTGAGCCAGCGGCCTTCCGAGGTGTCCGAAACCATTTTTGCACAATGCAACAACTTTGTCGCACTGCGACTCACAAACGACGCCGACCAAACATACGTGCGTCGTCTGTTTCCCGATAACGCGAATGGAATCACAGACATCCTTCCAAACTTAAGTCCGGGCGATTGCATCGTAGTCGGAGACGCGGTCTTGCTCCCAGCGGTTGTTCATATGCCGTTGCCCGAACCTGAGCCGCAGTCTCGAAGCGTGCGTGTCCATTCGGAGTGGAAGGAACTTTGGCGTGATGTGACGTTCAAGGATGTAATCGCCCGATGGAGAGGTGAGTGAAGGGTTGGCCAAATCTACGATATGCCCCACGCCTACACCGAAAACCAGCTTGTCGAGCAGCCTGCCATCGGGTTGTTCGCGAAGTTTGGCTGGAATGGAGGGCGCGCATGAATGGGTTGCTCATCAGAGTCGGCATTGATTCGACCGACGGTTGCTGGAACGCGCCGATGCGGCTGGCATCCGGCGAGTTTGCCTACGTCACCATCACCGACACCAAGCCCCTGCGCGACGGCATGGCCCGCCGCTACGACGAGTTCGTTCCTGTGGCAAAACGCTTTGGTGAGCAGTTGCCGCCGGAACTGCTCGGCACGCCCACGCATCTTGATCCTGACTTTGACCAACTGACCTACGGCGACCAAGGTCAGCGCGGCAAGCGCATCACCTCGCTGCTGACATCTGGTGACTTGCTCGCGTTCTTCGCCGCTCTACGTCCGGTGGACGGCCCGGCGCGTCCGCTCATCTACGCACTCATCGGCTTGTATGTGGCCGAGGATATTGTCCCGGCCAAGTCCGTTCCGAAATCGCGCTGGGCGGAGAATGCACACACGCGCCGCGTGCCGGGCGACGGGGACATCGTCGTGCGCGCAAAACCTGGCGTCTCTGGCCGCTTGCGCCGTTGCATTCCCATCGGCGAATTGCGCGACCGGGTCTATCGCGTGCGCAACGACCTGCTGGATGCCTGGGGCGGCCTCGATATCAAGGACGGCTACATCCACCGGAGCGTGCGGCTACCCGCCTTCCACGACACCGCAAAATTCTACCGCTGGTTTCTCGCGCTGAAGCCGGAACTGGTGGCGGAGAACAATCCCGCATGAGTGACCGCCTGTTCATCGTGATGCTGCGGCGACCACGCAAGGATGACCCGCGCACCGACCCGTTCTGGGAGTTCGGCAGTTTCGGTTGCACGGGTTGTCACGGGAAGAACCTGCTGCATCCGAAGAACTGCCAGATTCGCAACGGCGACCGCCTGGCGTTTGTCCAAGGCGGGCAACTTGGCGCTCGGCTGTTGCTCGTGACGCCGCCGGTAGAACGTTTTGACCATGCCGGCGGAACTCCAAAAGGCCGTGTGGAACTGCGCTGGGATTCAGGTCAGAAACCGTTTCGTTACGACTTCGCTCCGTCACTCTTCGAGTCGCCTGCGCCGGGCAGGGTCGGATTGTTTCCCCTGCTCGCCAGCAGCCTTGCCCACACGAACCGTTCCACGATTGATGCGAAGCTCGCCAGTCGTTTCCGCGCCCGCACCAGCCCACTTGAGCCTGAACTCGCCCGAGAATTGGAATCCGCATTTACTGCCGCCGTGAAGGGTGCAAAGAAATCAGATTTCATCGCCCGCTACGAAGAAGCTCTGCCTTGGTGCGATTGTCCAAGTTCGGCCAGCGAACGGCGGCGCGATTATATGCAGCGATTGCGGGAGTTGAAGAACGCAGCCGGCATTGCGCCGCGAAAGAAGGAGTGTTGTAAATGAGCGCCCACAACTACACCGAAGACGAGCTTGTCGAGCAGCCGGCCATCTGGATATGAGCGCATCCCGCGCGCCGTATATTTCCAAGTCCACTTATTTGATGGGCTTGCAATGCGCCAAGTTGATCTGGTTTCGTTACAACGCCAAAGACCAGATACCCACGCCGGACGAGGCAACCTTGGCCATATTTGATCAGGGCACCGAAGTCGGCGAACTGGCCAGACAACTATTTCCCGGCGGAACGATGGTCGCCCCCGGCATTTTTGCTCCCGATCAAGTCATCGCTCAGACGCGGCAGGCAATTCGTGAGCGTCGGCCATTGTATGAAGCGGCTTTTGTTTTCAATGGCGGCTACGCCCGGACCGACATCCTAGTTCCCGTTTCCGGCGATGCCTGGGATTTGGTCGAGGTAAAATCCACCACCAGCTTGAAGGAAGAAGTCCATTTGCCCGACATCGCGTTTCAGGCGTATGTGCTGGCTGGTGCCGGCATTAAATTGCGCAAATGTTTTCTGGCCCACATCAATAATGAATTTGTCCGGCATGGCGCGATTGATCCGCAAAAGTTTTTCACGCTCGAAGATGTCACCCGGTCGGTCTCCGTCTTGAGCCGTGAGGTGGAGGAAAAACTTGATGCGATGCACCGCATCATCGGCGCGAAAACGCATCCTGAAATCCAAATCGGCGCGCACTGTGACAACCCCTACACTTGTCCGTTGCATGATCACTGTTGGTCGTTCCTGCCGGAAGCCAGCGTCTTCACGCTTTACCGTGGCGGCAAAAAGAGTTTTAAGTTACTCAAACAGGGGGTTCAACATTTGGAAAATATCCCTGCCGATTTTCCGCTCACCGACAACCAAGCCATCCAACGCGCCGCCCTGCTGGCAGGCAAACCGCACGTTGATCGTCCCGCCCTTGCGGCATTCCTGAGCCAGATTGAATATCCGGCCAGCTTTCTCGACTTCGAGACCATCGGCACGGCGATTCCACTGTTCGATGAGACATCACCATTCCAGCAGATTCCATTTCAGTTTTCGCTGCATATCCTCCGCCAGCCAGTTGCCAAGTCGAGGTTCGACCCGGTGCATCGGCAATTTCTCGCCGAAGGCACGGTTGACCCGCGCGCCGAATTCATGCGGCAGTTGCGCGACGCGTTGCCGGTGACCGGCTCGGTGGTGGCTTACAACGCGAGTTTTGAAATCGGACGCCTGAATGAATGTTGCGAGTTGCTGCCGGAATTCAAACCGTGGCTCAAGAAAGTGACGCCGCGCATTGTTGACCTGTTGCTGCCGTTCCGTGGCTTCCGTTATTATCATCCGCAACAGCACGGCAGCGCGTCCATGAAAGCGGTGCTGCCGGCCTTGACCGGCCAGGGCTATGAAAATCTGGCGATTCAAGAAGGCGGCGCGGCCAGCCGGGAGTTTCTGCGTGTGACATTCGGAAAAATTGATGATGATGAACGTCAGCGCGTGCGGCAACAATTGAACGAATATTGCGGCCTCGACACGATGGGGATGGTTCAAATCGTCCGCGAGTTGGCAAAGCTCTGATCCGGTTCCGCGCCTCTTGACAGAAATTCCAATGGCAGGCACGAACTCGTCGGCGGCACGGCTGGCGACCACGCCACCACCCGCGAGTGGTGTTCAATCTTCGCCCCCGAAGTGGTTTTTTCGTCGGCGCTCCCGATGTCCCGCCCCGTTTAGATTCTGTTGTCAGTCCGACACGCACTCACCGCATGAATCCTACCACTGAAATTTTCGGCTCGCTGTGTCTGGCAAAGTGGCGCATCTTTTTTGGCGCTGAAAATGATCACTCGCCGACACAACTTGCGCCCGCACCGGCATCACCAGCATAATTTATCTTTTCCCGTCTGCATCACCGCTCATGGACTCAACCCAGCTTAATTGGATCGCCAACTTCATTTGGGGCATCGCCGACGATGTCCTTCGCGACATTTATGTGCGCGGCAAATATCGCGACGTCATCCTCCCCATGGTGGTCATCCGCCGGCTCGACGCGCTGCTCGAACCCAGCAAGGCTGCTGTCCTCAAGCAAAAGGAAATTCTCGACAAGGCCGGCATCACCAATCAGGAGGGTGCGCTCAAGGGGGCTTCCAAGCAGGCGTTTTACAACATTTCGCCCTTCACATTGCGAGACCTCACCTCGCGCAACAAACAGCAACAACTCAAAGCCGATTTTGAAGCCTACCTCGAAGGCTTTTCGCCAAACGTCCAGGAAATCGTCGAGAAATTCAAATTCCGCAACCAGATCGCTACGCTGTCGGAAAACGACATCCTGATGCCGCTCATCCAGAAATTTCTGGAAAAGGACATCAATCTCAGCCCGACCCCGGTTCTCAACGAAGACGGGCGCGAGAAATTGCCCGCGCTCGACAATCACGCGATGGGCACCATTTTCGAGGAACTCATCCGCCGCTTCAACGAGGAGAACAATGAGGAGGCAGGCGAACATTTCACGCCACGCGATGTCGTGAAGCTCATGGCCAATCTCATTTTTCTGCCCATTGCCGGGCAGATCGAATCCAGCACCTATCTCGTTTATGACGGCGCTTGCGGCACCGGCGGCATGTTGACCGTCGCAGAAGATACGCTGCTGACCCTCGCCAAGGAACACGGCAAAGAAGTCACCATTCATCTCTACGGTCAGGAATCGCAGCCGGAAACTTACGCCATCAGCAAGGCCGATCTGCTCCTCAAGGGCGAAGGCGAGGAAGCTGAAAATTTCCGGCATGGCTCGACGCTGTCGCAGGACGCTTTTCCATCAACCGAGTTCGATTTCATGCTGTCCAATCCGCCCTACGGCAAGAGTTGGAAGACCGATCTCGAACGCATGGGCGGCAAGGCCGATCTGAATGACCCGCGCTTCATCATCAATCACGCTGGCAACCCGGAATTCAGCCTCGTCACCCGTTCCAGCGATGGCCAGCTCATGTTCCTCGTGAACAAGCTCGCCAAGATGAAATCCGACACGCCGCTCGGCAGCCGCATCGCCGAGGTTCATAACGGTTCGTCGCTGTTCACCGGCGATGCCGGGCAGGGCGAAAGCAATATCCGCCGCTGGGTTATTGAGAAAGATTGGCTCGAAGCCATCATCGCGCTCCCGTTGAACATGTTTTACAACACCGGTATCGCCACTTACATCTGGGTGCTCACCAATCACAAGCCGGCGCATCGCTCGGGTCAGGTGCAGCTCATTGACGCCACCACCTGGTTCAAACCGCTTCGCAAAAATCTTGGCAAAAAAAACTGCGAACTCGCGCCCGAAGATTTAACCCGCATCACGCGTGCGCTCCTGGATTTCAAAGAAACCCCGCAGTCAAAGATTTTCCCGAACGAGGCGTTTGGCTATTGGAAAATCTCCGTCGAGCGTCCGCAGTGCCTCCACAGTCAGTTCACCAAAAAGGCCATTGAATCGCTCCGCTATGGAGCGGGCGATGAAGTCCTGCGCCGAGAACTTTATGGCCGCTTCGGTCAGAAACTTTACGACGCGTTCCCCGCCATCCGTGCCGAACTGGAAGAGATTTTGTCGCGCCCGGTGGAGGACACGGGAGCCGAAGGCGAGGAGGAAGGCAAATCCGACAAACCCGCCGTGCCGGAAAAACGCCGAAAAAAATTGCTCGACCCCGACACTTGGAAAAACGACCACGCCCTGGTCGAAGCCGCACGCCGCCTAGTCGAGGTCGTTGGTGAAAAACTGTTTGAAGACCACAATGTTTTCCGCGACCAGTTCGATGCGGCGGCCAAAAAACTCGGCCTCAAACTCACCGCCGGCCAGCGAAAAACCATTCTTCGTGCCGTGAGTTGGCGCGTAGAAACCGCCCCGCCTGTGATTGCCGAAGTCCACCGGCCTGACAAAGTGGCAGCCGACCCGTTGCACGGTCGTTATCCTGTGAAGATTGGCGGCAAAGACATGGTCGTCGAATACGAACCCGACACCGAGCTGCGCGACAGTGAGCAGGTGCCGCTGCTGGAACCCGGCGGCATCGAAGCCTTCTTCCGCCGCGAAGTGCTGCCCCATGTTCCCGATGCGTGGATTGACCCCGACCCCAAATCCACCAAGATCGGCTACGAAATTTCCTTCACGCGCTATTTCTACCAGCCGCAGCCGTTACGCGAGTTGGCCGACATCCGCGCCGACATCCAGGCGCTCGAAACCGAAACCGAAGGTCTCTTGGCTGAGGTCATCGGCGAAAAAAGTTGAATACGACATGAGCACGCCAACCACACCGGAAATTCTGCGCCGCGACATTGACGGCAAGGGCCGCACACTTTGGGAATTGTTCGACAACCGCCGCTACGCCATTGACACCTATCAGCGCGAATACAAGTGGCAGACCAAGCAGCTTGTCGAACTCGTTGACGACCTCTGTGGGAAATTTCAGGAGCACTACGAGGTCGGTCAGGAGCGCGACGCCGTGGCCAAATACGGCCACTACTTTCTCGGCTCCATTATTCTCAGCCAGAAGAAAGGGCAGAGCTACATCATTGACGGTCAGCAGCGACTCACCACGTTGACACTGTTCTTTGTTTATCTCCATCACCGCCAGCGCAAGCTTACGGAAGCCGACCGCGTTGACGTCAGCCACCTCATCCTTTCCACAAAATACGGCAAGAAATCCTACAATATTGATGTGCCTGAGCGCGCGCCGTGTCTTGACGCGCTCTATTCTGGTAAGCCTTACAACCCCGGGGCGAAGGACGCGGAAGCCGTCCGCAACATGGTCGCCCGTTACAAGGAGATCGAGGAAAATTTTCCGCCGGACATCAATGAGCAGGCGCTGCCGTATTTCCTCGACTGGTTGCTGAACAATGTCCACGTCGTTGAAATTACCGCCTATTCGGATGACGACGCCTACACGATTTTCGAGACCATGAACGACCGCGGCCTCTCGCTCGCTCCGCTGGACATGCTTAAAAGTTTCATCATCGCCAACATCACCGATGAAGGGGAGCGCGACCGCGTGAATGGCATTTGGAAGCAGACCACCAACCGGCTGCTCGAACTCGACAAGGAAGAACCGGCCGATGCCGTCAAAGCCTGGTTGCGCAGTCAATACGCCGATTCCATCCGCGAAGGCAAAAAAGATGCGCTCCCACGCGACTTCGACCGCCTCGGCACCGAGTTCCATCGCTGGGTGCGTGAGGAGGAAAATCGCAAGCGTCTCGGCCTCGCCAAATCCGCCGATTACGTCCGCCTGGTCGAGCAGGACTTCAAGTTCTACACCGGCCAGTATGAACTGCTGATCCGCGCTTCGCTCAAGCCGGTCAAGGGCTTGGAGATCGTCTATGCCAACTCGTGGCTCGAATTCACCCTGCAATATCCGTTGCTGCTCGCCCCGTTGACCCTTTCCGATGATGAAGCCACCCGGCTGCGCAAGCTACAGATCGTGGCGGCCTACGTGGATATTCTGATCGCCCGCCGCTTGTGGAATTATCGCTCCATTGCCTATTCCACGGTGAAGACCAATATCTTTAAGGCCATGCGCGAGATTCGCGGCAAGTCCGTGGGCCAGCTCGTGACCATCCTGCGCCAGCGCCTCGACGAGGAGGAGGAAACCTTCGATTCCAACACCACCCTGCGCCTGCACCAGATGAACCGCTACTCGTTCAAATGGCTCCTGGCGCGCATGACCGATTATCTCGAAGTCCGGGGCGGCCTCGACTCGCACTTTGATGAATACATGGCCGAACGGGGCAAGAACAGTTACGAGGTGGAGCACATCTGGGCCGACCACTGGGAAGATCACAAGGAAGAGTTCACGCACGAGGCGGATTTTGACGAATACCGGAACCGCATCGGCGGCCTGCTCCTCCTCCCGAAAACGTTCAACGCAAGCTACGGCGACCTGTCCTACACCGACGAGGACAAACCCGAAAATGGCAAGCTGTTCCATTACCTGAAACAGAATTTGCTGGCGCAGTCGCTCAATCCGAGCGCCTACGCCAACCATCCGCCGCTCAAAAAATTGAAGCAGGCGGGTTTGCCCTTTGTCGGGCATGAAGACTTCAAAAAGGCGGACCTCGAAACGCGGCAGAAACTTTACCTCGCCATCGCCAAACAAGTCTGGAATCCCGACCGGCTCAACGAGATCGCCGGTATCCCGGTGGAGCAGACCAAATCCAAAGCTGCCGTCAAGTTTCCGAGCAATCCATACGACAACTACCTTTGGAAGTGCCTGCTGGAAGGTGGCACGGCGGATGAAATTGCCGCTAAGGTCGCGGAACATTTCGCGGACGATTCTTACAAAGCCCGCCGGAATCCAAAGACCGCCTTGAAATGGATACCGGAAACTATTGAGGACATGAAGGCGGCCGGCCTCAGCCCCAAGCTCACTGCATGAAGCTCGCGGCCTATCCAGAATATAAGGATACCCAGCTTCCATGGCTGCGGAAATCGCCCAGTCATTGGGAGATCAAGCGCGGCAAATCTATTTTTCAGCCGATTGACCAGCGGTCCGCCACCGGTCAGGAAGAACTGCTGACTGTTTCATCGGCAAGAGGTGTCGTGCCTCGCCGGACGGCGAAGGTCACAATGTTCAAGGCAGAATCTTATCTCGGCTACAAACTCTGTTGGCCGGGTGACTTGGTAATCAACAGCCTCTGGGCATGGGCGTGTGGACTCGGAGTTTCCCAGCACCACGGGATTATCAGTTCAGCCTACGGTGTCTATCGCATCCGTAGCGGTGCTTCAATGACACCTGCTTTTGTTCACGAGTTGGTTCGTTCTTCTCCATTCAATTGGGAACTCAAAGTCCGTTCCAAAGGAATTTGGATTTCACGCCTGCAATTGACTGATGAATCTTTTTTGGATGCGCCATTCCCGATGCCGCCATCTGACGAACAATCCGCCATCGTCCGGTTTCTTACCCACACTGACATAGGCATCAATCACCTCATCCGCACCAAGCGGCGGTTGATTGAACTTCTCAACGAGCAAAAGCAGGTTATCATCCAACGTGCAGTCACACGCGGCCTCAACCCCAATGCCGCGCTCAAACCCTCCGGTATTGCGTGGCTCGGAGAAATACCGAAGCAATGGGAACTTTGGCAGATAGGCCATTTCTCGCAAATTGGAAACGGATCAACTCCTCTTCGGGCTAATCCGGCTTACTGGAGCAACGGCTCGTATCCCTGGCTAAACAGTTCGTGTGTAAATCATAGTCCGGTCACTGAGGCAAAACAGTTCGTCACACCCGTGGCGCTTCAAGAGTGCCATTTGCCGCGCGTTCCCGCCGGAAGCGTGCTCGTCGCGATTACCGGCCAAGGCAAGACGCGCGGAACTGCGGCTGTTCTTCGCATCGAGGCAACCATAAACCAGCACATGGCCTATATCACGCCAAGCACCAAACTCGCCTCGGCGGATTACCTCCAACTTTTCCTTTCTGCTGCATACCGTGAACTTCGGCGCATCAGTGATGATTCGGGTAGCACCAAAGGGGCTTTGACGTGCGGTGATGTTTCGCATTTCAAAGTCGCGCTACCACCCGTTGACGAGCAACAGAAAATAATTGTCGCGGTTCAGCAACAAACCAAAACGCTCGATGCCGCTGTTGCCCGTGCTGCGCGCGAGATTGAATTGATCCGCGAATACCGCACGCGCCTCGTCGCCGACGTAGTCACCGGCCAGCTCGATGTCCGTGCCGCCGCCGCCAAGCTGCCCGCTGATTTGCCAGTGGCCGAAGCGATCACGGAAATTGAGGCCGATGACGCCGAAGAACCAGAGGAACTCGCCACCGTCGAACAAAACTGAACTGAATATGAGCATTCAATTAAACGCGAACGAACAAACGATCCGTGCGGAGATTGTGGAGCGGATGAATAAAGCGCGCCAAGCGATGGCCGAATCACGCACCGATGACAAGGTGCGCGAGTGGATCATGGAGGCCGGCGAACGCGCTCACAAACTTCACCTGCTTCTAAAACTTCGCGGTCAGGAGCCGAAACATCATGCCTATATGATCAGGAATCGGGATATGGCACCAGACGCCCCAGAGTTTTATATGCATTTCCACCCGATTGAAGACCTGCTCAAATTTCTCGATAATGAGCACGCGAATGACGATCCGGTGGACCAAACCATCGGCGCAGTGTTCACTTTCAAGGTATTCTCCCGACGTTGGGGGCACGATGATACCTATGCCGTGCAGCGAACGAAATTGGGTTGGAAAATTTCCCACATAGCCATCGGTGGCCCGTGCGACAAAGGTGGAAATCCATTCTTGTATATGAATTTCCGGCAGGATTCGATCCAATACCCAGTAGGACTCGAAGGATGGATGGAGTGGTTATGGAATCAAGCATCAGAGAAAGGTCTGACCCAGCCACAAGTCCAGGCAGCACTCCAGGAACTAGCCGATTGGGTCAGCCATACCGAGCAGAATGTGCCGTCAGGTGGCGTCTGGAAAGGATACTAAGTGAGCAAATTTGCCCAGAGCGGACGGACTGCCGGTGTTGTTACCTTCCTCGACGTGCTGGGGTGGAAGGGTGTTTATGACCGCAAGCAGGACGCGATTCCTAGCCTGACCAGATTGATTGAAGGCGTCAGATCAAGAGCGGACGAAAAACGACGCGGACGAATAGTCGAACCAGTTGAGGTGAAAAGCATATCCGACACCATCGCAATCTTCACTTTTTGTTCCGAGATTGAGACGTCGGCCGCTATCGAAGTTCACGGCGAGCTTTGTCAATGGCTCATTCCGGAATCCATCGAATCCGAGATTCCCGTGCGCGGCGCGACAGCATTCGGTGAGTTCGAGATTCGTGACAGCATCTTCGTCGGCAAAGCAATTGATGAAGCAGCCTCATGGCATGAGCAGTCCGATTGGATTGGCGTTCATCTGACTCCGTCGGCTGAGTATGTGTTTAACCCGATTCAATCAAAATCAGCGTGGACTCAATACAGCCCACCTCATAAAACAAAGTTGGCGTGGAAGCCGTATTGTGTGAATTGGACAAGAGATTGGACTGACCGCGCAGCTAGAATCATAGACATTAAGAATAAATTTCGGCGGCTGGGACCCATCGTGCCTGAAATCGCTGGCAAATTTATCAATACTCTTGCATTTATTGAGGCTGTCAGCCCTGATGCCGCCGCTGGCAAATGACTCCGATTTACCACATCACGCACATCGCCAATCTTTCCGCCATCTTGCGGGAGGATGGCCTGTTTTGTGATGCAGAGGCCGAGCGCCGGGCGCTATGCGCGCAATCCATCGCCTACGACACCATCAAGGAGCGCCGCAAGCGGCGCCCAGTCGCCAACTTGGCAGGCAAACCCGTGGCCGCAGGCGGTGTGGTGGCCGATTATGTTCCGTTTTATTTTTCCAACCGCTCGCCCATGCTGGGTGCCATTCACAAGGGGCGCGTGCCCGCGTATCAGGGTGGCCAGCGGGATGTGGTTTATCTGGTGGCCCACGCGGAAACCGTGGCTGCCGAGGTGGAGCATTGGTGTTTCACCAACGGCCATGCAGTGGAGGCCGTCACCGATTTTTATTCCGATCTGAAGGATTTGTCCCACGTGGACAAGGCGGCGGTCGAAACCTGGCGCTGGGGCGGCAAGTGGTTGCTCAATGATCCTGACGTCATGCGACGCAAACAGGCGGAATTTCTGGTTCATCAAAAATTCCCCTGGCAACTTGTGGCGCGGCTGGGCGTGCTGGATGCGGCCATGCTGGCCCAGGTGCGTGAGATTATTGCTGGCGCTGCCCACCGTCCGGGCGTGACAATCGAGCCAAAGTGGTATTATAATTTATGAAGAACATGACCATGCTCAAACTTGTCGAAGGCAATCTGCTCGAAGCCGAGGCCGACGCACTCGTTAACACGGTGAACACCGAGGGCGTTATGGGCAAGGGCATCGCGTTGCAGTTCAGCAAAAAATTCCCGGAAATGTTCGCGGAATATCGCCACGCCTGTGAGGCCGGGCTGGTGCAGCCGGGCAAAATGCACGTCTTCGAGCGCGGCGAAATGTTCCAGCCGCGCTACATCATCAATTTCCCCACCAAGCGCCACTGGCGCTCGCCGTCGCGGATGGAGGACATCGAATCCGGTTTGCACGCGCTCGTGCAGGAGATTGCGAAACACCACATTCGCAGCATTGCCCTGCCACCGCTCGGTTGCGGCAATGGCGGGCTGGATTGGGCGGAAGTCCTGCCCCGGATTCGGGCGATTCTTGGCGAACTGAAGGATGTCAATGTGCTGGTGTTTCCGCCCAAGGGCGCGCCTAGCGCCGAAAACATCGTCCATCGCACGCCGCGCCCGGCCATGAATCCGAGCCGCGCCATCGTGATCAAAATCTGGCAGCAGTATTTCGCGCTGGGCTATCAGCTCACGTTGCTGGAAATCCACAAGCTGCTGTATTTCCTTCAGGAAGCCGGCGAACCGCTCCGGCTCCGTTTCGCCAAGGAAACCTACGGTCCCTATGCGGACAATCTCCGCCATTTGCTCCACCGCTTTGAGGGCCACTTCACACTCGGTTTTGCCGATGGCCGGAACAAGCCGGATACGGAAATTTTGTTGCAGCCGGGTGCTGTCGAGGAAGCGGAGGGGTTTCTGCGTGAACACCCCGACACCAGTGAGCCGAGCCTCCAGCGTTTGAACCGGGTGGCTCAACTCGTCGAGGGCTACGAATCGCCTTACGGCATGGAACTGCTCTCCACGGTTCATTGGGTCGCCGTCCATGAAGGCGCTACGGATGTGGACACGGTTGTTTCCAATGTCCACGCTTGGAATACCCGAAAGAGAAAAATCATGTCGGGGGAACATATTGCGCTCGCCCACCACCGGCTTGCAGAGCAAGGCTGGTTGTAAGCTGATATGGGCGTGACCGACACCAGCGAAAAGGGATTGGAAACGCTGATTGTTACGGCGCTCGCCGGTCACACTGATGCCGCGCTCACCAAGTCTGTTGAACTCCGCGAAACCGGCACACCCGCCGGAGTTGGCTATAACATTGGCGATCCCAAGGATTACGACCGGGAACACGCGGTGGATCTCGTCAACCTCCTCGCTTTTCTCAACGACACACAACCCAAAGTCGTCGAAACGCTCGGTCTCGACAGCGACGGCCCAAAGCGCCAGCAGTTCCTGCATCGCCTCCAAGGTGAGATTGCCAAACGTGGCGTGATTGATGTCCTCCGCAATGGCATGAAGCACGGCCCGGCATCCGTGATTCTGTTTTACGGCCGCCCATCGCCCGGCAATATCAAAGCCGCCGCGCTTTTCAAATCCAACATTTTTAGTGTCACGCGCCAGTTACGTTATAGCAAGGACTCGACTCGGCTGGCGCTTGACCTCTGCATCTTCATCAACGGTTTGCCCATCATCACCTTTGAGTTGAAGAACAAGCTCACCAAGCAGACCGTCGCGGACGCCGTTGAGCAATACAAACGCGACCGCGATCCGCGCGAGTTGCTGTTCCAGTTCAAGCGGTGTGCGGTTCATTTCGCCGTGGACGACCATGAAGTGAAAATGTGCACGGATTTGAAGGGCAAAGATTCGTGGTTTCTGCCTTTCAATAAAGGCTATAACGACGGGGCGGGCAATCCGCCCAATCCGAATGGACTCCAGACAGATTATCTCTGGAAAGAAATCCTCACGCGCGAGGGCTTAAGCGAAATTTTGGAAAACTACGCGCAGGTTACGGAAACGAAGGACGACAAAGGGCGGAAAAAATACAAGCAGGTTTTCCCGCGATACCACCAACTCGACGTGGTGCGCAAACTTCTCGGTGATGCCAAGTCGCGCAGTGCAGGCCGGCGCTATCTCATCCAGCATTCCGCAGGCAGCGGTAAAAGTAATTCCATCGCCTGGCTCTCCCACCAGTTGGTCGGTCTGGAGAAATCCGGCAAGGAAATCTTCGATTCCGTCATCGTTGTCACCGACCGCCGGATTCTCGACAAGCAAATCCGCGACACCATCAAACAGTTTGCCCAGGTGTCCACCACCATCGGCGCGGTGAAAGAGGGCGAGTCCGCCTCCAAGACCAACCAGCTCACCAAGTTTCTCCGCGACGGCAAAAAAATCATCATCTGCACCGTCCAGACGTTCCCCTTTGTCCTCGACAAAATCGGCAGCGAGCATCGCGGCAAAAAGTTTGCGATCATCATTGATGAAGCCCACTCCAGCCAGGGCGGGCGCGCATCCGCCAAAATGCAGATGGCACTTTCCGAGCACGGTGAGGAAGCGGAGGAGGAAACCACGGAGGATAAGGTCATTCGCATCATGGAGACGCGGAAGATGCTGCCCAATGCGAGTTATTTTGCCTTCACCGCCACACCGAAAAACAAGACGCTCGAACTTTTTGGCGAACGCCAGTCAAACGGCTCGTTCCGTCCGTTCCATAGTTACACCATGAAGCAGGCCATCCAGGAGGAGTTCATCATGGATGTGCTGAAGAATTACACGCCCGTGGATAGCTACTGCCGGTTGACGAAGAAAATTGAAGAAGACCCGGAGTTCGATGTGCGCCGGGCCAACAAGAAGTTGAAGGCTTACGTCGAAGGCCACCGACATGCGGTTCGCGAGAAGGCGGAAATCATGATTGACCATTTTCACGACCAGGTCATCGCCAAGAAAAAAATCGGTGGCAAGGCCCGTGCCATGGTCGTGTGCAAGAGCATCAAGCAGGCGATGCTCTACAAGGAGGCATTCGACGCCTACCTCAAGGAACGTAAGAGTCCGTGGAAGGCCATTGTCGCATTTTCGGGCGAACACGAATGGGCCGGCGATCCCAAGGTCAACGAAGCTAAAATGAACGGCTTCGCCAGTTCCAAGATTGTCGAAACCTTTGCCGCCGATGAAGTGAAGGGCATTCCGCGCAAGCAGCCGTATCGCTTTCTAATCGTCGCGGAGAAATTTCAAACCGGCTACGACGAACCGCTGTTGCATACGATGTATGTGGACAAGGTGCTTTCCGGCATCAAGGCCGTCCAAACCTTGTCACGCTTGAACCGCGCGCACCCGGAGAAGCGGGATGTCTTCGTGCTCGATTTCGAGAATGACGTGGACACCATAGAGGCCGCGTTCGCGGATTACTACCGCACCACCATTTTGAGCAAGGAGACCGACCCCAACAAACTCCACGACCTCAAAAACAGTTTGGACGGGGCTCAGGTTTACGACTGGTCGCAAGTGCAGAATTTCGTCGGCCTGTATTTGGATGGCGCTGACCGCGACAAACTGGACCCCATCCTCGAGGCCTGTGTCACGCGTTACCGCGAAGACCTCGACGAGGATACGCAGGTTGAGTTCAAGGGGAACGCCAAGATGTTTGCCCGCACCTACAGCTTCCTCGCGTCCGTCCTGCCCTACACGTTTCCAGAATGGGAATATTTGTCCACCTTCCTCACGTTCCTCATTCCCAAACTGCCCTCGCCCAGGGAGGAAGACTTGTCCCAAGGCATCATCGAAAGTGTGAATATGGACAGCTATCGCCTCGAAGTGCAGGCGCAGTTGGCGATCACACCCCCGGACAAGGACGCCGAAATCGAACCTGTCCCGATGGGCAAGGCGGGCGGCAAGGGCGAACCGGAACTGGACCGACTCAGCAACATTCTTAATTCCTGGAACGAACATTTCGGCGGCATTGAGTGGAAGGACGAGGACAAAATCCGCAAGGTCATCACTGAGGAAATCCCGGCCAAGGTTTCCGCTGACCGCGCCTACAAGCACGCGCGCAAAAATTCGGACATCCAGAATGCGCGCATTGAACACAACAGCGCGCTCAAACGAGTGATGAACGACATCATCGCCGACCACCTTGACCTCTATAAGAAATACAGCGACGACGATAATTTCCGGAAAAAACTCGGCGACTTCATCTTCAACCTGACCTATGAAAACGTGGCTGCCTGACTATGAAGTTGTTGGGCAAGGAGCTGGCTTCTCTTGAATATCCCACGGTGGACTCGCCACCCTCGGCGATATTCACCCACAAAGGGCCACAAGATCATCCGCGCCATCAACCTTGACCAACCTTGGCAGTCCATACACTAGGACTTGCTGGCACTCGTCGCCTGAAATTGTCCCCTATGCCAAACGAATCTCCGCCACTTCCCCAACGCCACGATAGTTTTCGGGATGGCATGTCAGAATCACGATTTGTAATTGACTGGCACTGGAGGATTGAAGCAGATCGAGCACCCGCTGTTGCCGCTGTCCATCAGTGTTTACCAGCACATCATCGAGCACGACCAGATTATGCCCGGTTGAAGCCACTTCGCCCGCGACCGCAAGTCGAAGACAAAGGAGCAATTGCTCTTTGGCGCCCTGGGACAGGTGTGCGAAAGCGATCATGGCCTCGCGGCTCGTGCCGACGCCGGCAACTTGCAGATGTTCGTCCAAGAAGACGCGGCGTTCCGCGTCGTGCGTGATTTCTGCAAAAGTTCCGGCCAGTCGAGCCTCTAACGGCCCAAGAACTGAACGGGTTGCAGCCTGTTTGCGGAACTGGATTAAATCGTGCGCCAACCGCGCGGCCCACCCCCTGGCGCGCAAGCCCTCGATCTGTCGAATCAAGGTTTCCTGCTGTTCAAGGAGCAATGATTCCTTTGAGTAGAGACCCTCTGCGCCCCGGGTTTGCAGCGCCCCTTCAAGTTTGTTGTAGTCGCGGCGACGATTCTCCAATTCTGTCCGCACCTGTTCGTATGCTGCGGCTGCCCGTCGGTTACGCTCCGGCAGCTTTTCAGCGTCGGGCGGTAACTTCTTCTTCGCCTCATCGTGCCGCGCTTCGGCTTTTACGAATCCGCTCTGGGCGTCCCGTTTCGCCTGATCCAACCCTTTCGAGTAGCGTGCCTGTAGAGCGGTGATTTGTTCCTCAATCGCCTTCCCCTCGGTTGTCAACTTCACCTTCTGTTTGCCGGCTTCCTCGCGCGTGCTGGCGCATTGCTCGGTTTCTTCCCGTCGTTTTTTCAATTCACGCGACGCGGCAGAATGAGCCTCCTGTTCCTTCTTCAGGGAAACGTTGAGCCGCTCTGCATCCGACTCAAGTTCCGCGACCGACATCTTGGCCTCGCTGGCGGTGGGTGAAAGCGTTTCGCGCAGAGCCTTCGCCTGTCGCTCAAGTGACGCGAGTGCCGATGCCAGTTCTTCCAGTGTCTCGAAATCTTCGAGGGCTTCGCTGAGCTTTTCTTCTGCGGCTTCAAGCTCTTTTTGCAAATCACGTCGTTTTGAGACGGCTGCTTCAGCGTCACCGACTTTGGCACAGGCAACCGAGGCTAGTTGTTCATGCAGTGCTTCGCGGTTCTCTTCCAATTCCTTGACCAATGCGCTCAATTCCGCCGCGCCGGAACGAATGCGAAGCCGTCCCCAACCCGTCAGGTGCAAATCCAGATTTTGTGCCGCCTTTAGCGTTTCCATCCCACCCGCCTTGAGTGTCAGTTTTTCCGCATTGCCTTCGCGCGTGACGGTCAACTTTGCGGCACCTTCTGGCCGCAGCTCAACTGTCAAGCCGATGGCTTCGAGCTTCGTTTCATGGCTACGGATCGTCTCGTCCAACTCTTGGAGCTTCTTGAGTTTTGCAGGTGTGATGGTCGGGAGTTTGTCGAGTTGCGCACGCAGCTCCCGAACACGTTCGTTCTGTGTGGTGGCTTTTTTAACAAGTTTCCCCGTGACGGTATATGAAACCTCACTGTGCTTGAGTTTGAGCAGATTGGCTGTGCGTTCAGATTTCTCATTCAACTGCTTTACCCGCCCGGAAGTTTCGTCGAGTTCCTGCTGAGCCGTGGAAACGCGTTGTTTGGCTGATTCTTCCTTCGCAGCAGCATCGTTCAGCGCGTCGTTGGCCTGGGCGAGGTCGGACTTCGATTCTTTCAATTTCTCCGTCCATTTGGCAAGCTGTTCAATGTCGGCGATTACTGCTTCGAGTTTCTCCTTGGTTGTATCGAGTTCACCTTGGCGCTGCTGCATTTCATGGACAGCCAGTTCTGCTTGCGACGCTTGCGTCCGTAAAGTGTTTGCCTCCTGTTCGCGTGTCGCGACCTCTTGTTCCAGCACTCCAATTCGTGGCCCAAGCTCGGCAAATTGGCGCTGCAAAGATTCGAGTTCGAGCCGCTGTTGCGTGATGTTCTTCAGTTCCGCATCAACTTTTCCTAGTTGGCCTTCGAGTTGTTCAAGTGGCCCGCGAGCTTTTGCGCGACCAGTGTTCGTGAACAGCTCGCAGTAATTTTCCCAGAGCACGTCACGCAGGTGTTCAATCTTGGGGTCAATCTCCACGCGCACCAGACGCGTCTGAATCATCTGGCCTGTTTCGCCTTCCCAGGATGGCCATTCACTCGCTTCACCTTGACGCGCCCAAAGAAAGCCAAGCATTCCCCAATGGGCTGCCCTCGTCGCACCTCGCCCCGGCACGCTTGACTGCAAAAGCTTCTGCACGCGCTCATCGGCGGCATCGGCGTCAGCCAACAATTGCCAGGCGTTGTTGCGCCACTCGCTCAAGTGGCTTTCGGGACTGTTGAGAAACCGCTTCTCAACTCGATACCGATTTCCTCCATGCTCGAACACCACCGTGATCTGCGGCGCGAGTTCGCTCCCTGCTGGTTGAAGCGACCGAATTTCATCGTCTTTGCATGTGTGTTTATCGAAGAGCGCGCGGGCAGCGGCTCGCACAAAGGTGCTTTTCCCGGTTTCGTTCGGAGCCGCCAGCACGTTGATGCCTGCACGCAGGGGACCGATGGACGCCTTATTCCGAAATGGCCCGACGTGTTCAAGCTCGATGGATTCGATGATCATCCGGCCTCCTGCAAGTTCTGAAGCAACAACTGACGCGCTAGATCGAAATGTGCTGCTTTTAGAGCCGTAGGTTCGATATAGGCGTCGCTCAAGAGTTTGTCCTTGTCGGTTGGCGACAACGGTTCGGCAGATGCTGAATCGTTCCGCGTCCCGATGGTGAGAGCGGCCATCTGATCCAAATCTGCGAAAACCTGCGCAAGGATGGGATGATTAGCCTTTAGAAAATCCAGTTCGGCAGGTGTGAAGGCGAGGCCGCTCTCGTCATCCAATTGCGAAAACGGGAATGATTTCAAAGTTTCATCGAGCCACACGCGCGTGGACGCCAGAACTTCTCGCGCAGCCGTTCCACGCACACGAACTCGCACGACCGATTGGTTCTTTCGCCCGCTGAGTGCCGCCAACGTAGTTTGGAGGTTTTGCCGGGCGGCGTCTGCCTCCAGGAAATTGAAATCAAAGGATTGCCAGCACATTGTCGCTACGGAAATTTTCTCGATTGTTGGTTGCGATCCCCGACCAACAATTTCTACCAGCGCGACCGCGCCGCAATCGCGCCGGTCGAAGGCATCCGGCTCCGGCGTGCCGGGCATCAGCATTCGCCCGTTGTCTTCCAACAGCCAACTGTGCCAGTGCCCAATGCAAAGAAAATCGAGTTGCGCCCGCGTTGCTGCGTTCCTGGCAATCGGAAAATCGTTGTCCTCGCGGAGACTCGGAATGTCCGGGCTGCCGTGCGTGACTCCCACCTTGATTTTATCTTCCGGCAACTGCGTTGCCAGTTCAACGAGTTTGAGGCTTGGGTCAACCGTGGATTTTTTTTGCATGAGTGGCGATGCAAGAATGAATCCGCCCTCCAATTCCGCGAACTCCGCATTGCGAAACACCCGCACGGTTTTGGGAGCGTTCTGGAAGCTCGCACGATTCCAGACCGAACCAGGCCCGATGAACGGATCGTGATTGCCCGGCAGGATGAATGTGGGAAAACTGCCGAAGTCGGAAAAGAGGCTTACCGCCTTCTTCACGACGGCATCATCAACCTCGTTATCCTCAAACAAGTCGCCGGCGATTACAAACGCATCCACCTTGCGGTCGCGTGCAATTTCAAGCGCACGACGTAAGGTGGTAAATCTCGCCTCTCGCAATTCGACGGCCCTCTCGCCGAATTGTTTGAAGCGGGCACCGAGTTGCCAGTCTGCGGTGTGGAGAACTTTCACACCCTTATTTCAGCCGGAATCAACTGATTTGACAACATCGAAAGGATTTGTCTTTGCGGCTCTTGCCACAAGGTTGACAATCAATTACCACCGCATTTTAGCACCGAGCAATGCAAGATAAATTGGCCATTTCAAAGTTTCTTTCGGAAGTCCTCCATGACTGGCGCGAAAGTCGTGGTGATTTTCCAGCGAACACCTATCCAGATTCGCACTGGCCCATTCCATTTTTCGGGAATCCAGCCACTGCGATAGTTGCGACCGTTGGCGTAAATCCTTCCTCCGGTGAATTCCGGCCTGATCGCAACTGGAACGCCGTCCAAAATGCCGCTGACTGGAAAAGACGGCTGAAAAATTATTTCAACCAGTCCACGCCGCCGCATGAATGGTTCGCGCCGTGGCGTGTGGGCTTGGCGCTGCTCGGACTGGATTACGAGAACGGAAGCGCCGCGCATTTTGACGTTTCATACCGTCCCACGAAGGCCATGCTGAAAAACAGGACGACGAACGCCAAGGAATTTCGCCAGATGGTCGAGCGAGACGTGGCGTGGTTTTACCGCTTGTTGCTGCTTTGCCCTAAACTGCGGCTGCTGCTGGTCTTCGGGCCNNTTCGCGCGAACGGTTCAACCGAAAGTCTGGCGCAATTTTTGAGAAATAATGCGCCGCAAAACGATTTCAAAGTGTCACAGGACGGCGAGTTCTGGTCGTTCAAACATCTGGACTCCGGGAAAACAATTTACGTCCACGAAGTTTCCATGCCCGGCGAGAAGTGCGTTACATGCAGAGTGGTGAAGAATCTTCATGTTCATCGTCACGAACTGCGCCGACGATCAGGTGAACGAATCAACGAAGCCCTTTTGTAGTAAATTTTCGCGCGCATGAACCCATCGAGACAAATCACCACGGCAGCCGCGAGCANNCACCCCCCCCCCCCGCCCCCCTGCCGAGGACGGGACAAGACGGGACACGCAAGCGGTCATTTCATGCGTTGCGGTGCGTGATGACCGGCGAGCTACAAAAAAACAAAACACGCACTACCACCTTTATTGACACCGACTTTGTGACGCACCGCGCATGACAACGAAAAATTATTTTTCTTCCCTGTTGAATTCAACTCCCGCCGCCTCCACC
>PLAY01000152.1 GCA_003134375.1 Limisphaerales bacterium | reverse complement strand
ATTGCAAGTTAGTATAAATCATTGCCATCCGGCGGGGTGAAGGCAAAATAACGGCGTGAACTTCCGTGAGAAAATCATCGCGTGGGACAAATTGCCGGCGTGGCGGGTGGCCATGCGCGCCAGTGGCCGGAAACTGGTCGTCACCAACGGCTGTTTCGACATCCTTCATCTGGGTCATGTGACCTACCTCGAATCGGCGCGCAACTTTGGCGACGCGCTGCTGGTCGGCATCAACGGCGACGAAGCCACGCGGAAGTTGAAGGGGCCGGGCCGGCCGGTAAATGTCGAAGCCGACCGCGCCGCTGTGCTGGCGGCACTGGCAAGCGTGGACGGGGTCTGCATTTTTGCGGAAAAGACCGCCACAAAATTCCTTTCGACCGCCAAACCTGATATTTACGTCAAAGGCGGCGATTACACCCTGGACACGTTGAACCAGGACGAACGGCGAGCGGTGGAATCGGCGGGCGGGAAAATCATGATCATTCCGTTCGTTCCTGGTAAATCCACGACCGCGTTGCTGGAAAAAATTTCCCGGCTGTGAAAATGGCAGGGACGCGCTACCGCGCGTCCAAGCTGACCGGCAGGTCAGCCCTGCCAGGATGAAAACAAATGAAAATTCTGGTCATTTCGCTCGCGGGCATCGGCGACACGCTGTTTGCCACGCCGTTGATCCACGAGTTGCGCGCGAATTTTCCGGACGCGACCATTGACGCACTCGTGCGTTGGCGCGGCTCGAAGGGTTTGCTCGAAGGCAACCCGCATCTCAACGCCACCCACCAAAAAAACTTCATTTCAGATTCCATGATCGGCTCACTCCGATCCCTGTTAAAATTCCGCGCGCAAGGCTATGACGTGTCCATCAATACGCATCCGCAAAGCAGACGGCTTTACCGGCTGGTGGCGAAATTCATCAATGCGCCGGCACGGCTCGGCCATGAATATGAATGTTCCAGCACGTTTGACCGCTGGCTGACGAACCGGACCATTCCGCAGGATTACACACGGCACAGTGCCGAAAACAATCTGTCCCTGCTTTCATTAATCAAGGCAAAACCGTTGCTGCCGCGGCACGGTTGCGAAGTTTTTTTAACGGACAACGACCACGTCTGGGCGGCGGATTTCATCGCCGGGCAAAATCTTGCCGGGCGGCCGATGTTGGGCGTCCACGTCGGTTCGGGCGGCACGAAAAATCTCGCCCGCCGGCGCTGGCCCTTGGGAAATTACCTGGAACTGGTCCGTCGTCTCCGGGAGCGCCATCCCCAACTGGCCATCTTGTTTTTCGGCGGACCGGAGGAACAGGCCGACCATGAAAAAATTTCAGCGGCGGGCGGGGGAGAGAATTTGTTTTTCCCGAAAACCCAAAATCTCCGGCAGGCGGCGGCGTTGATTAAAAAATGCGACGCTTTTTTAAGCGTGGACACGGCGCTGATGCATCTGGCGGCCGCCATGAACGTGCGCAACCAGGTTGTCATTGAAACGCCGACCTGGAACAAGCCCATCGAGCCTTACGGCAATCCGTTTGTGCTGGTGAAAAACCCGGCTGTTGCCGGACGCAATCTCGAATTTTACCGTTACGACGGGCGCGGCATTCAGGGAAGCGGCGAGGAAATACGGCGCTGCATGGCGTCGGTGACAGTCGAAAGCGTTTTCGACGCGATCAACAAATTGTTTTGAGCCGCGCGCGGTTTACAACGAAAAGCCCGCCGCCTTCGCGTCCACGGCAAACATTTTCACGGTGTCGAGTGACAATTTCTTCAAGTCCATTCCGGTCGTCTTCATTGTCTTGGCCAGAATGTCGTGCGGCACAGTCACGATGGCGCAGCCGCAATCGTCCGCCTGAAAAATGTTCAGCACTTCACGGACGCTGGCCCAGAGCAATTCCGCCTGGGGCAAACCGGCCAGGAGTTTTTTGCTCTCGCGCATCTGCGGCATCGGGTCAACGCCCGTGTCCGCAATGCGGCCGGCAAACACGGACACGACGGCCGGCACTTTGGAGTTCAGCACTTTGGCAACCCCGGCGACCTGCTCCAGGGTGAGAATCGCGGTGACGTTGAGTTTTACACCTTCGAGCGCCAGTTCCCGGACCAGCGGCAGCGAGGATTCATCACGCGTGTTGGTGATGGGAATTTTGACATATACATTTTTTGCCCAGCCTTTGATCTTGAGCGCCTGCCGCCGCATTTCTGAAAATTCATCGGAAAACACCTCGAAGGAAATCGGCTTCTCCGTGATGTGCTGCAAAATTTCGCGGGCGAACGTCTCATAATCATGGATGCCCGCCTTGCGCATGAGCGTGGGATTGGTGGTCATGCCCTGGATGAGCGAATTGACGTTCAATTGGAGCATCCCCGCCTTGTCCGCGCCATCGGCGAAAAGCTTAACCTTCAAATCTTTCAGTGTTTTCATAATTCAAAGCCGCGGTGAATTTCAACTGTTTTCCGACTCGCGTAAGATAATGTCCGCAGCTTGGGCCAAATTACCAGCCGAAAAATGCGGTTTTTGCCGGAGTTCCTCCGCATAACCGCGATCAATGAAGATCGTCCGGCAGCCAGCCGCGTGGCCGCAGTCAATGTCCCGCCAGCGGTCGCCCACCATCCAGCTTTGCGCAAGGTCAATGCCCAGTTCCTTCGCCGCGCGCAGCAGCATGCCGGGCTTCGGCTTGCGGCAATCACATTCCGACGCGCCCTGGCCCGGATGATAACAAACTTCCACGCGGTCAATGGGCAGTTGTCGGCACATTTCCGCGTGGATGCTCTCGACGATTTCTTTTTTAAGCGTGCCACGGCCCACATCCGGCTGGTTGGTCACCACCACGAGCAGAAAGCCGGTGGCCGTGAGTTTTGCGCACGCGGCGGGAACGTCGGACAGAATTTCAAATTCTTCCAGGTTTCGGGGAGGATACGGTTTGCAATCACGTTCCAACGCGCGGTTGATGACGCCATCGCGGTCAAGAAAAACGGCGCGCCGGACCTCGGACCTCGGACCTCGGACCTCGGACTTCACCGCGTGCTTTCCCATTTGGTTTTGGCGACCTTGAGCTTGGGATGGGAGACAAACAAATGCCAAATCACCGCCTGAAACGCCTCGGAGTGCGGCGTCACATGGTCGGGGTTGACCGTCGGCACGATCACGCATGCGGTCGCTTCCCTGGCCGTGTAACCACCGTCGCGTCCGACAACGCCGACGACTGACGCGCCAACTTTTTTTGCGAGTTGAATCGCGCTGACGAGGTTGGGGCTGACGTTTTTCTCCAGATTGCCGCCGCCGACGGAAAAAATCAGCAGGCCATCCTTTGCATTGATACGGCTGCCTTTGAGCCACTCGGCGAAAATCGTGGCCCAGCCTTCGTCATTGGTACGGGCGGTGAGTTCGGAAACGTTGTCCGTCGGCGCGTAAGCCTCAAAACCGCAGATTTTGCGGAAGTCATTGACCGCGTGGCTGGCGTTGGCCGCACTGCCGCCGACGCCGAGGATGAACAGCCGTCCGCCGCGCTCGCGCACGCGCGCCAGTTCGGCCACGGATTTTTCAATGGCGTCCGGGTTTAGTTCGGAGACCAGTTTCTGGACCTCGTCAAGGAATTGTTTGGTAAAGCTCATGGTGATTTTGATTGTAGCAGCAATTCGAGTTCCGCCAAGCCCGCAGGTGAACCAATTTCGTAAAACCGCTCGCGGATTTCGTAACCGGCCAGTTGCTTTTCACGAACCAGTTTGCCCATGACTTCGGCCAGGTCAAACGCCTGGCCGGCGGAATAGGATTCAAACACCGGCGCTTTGAACAAGCTCAGACCGTAATCAATGTGCCGCATTTCCGGCGGACGGTTCTTTTTGTCGTAAACCGCGATTTCACCGTCGTGGAAGACGACGTTGCTGGTGTCGTAACGGCCTTCGTTGCGATAAACGGTCATCAGGCCGAGCTTGCCGCTATGCCGGAAAAATTCCGCGATGGGCCGGTATTCCACTGGCAAATACGAATCACCGTAGAGCACGAAAAATTCATCGCCGAGCAACGGCACCGCGCGTTTGATGGCGCCGCCCGTGCCCAGCAGTTTCGGGCCGTCGAACGAATAATCCAGCCGGATGCCAAACGCGCGGCCATCGCCAAAATCGCGTTGGATCATCTCGCCGAGATAACCGAGGCACAATACCACGCGGCGGATGCCGCGGGCATGGAGCAATTCGAGCTGGTGCGCCAAAAACGGTTTGCCCGCGACGGGCACGAGCGATTTGGGGATTTTTTCCGTGACGGGGCGCAGGCGCGTGGCGAGTCCGCCGGCGAGGATGGCCACGGGAATGTCGAGCGGTGCGCTCACGAGATGACGAGTTTGGTGCCTTCGAAATCGAAACGGAAACGGACTTCCTTGAGTCCGGCGCGGGTCATCGCGTGACGCAGTTTTGTTTTGTCCTCGGCGTAAAACATCAGGAAGCCGCCGCCGCCCGCGCCGATGAGCTTGCCACCGAGCGCGCCGTTGGCCAGCGCCAGGTCATACCACTCGTTGATCTTCGGATTGCTCATGCCGCCGCTGCGCTGTTTTTTGCGCTGCCAATGCACGTCCATGATCCGCGCAAATTCATGCAGGTTGCCGGTTTCCAGCGCGCGCCGGCTCTGCAAGCCAAGGTCTTTGACGAAGTGCAGGTTTTCCATCATCCCGGCGTCGGCCTGTTTTGATTTCTGGTCCTGTTCCTTCAGGATCGCCGAAGCCGAGCGCGAATAACCGGTGAAAAAGAGGAGCAAATTGTCTTCGAGATTGTCCCGCGTCTCAACGGAAAGCTTCAGCGGCCAGGCCTCGACCTTGCCGTCCGGCAGGAATTTGAAACAGGTGATGCCGCCGTAAGCGGCGATGTATTGATCTTGTTTGCCGATGGGCTCCTTGAGCCGTCCCAGTTCGATTTCACACGCCTGCGCAGCGAGTTCGGCCGGATGGACAAGATTTTTATTGTGCGCATGCAAGGCTTTGAGCAGCGCGGTGGTGAAACTGCCGGACGAACCCAGGCCCGTCCCGGCCGGAATGTCGGCCATGGAGGCCAATTCCAGTCCGTGGCCATCCATGCCCAGCAGGGCAAAAGATTCACGGAAGATCGGGTGCTTCAATTGCGCCGCGTCCGGCACCCGCTCCAGTTCGGAATATTTGACGATGAGGTCGGGCACGAACGTTTCATGCACCGTGATGTAAACATATTTGTCAATTGCCGCGGCGATGAGAAATCCGCCGAACTGTTCGTAGTAAGACGGCAAATCCGTCCCGCCGCCGCCCAGCGTGACACGAAGTGGAGAACGCACGATGATCATAAATCCGACATTCCGCTTTTCTTGTAAATTTCTTCAACAATTTGGAGTGCTGCGCGCGCTGCCGCAAGGCCGGCGTCCGGCGTGCGCTTCAATTGAACATCCTGCTCAAACTCCGTCATCTCCCTTCGCCACGACTCGTCCGGGCCGGGGAATTCATACAGTTTCGTGTCCGGCGGGCCCATTTCCGGTTTCATCTGGTAATGATAGAGTTTCTCGACGCCGTAGCTGCCGCCGAGACCTTCGATGTGCAACTTGGTATGGCGGCCATATATCTCGAAGGAGAAGAGATTCTTCCACTCGGTGCAACTGACGTGCAGCCACGCGGTCTGGCCTTTGGCCGTTTGCAAATCCAAGAATGCATTGTCGTCCACCGGCATGTTCCAGAAAAATGTCGCCGCGTGGCCGTCAATTTTTTTGAACCCGCCGAGAAACCAGCCGGCGAGATCAATCAAATGGATTCCCTGGTCAATCAATTCACCGCCACCGGAAAATTTCGGGTCGGCGCGCCATTCCTGGTCATAACCGATGCGCCCGCCATGGCCATAACGCGCGCGAATAAACATCAATTCGCCCATCACGCCGGACCCGAAAATTTCCCGCGCCTTGATGAACGCCGGATGATAACGATGATTGAACCCGACCCGGACGCAAACGCCGTGCTTCTCCGCGAGCGAAATCAATTCGTCAATCTGCTTCACGGAAACGCCCGCTGGTTTTTCAACGATGACGTGTTTGCCCGCGCGGATGGCGGCGGCGGCAACCCCGGCCAGCGCGGAATTGATGGTCGCCACGATCACTGCATTCACCTGTGGATCGGCGACGGCTTGTTTGAAATCGGCAACGGCGTGGCCGGTTTTGGCAAGCTTCACCAATTCTTCGGCGCGCGCCAGAGTTGTGTCGCACGCCACGACGAGTTTTGAGCCGGCGGGCAAACCGGCCAGTCGTTTTTTCCCAATCAATCCGCAACCTACAATCGCGTAATTCATTTATTGCCCCAGGTTTTGCCGCGATCTTTCGGCACAATGCGGCGCAGCGTGTAAATATCGCCGCTCAAATCGCCCTTGAGTTCGTGGAGCTTTTCCCACGGATCCCACTGGGCGCTGATGAGTTTGCCGGAAATCCCGTCGCTCTCGCGGCTGGCCAGATAAACTGCCAGACGGGCGCCGAGTTCAAGCGGTGTGGCGCCTTTATCTTTCCATTGCTTGTTCTTCTCGTAGAACGCGGCGCCGACTTTATCCGGCCCGGCCGCCAGAACTTCATCCACCAGCCGTGTCGCCAAAGCGCCCGGGGCGATGGCGTTCACGTCCACGTGGAAATTTTTCAGTTCTTCCGCCAGGGTCTCCACCAGCCGGACGACGGCGGCTTTTGACGCGGCATACGCGCTGATGTTGGGCAACGGATTCGTCGCCCCGCCGCCGGAAAGGACGACAATTTTGCCGCGCCCGGCTTTTTTGAAATGGGGAATGACCGCGCGGCACGGGAGCAACACCCCGTAAAGATTGATGTCCATCGCGCGACGCCATTCTTCGAGCGAAACGGATTCCGTCGCGCCCATCGGGCCGTAAATACCGGCGTTCAACACCAACGCGTGAAGCGGGCCGAGTTCACGCAACGCGAACGCGACGAGTTCGTTTACCTGGGTTTCGCTGGAAACGTCGCAAATTCGTGCCAAAACTTTTCGCGAAGGAAATTGTTTTGCCAGTTCATCGCGCGTGGCGAGCAACTCCTTTTCCCCGCGCGCGCAAAGGACGGCGTTCGCGCCTTCGCGCAGGAAATGCCCGGTGATGGTTTTACCGAGTCCCTGGCTGCCACCGGTGATGAGCGCATTGATGCCTTTAAGCTTCATGTTCAAACGCGACCAACGGAAAGATGTTCGACCGCGGGCAGGTTTTTCAATTCCTTTTCCAAAAAACGGTTGGCGTCCACAAAAATGCGCTGGCGCATGGCTGGGGCAATTTGCGCCCAATCCGCCCCGCGAAATTCAGGCCACTCGGTGCAAACGACGGCGGCGTCCGCGCCCTTCACCGCATCGGCGATTTGCGCCGCCAACCGCACCGGGGCGAGTTCCGCGGGCAGCTGTTTCACGGCCGGATCAAAGGCGCGAACCCCGGCGCCAGCCGCCAGCAGGTCCCGGCACAGTTCCACCGCGGCACTGCGGCGGAGGGTGTCGGTGTTGACGGTATAAGTCAGGCCCAGCACGGCGATGGTTTTGCCCCGCAAATTCCCGAGCCGCGATTGCAACCGCCGCAACATCCAGCCGCGATGTAGATCGTTGCTTTGCGTGATGGCCGGAATGACGGAAATTTTTTCGCCGTTCGCGGCGGCGAGTTTGGTCAGCGTGACCACGTCCCGCGCGAGTGTGCCGCCGGCAAATGGCCCGCCGGGGCCGAGATAGGCCTTTGGCCCGATGCGCGGTTCGCTTTTCAAACCGGCGGAAACCTCCTTGGCGTCCGCGCCGACGTGTTCGCCCAATCGCGCAATCTCGTTGATAAACGTGATGGAAAGCGCGAGAAATGAATTAAGGGCGTGCTTCACCATCTCGGCCGACTCGGTGCGCATGAATAAAATTTGCGGAGTGAACGGGGCGAACAGTTTTTCGAGCAGCGCTTTTTTCGCGTCGTCACGGATGCCGACGATAACGCGCCCGGCTTTTTCAAACGCGTCAATCGCCCGGCCCAGCCGCAGATTTTCGGGCGAGCAGGCGAAATGAAATTGCGGAAATTCGGCTTCCAGCCGGCGGCAGGTGCCGACGGGCAGTTGGGCGGAAATCAATACCAGCGCGTCTTTGGGCAAATGCGGCAGCGCACGGCGGAGATGGGCAAGAACGAAGTCCACATCCGATTCGTCGTCTTCATTGACCGGCGTATCGTAGCAAAGCCAGAGCATGTCGGCGCGGGCGCACGCGATTTTGGGATCGGCGGTGAAGGAAAGTTTTTTTGCGGCAAGTCCGGCCGTGATGAGTTCATTCAGCCCCGGCTCGAAAAGCGGAGCCTGGCCGGAATCAAGTTTGGCGATGTTCGCCTCGTCGAAGTCGAGTCCGACAACTTGAAAATGCCGCGCACAACACGCAGCGGTGACGCAGCCAAGGTGCCAGAGGCCGAGGACGGTGACATTCATCGGCGTTGAAGCACCCACTGGTTTTGCTGGAGCCATTGGAGCGTGCGGATGATGGATTGCTCGATGGTGAGCGTGGTTTTCCAGCCGGTGGCGCGGATTTTTTTGGTGTCGAGAAAAATGAACGGGTTGTCGCCGATCCAACCCTTGCTGCCGCCGCTGTATTCGAGGCGCGGTTTTAATTTCAGCGCTTCACAGATGAAACGGATGGAATCGTTGACCTGCACGTATTCATCAGCGCCGAGGTTGTAAATTTCCACGCGGTGCCTGGCTTGTTTGGCTGTGGCACGATCCACAACGTGCAACATGGCGTCGAGACAGTCTCCAATGTAAAGATAGGATTTGCGTTGTGCGCCATCGCCCAAAACTTTCAAGTGGCCGGGGTGGGCGAGCAGTTGTTTGTAAAAATCCAACACGTGACCATGGGTGTAGCGTTCGCCGAGAATGGAGACAAACCGGAAAATGTAACCTTCAAATCCGTAGCCTTCGCAGTAAGCGTGAATAAATCCTTCACAAGCGAGCTTCGAGGCCGCGTACAGGGAGGTTTGCACCGGAAATGGATGATTTTCGGGCGTGGGGAAAATTTCCGCTTCGCCATAGACGCTGCCGGTGGAACCGAATGCGATGCCTTTGATCCCGTTGGCGCGCATGGCCTCAAGCACGTTGAAAGTGGCAACGGCATTTTGCTGAAAATCCTTGTGCGGGTGGTCCAGGCCGAACCGGACGTCTGCATTCGCCGCCAGATGAAAAACGAAATCACATCCCTCCATCGCCCGGATCAACGCGGACAAATCCAGACAATCGCCTTCGATGAGTTCGAATTGGGCATTGGCTGACGCCGATGCCAGAAATTCACGCTGGCCGGTGGAGAAATTGTCCCAGCCGACGACGTGTTTGCCGCCGGCCAGCAGCCGGTCAACAAGGTTGCTGCCAATGAAACCGGCAGCGCCTGTCACAAAAACTTTTTCCATGATCGAGGCCGGAGTCTAGTGCGGACAGGGGTGTCCCGCCAGCACTTTTAGAGGAACCGGGCTGGGATTCGAGAGGCAATGTCATGATCGCGAGCGCCACCAGGCTGCCAGACATCGAAAATTACCTTTGCCTGCACTTGCCGGTTGCTGCAAGCTTCGGAAGCCGTTTTCATGAATCCCGTCACGAAAATTCTGGGCGCCCTGCGTGCCATTGCCCGTCATCCGGTAAATCACCGCCGCAAGTTAATGGCGGTGTTGGAGTATGGTTTTATCCAGGCTGCTGCGCGCCTGGTCCCGGGAGACATTTGCGTTGAGTTCCCCAACCACACCCGCCTGCTCGTATCGCCCCGGATGAAAGGCGCCGCGCATTATATCGCGCCCCGATTGTGCGAATTTGAAGAGATGGCATTCGTCATGCATTTTCTGCGTCCCGGCGAACTGTTCGTGGACGTGGGTGCGAATGTGGGTGTTTTCACGGTCCTGGCGGCAGGGGTGGCCGGCGCCGAAGTTAGGGCGTTTGAGCCGAATCCCGACACGTTTGAGATGCTCGTGCGCAACGTCCGTCTCAATGGGCTTCAGGACCGGGTAAAACCTGTCCGCGCAGCGGTCGGGCAGAGCGAAGGAACAATCCAACTGACCACCGACCTTGGGACGGAAAACTACGTGATGCCCGGCACGACGGCTAAAAATTCAGCAACCGTGAAGATGATCGCATTGGACCAAGAGTTGTCTGAGGCTGCGCCCGATTTGATGAAAGTGGACACGGAAGGTTTCGAAACCGAGGTGTTCTCGGGCGCGACGAACCTGTTGCGGCAGTCGCGATTGCGGGCAATGATTGTCGAACGGGGCAACAACGGGGTGCGTTATGGCTTCGATGAAGCGGTTTTACACCGGCAAATCCGTCAATGCGGTTTTATTCCGTGTCGCTATGATCCATTTGCCCGCCGATTATCCCAAGTCGAAAATGAAACATTGGGAAACATTATTTACGTGCGGGACATTCCCGCCACCGATGCGGTTTTGCGCGCCGCGCCGGCATTTAAACTCGACGACCTCAGTGTCTGATGTCCCAGGTGTGATACGTGCCAAGTGTTGCTGATTTGAATTTGACAACGTTGTTTATTAAACTCACGTCATGTCGTTAGATTTGGACAATTTCCGGCAATTGCCGCGCGTCGGTTTTATTCTCCCGACACGGAACATCCATGCGCGGCGGCCTGTCTTATGAACACTGTAATTATAACCGGCGCTGCCGGCTTGATCGGTTCAGAAAGCGTCAAGCGGTTTGCCCAGGAAGGCTTCGGGATGGTCGGCATTGACAATGACCTGCGCCGCTGGTTTTTCGGTGACGGCGCGTCCACGCCGGCCAACCGCTGGAAACTCATCGAGTCCATCCCGCTTGAATGAAGGCTTCCTTTCCAGAAAGCATTTTGATCACCGGCGGCGCGGGCTTTGTCGGCAGCAGCCTCGCCCTTCATCTCAAGACCCACCATCCCCGCACGCGGATGGTCTGCATGGACAATTTGTACCGGCGCGGCTCGGAGTTGAACGTTCCCCGGCTGCAGGAGGCTGGCGTGGAATTCGTGAAGGGCGACATCCGTTTCGCGCGCGAGTTCCCGGCGGGTCCGTTTGAATTCATCCTCGAATGCTCCGCCGAACCGTCGGTGCTGGCGGGTTATGGCGAATCGCCGGATTATTTAATGGAGACCAATTTCATGGGCGCTTACCGCTGCCTCGAGCAGGCCCGCCTGTGGAAAAGCAAATTCCTGTTTTTCTCCACGAGCCGCGTCTATCCCATCGGGATTTTGGAACAACATCCGTGGCTCGAACAACCAGCGCGCTTCGCGTGGACGGACGTGCCCGACGCGCCAGTCTCCGCACGCGGCGTCAGCGAGGATTGTCCGATGACCGGTCCGCGCTCGCTCTACGGCCTGACCAAATTCGCCGGCGAAGGCTTGATTGAAGAATACCGCAGCGGATTCGGCCTGCGCACCGCCATCAATCGTTGCAGCGTCATCGCCGGGCCATGGCAGATGGGGAAGGTGGACCAGGGCGTGGTGGCGCTTTGGGTGCTGCGGCATTTTTTCGGCAAACCGCTCAAGTACATCGGCTACGGCGGGAAGGGAAAACAGGTCCGGGACGTGCTGCACGTGGCCGACCTTTGCGATCTGGTCGGGGAACAAATTTCCGACTTCGACCGTTGGGACGGCTGGCTCGGCAATGTCGGCGGCGGGCTGGAAGTTTCCGTTTCGCTCCAGGAACTCACCGCCGCGTGCCGGAAAATTGTCGGACGCGAAGTGCCGGTTGGCGCCGAACCGAAAAACCGGCAGGCCGACCTGCGCATTTTCCTTGCCGATTGTTCCAAATTATTTGCGCGAACCAACTGGCGGCCCAAACGCGACGTGACCCAAATCATTACGGACGTTTTTGGATGGGTCCGCGCGCACGAAAAGGAACTGCGGCCGCTCGTATGAAAAGCGATTCACGCACCGGAAATCTGTTGCAGAGCGGCATCATTTTCTCCGCCATCAGTTTTGTCACCGGGCTGGGCAATCTGGCCTTTCAAGGCGTGCTGGGCCGGCACTTGAGCGAGCCGGGCCAATACGGCAACGCGAACAGCGCGTTGGGGGGGTTGATGACGCTGCTGGGTCTGCTGCCAGCGGTGGCCACCTTTGCCGTCACGCATTACATCGCGCATTTCAACGCCAGCGGCGACAGCGCACGGCTGCAAGGCCTGCTCCTGGGCTGCCGGAAATTTCTGTTCCGGTTCACCATTATCGGTTCGATGCTGGCGGTGATTGTCACCAAGCCGTTGAGCGATTTTTTCCACTACGACGAAAGCCTGATGCTGGTGACGCTCGGCTGCGCGCTCCTGGGCCTGTGGGCTTCGCTGGCCACGGCGTTGTGCCAGGGTCTTGCCTGGTTCAAACGGCTCGCGCTCATCGGATTTCTGGCCATGCTGCTGCGCGTTTGTTTCGGCTGGCTCATCACCTTCAAATGGCCGTCGGCGGAAACCGCCGTGCTCGCCTCGGCCTTCGCGCTGCTGGCCAATCTCGTCCTGCTTTTCTGGCGAAAGGATTTGTCGCTGCACGGCGAGCCGGTCCCGCCGTGGAACCGCGAGTTCGCCCAATACTTCATCGTCAGCGCGGCGTTTGTGGCCGGCAACTTTTGTTTTTTTCAAGGCGACTATCTGGTGGCAAACAAATTTTTCACCAAAGAAGAACTCGATGCCTATGCCGCCGCCGGAATTTTGGCGCGCGCGCTGCCCATGACCGTTTGGCCGCTGCTGATGGTATTGTTCACCTCACGCTCCGCCCAGCGCGCGGGTGGCGTCGTGGCGGAGCAACTTAAATTATTCGGGCTTTCCGGCCTCGCCTTGGTCTTTGGTGCAATCTGTCTTTTTGCGCTGCGAGCGTTCTTCCTGAAAATTCTCGGCAAATATACACCGCAAGCCGCCGAGATGGTCAGCCCATTTGCGGTGACAATGGTCTTCGTTGGACTGTTGCAATCACTCGCCTATTGGGCGCTGGCCAGCCGCTGGCAAAAAACCTCACTGCTTTATGGTGGACTCGGGCTTGCCTACTGGCTCGCGCTGCTCGTTCTTGGGAAAACTCCAGCGGCGTTGCTGCAAACCATGTTTGCCGCCGCTGGAACTGCTTTCGCAATCCTCTTTATCGTCTGGTTTGTCATCCTGCGCCGGGACAAACCCGTCGCGCAAAGCTGATTTGATTTTGTTGCCGCCTTCGGCCACACCCACCCCCTGCAGTCCGGTTCGGAAAATTTGCCTCGCACCAGCTTCATCCTGCCGACGCTGAACGTCGAGGCATTGCCTGACAACTGTCTCGCATCCATCGTGCGACAAAATTATCTGCGCGAAAAAGTTGCAGCTTCTTCAAAATGAATTTGCCCGACGGAGTGCTTCCAGCTAGGTTCATTTCTGATTCATGGCGAAGATGTTTTTCAGCCTCCGTTTCAAAACAACCAGTTGAAACGACACGGGGCAAACTATTGAGTCAAACAATGACCAGCAAAAATCAAGGCAGTATCAAAGAATGGGCCGCGGGATGGTTTTGCCGCCACCGCCGTGGATGGCCATGGCGGTGGGCGGGACAAATGTCCTACCTGCTTTGGCGCGCCTACGAAAATCGCAATTTCGACATGCGAACCAATGGTGAAGAATGGTATCTGCGCCAGCTTGGCAAGCCGGCAGGAGAGATAAAATGTGTGTTTGATGTCGGGGCCAACGTTGGAGAGTGGTTGTTGTTATGCCGGCGCTATTCGCCGGGAGCCACCATCCATGCTTTTGAGATCGCACCACCTACCTTCCACAAATTGCAGGAAAAAACCGGCCACCTCCCCAACGTCGTCCTCAACCCTGTGGGAGTATCGGACCGGAATGACGAAATCGATGTTTACTATTCGGAAACAGCGGATGGTCTTACCACCGCATTCAAAGAACACTTGGACGATGCATATAGGGTGCTCGGGGACAAAACATTACAATCCAAGCCAATCCGGGCCAAGGTCATTCGTGGGGACGATTACGCCAAGCAACATGGCATTCAGACTATTGACGTGCTCAAGATTGACGTGGAAGGCATGGAAGAATCTGTTTTGCATGGTTTTCAAGACATGTTTTCCCGGCATTGCATCCGATTGGTCCAATTTGAATACAACACAACAAACATTATCTCGAAGTTTTTGTTGCGCGATGCCCACCAGTTTTTTGCCCGTTTTGATTACCGGCTTGGCAAGTTGTATCCTAATTATGTCGAGTTTCGCAATTATCACTACCGGCACGAGGACTTTTGCGGCCCCAACATGATTGCCATCCGCAACGAGGACCGTGAATTGTTAAAACTGCTTGACCCGCACTCCTGATCCGTTGAGTTAACCCCGACCGTCATCGCAGCGAATTTCAATCCCGATGTAAGAATTCGTTTGCGCTTCGACACAAGAAGCTTTTCCTTGTTCACAGCCTTTGGCTAGACTTGCGCCGTGCTGTCCCCAACAGACAACCCCACACTGCTGCCGCGCGTCAGTTTCATCATCCCGACGCTGAACGTCGAGGCGTTGCTGGACAACGTCCTGTCGTCCGTCGCGCGCCAGACGTATCCATGCGACCGCTATGAAATTCTGCTGGCCGACGCGCATTCGACCGACCGCACGCGCGAAATCGCAAAAAAATATGGCGCCATCGTCCTCGACGACGACGGCAAAAACATGGAGGAAGGCAAACGCCTTGCGCTTCAGCACGCCACCGGCGAATTCATCGTGTTTGTGGATGCGGACAACGAGATCACCCGCGCCGATTACATCGAACTCGCAGTAAAAGCGCTCGCCGTAAATCCGCAGGCGCTGGGCGTGGAAAGTTATTATTTGCCATCGCCGAAAATGAGTTCGTTCTGCGCCTACCTCACGCACCGGCTGCACATCAGCGATCCGATTGCCTGGCTGATGAGCACGAATCCGAAACTTGTCGCGCGCGAGGGTGAGGTGGAACGCTGGATCCTGCCTGGTAATTCGCTCTCGTATCCGCTCGGGGCCAACGGATTTGTGTTTCGCCGCGCGGATTTGGAGTCCGTGAAAACCGGCGGATATTTTCAGGATACGCACGCGGCGTTGCATCTCATGCGTGAGGGCAAACGCGAATGGCTGCGCATCCGTGGACGCGGCGTTCATCATTATTACGTCCAGACGCTCTGGGGCTTCGTGCAAAAACGCCGCCGCGCCACGGTTCATTTTCTTCGCGTGCAGGAAACGGCAAAAATAAATTGGATGAAGGAAAAACCGCCTGTGCCGCTCTGGCTGGCGGGCGTCTATTGCGTCACCTTCGCCGGCCCGCTGTGGCACTCGTTGCGTGGCTGGATTCGTGATGGCGATGCGCGCTGGCTCTGGCATGTGCCGGCCAGTCTCGGCAGCGTGCTTGGCGATGCCTGGGGGGTGTGGACTTACAAAACCTGGCGCAGTGACCGGAATTTGGTCGCCAAGCTGAAGCCGAAACAAACTTTGAAATAAATGGAAAGCCACATCGAACGCTTCGGCCGCATGGATGGCCAGCCGCTGGTCAGCATCGTCGTGTTGAATTGCAACGGCGCGAACTGGCTGCCGAAATGTTTTGGGTCCATCAAGGCGCAAACGATTCTCAATCAAATCGAGACCGTCTTGGTGGACAATCATTCCAGCGACGATTCCGTGGCGGTGGCACGGCGGTTGTTGGCAGATTTTCCCTGTGCCCTCATCGTGCGGAATTCGGCGAATGTCGGCTTTTGTGAGGGCAACAATTCCGGGGCGCGTGCAGCGCACGGACGTTACTTGTTGTTCCTGAACAACGATACCTGGATGGAAGCGGATTGCATGGAACGGTTGATTGCGGGCACCGAAAAACTCGGTGCCATCGCCTCCACGCCCTATGTATTGAACTATCCAGACAATTCATATCAGGACTTTGGGTTTTACGGCTTTGACCTCTTCGGGCTTGCCAGCCCGTCGTCGCCGGTGACCGCTTCACGCGAAATTTTCATTCCCGGCGGCTGCTCGTACCTGATCCGCGCGGATGTCTTCAACCAGGTGGGGATGTTCGACGCGGATTTTTTCATCTACTCGGACGATGCGGACCTCTCCTGGCGGTTGTGGATCGCGGGTTACAAGGCGGCGGGTGTTGTTCCTGCGCGGCTGCACCACCGCGGCGCGGCCGGGGTCAACCCGGCCGGCGGCATTGCAACGGTGGAATTTCGCACGACGGACAAAAAGCGGTTTCTCACCAATCGAAACTGCATCCTGACCCTTCTCAAAAACGGGCAGCACATTTTGCTGTTGCCAGTCATTCCGCTCATCGCGTTGTTGTTTTTGGAATCGCTGGCCGGCAGTTTGCTGTTGCGGCGTTGGTCGTTCGTCAAAACCACCTTTCTGGACGTGCTGCGTGATTGCTGGCGGTTGCGCGGCCATATCGCCCAGCAACGAAAAATGGTTGCGGCATTCAGAAAACATTCTGATTTCTGGATGCTGCGTTTTTTCCGGTTGAAACTGAATCGCTGGTTTGAAATCAAACGTCTGTTCCAATTCGGCCTGCCGCGCGTGGACGCGCGTTGACAAAATGAATTGGGAAATTAGAATTAACCAGCCTCATGCATCACCCCAATACCGCCCGTCAAATCGAAGCCATGCCAGCAACCGCCAAATACGACATTGCGATTGCTTGTCGAGTTTGTTCGATGCCTTCAATGAGCAAGCCGCCGATTTTCGCCGAAGACAAGTTAAAGCTGGTCGAACTTTGTTTGAAATCGCTCAAGGCGAGCCTCGGTAATTTGCGTGCTAAAATGTGGGTCGTCCTGACCGGGCCGCCTGAATACGAGCAAATGTTCGAAAAGGTTTGGCCGCAGGAAGATTTGGTGATCTTGAACGTCGGCAGAATTGGCAATCCGCGAAGCTTGCAAAAACAGATTGATATTTTGACCACGCAGACCGACGCCGATTTGGTGTTTCTGGCTGAAGACGATTATTTTTATCTTCCCGGCAAGTTTCAGTCAGCGGTTGAATTTTTGCGAAGCAATCCTGACGCGAGCTTCGTTTCTCTTTATGACCATTCCGATAATTATGTTGTCCCTTTTCAACAATCGTTGCCGCGGGCGAAGGCGCGAAAAAGCGGGGGAATTTCCTGGTATTCAAGAGCCACAACGACCCACTCTTTCCTGACCCGAAAAGCCACGCTCCAAAAGTGCCGGCATGTATTCCGCGCCACCTTTTGGGGTAGTTATAAGTTTTGGGGGAGCGATACAGACACGGCACATTGGCTGGCTCTAACTAAAACGGGAATCTTCAGCCTGCCGATGTTTCTAAAGTCTTTGGTCAAGTATCGTTACTGGGCCGCCTGCATGGTTCTGGCGTGGATTTTTCGGTGGCGGCAGATTTTATTTGGGGAGCGTTATACTTTGTGGACGCCCAGTCCGTCCATTGCAACTCACATGAGTGCCGGATTGGAAGCGCCCGGCATTGATTGGCAAAAAGAATTTGTCCAGTGCTTGTCCAAAGTTTGAAAAATCAATTCAACGACCGGAGGTTTGCCCAAGCGATCGGACAAGCGCAGGCCTTCTCATATCATGAAGGCCTCGCCATTCGTGAAGCCAGCGCCACGCGCGCAGTCGTATCGAACGATTTGCTTTCCGGCAAGCACCTGCTGTTGCGCAGTGGCAAAAAGAATTACGTCGTCGTAACGGCGAAGTAACTTTCATTCCAGTTTTCCGCGGGCTTTGGCTTCCTCCCGTGCGCGCTGGACGCTTTCTTCGTAAAGGCGATCGTATTGTTTCTCCTGCGAAATTCCATCGGTTTGCCGGGGCAGGGAATTGATATGCGGGAACTGGCCGTCGAAGGTCGGGTCAATTGCCAGAATCCGTTTTGCCAGTGGCGGATGGGTGGATTGGAAGCTGAACCACGGGTCGTGAGAGGAATTGACGAAATACAGATGGCTGGCGGTTTCCGCGCAGGGCGTGTCGAGCCGACCGGCCCTGTAAAGCCCGCCGATTTTTTTGAGCGCGCCCGCGATGCCGGCCGGATTGCGCGTGAACTGAACCGCCGCCGCGTCTGCCAGCCACTCGCGTTCGCGGCAAATCAGGCTCTTGAGCAGGCGCACGAACGGCGAGCTGATGCCGCCGATGATCAAAAATAAAATTCCGATGGGCGCAGTCGGCAGGACGGTGGGCTTGGTGTCTTCGTCGAAAATGGACGCGCCGATTTCCGGCGGTTGCGGCGAGCCGCGCAGTAGCACGCGCCCGACAATCGTCGGCCAGAAAAGTCCATGTGCCAGCGCCATCAATCGCATGTTGAGCCGCGTATCGCCGTTCAAAATGTGGCTGAACTCATGAGCGATGACGCCCTGCAATTCGTCCCGGGTCAGCAGCTTCAGGCAACCGCACGTGACGCCGATGACCACGTCTTCACGGGTGCGGCCGGCGGCAAACGAGTTGATGCCGCGCTCAAGGTCGAGCACATAAATTTCCGGCACGGACATCTCCGAGGCCACGGCCATTTCCTCGACCACATCACGCAGTCTTTTTTCGTCAAGGTCGGAGGCGCTGGATTCAATCCTTCGGCCGCCGAGCAATTCCGCCACAGCGGATCCACCGGCCGAGAGCCGGCGGATTTTGTAGCAGCAGCCGAGCGCGATGGAAGTCAACATGCCGAGCGTAATCCAGCAAAAGAGTTTTGCTTTCCAGAACCAGGACAGAAAATGGGCGGGATAAACCACCGTTTCGCCGAACAATAAAAACGGCGCAAAGTGAAAAGCCAGAATAAAGGCAAGCACAATCAGGTAAGTGAGAACAACGACACCGAGCACCGCCAATCCCAAAAGCCAGATCAGCCGGCGGGTCTGCTTCCGGGCGCGGGCTTCCTGGTCAAAAAAATCCATGGGCTACCGTTCGGTTGTAGCACAAGACCCAACGGCGGGAAATACTTTTACCGCGAACTGGATCTTATTTGTCCGAAAACTTCGCGAAAATTTGGTTCGCTTCCTCCAGCGTTTCCTTCGAGCCGATGTCGAACCACAAGCCGGGCACGCGCCAGGTGTAAACTCCTGTGCGCGGATAAAGCCATTGCACCAGCCGGCCAGGCTGGTCGGGATTGTTGCCCCCGGCGATGTATTGCTTGATGAGCGGAATCGTGCTCTTCGGATAAAAATAAAGCGCGATGCCGGTGAGTGTGCTGGTTGGATTCTTCGGCTTTTCCTCGAAGAAGGTGATGCGGCCGGCGGCGTCGGTGGAGATGGAATTGTATTTTTTGATTTCCTCAAGATTGCCCACGTCGTAAAGCGCCAGCACCGGCGCGTTTTTCTCGCGACAGAATTTCCCGAAATCACCCAGTTTCTCGCTAAACAGATTGTCCCCCGCCACGACGATGAGATCGTCTTCCACGTTTTGCGTTTTGAGGACGTAATGAATGTCGCCGATGGCGCCGAGTTTATTGGTGTCGTCGGTGGAGCCGTCGTTGACGACGGTGAATTCAAATTTGGATTTCGTGGCGCGGTAATGGTCCGACCATTTCTGGAAATGGCCGGCGAACTTGGCGTTGGTAACGACATAGACACGGTCAATGCCGCTGACGGGCGTGAGGTTGTCGAGCACGTGCTCGACCATCGGCTTGCCCGCGACGGGCAGGAGCGGCTTGGGTTGCGTGAGGGTGAGCGGATATAGGCGCGTGGCGTATCCGGCGGCAAGGATGATGACTTTCATAATCTGATTCAGTTCAAACGTTCAACAATGTACAAAACTTCTTTCGGGTTATACTTGAAAATGCACCACCGTTTATCGCTGCGCGGCCAAATTTATGCCGGTGACCGTTCCTTGAAATGAACGGTTGGTGTTTCCTGCAGACGCTTCGCGGCTTGCTCCGGCGTGAGGTCGCGCTGCGGCTCGGCGAGCATTTCGTAGCCCACCATGAACTTTTTCACCGTGGCCGAGCGCAGCAACGGCGGATAAAAATGCGCGTGCAACTGCCAGTGCGCGTAATCGCCTTCGTCCGTCGGCGCGCCATGCCAGCCCATCGAATAAGGAAAGCTCGTTTCAAACAGGTTGTCGTAGCGGGTCAGGCTCCGCTTTAAAATATCGGCCAGGCTCCGGCGCTCTTCGTTTGTCAGTTCCGGCAGGCGCTGCACGTGCCGGCGCGGCATGAGCAGCAGTTCAAACGGCCACACGGCCCAATACGGCACCACCATCAGCCAGTGCGGATTGGATTCGATCCCCCGTATTGGTTGCTTCAACTCCGCCTCGGCGTAATCCAGCAACAACAGCCGGTTGTGTTTGGCCAGGTATTGCTTCTGGCAGTTGTCTTCCGGCGACACGAGCCGGGGCAGGAAATTGCCCGCCCAAACCTGGCCGTGTGGGTGCGGATTTGAGCAGCCCATGACCGCGCCTTTGTTTTCGAAGATTTGCACCCATCGGTACTTCGCGCCGAGTTCATTGAGCTGGTCTGCCCAAACGTCCACCACGCGCAGAATGTCCTCCACCGGCATTTCCGGCAGCGTGAGATCATGGCGCGGGGAAAAGCAGATCACCCGGCACTCACCGCGCACCGGTTCGCAACGGAACAGATTGCCGGGCGCGTCACCCGTCAACGGCACGTCAGGCAGCAGCGCGGCGTAGTCGTTGGGAAACACAAAGGTTCCGGGGTATTGCGGATTCACGGCGCCGCCCGACCGCTGGTTGCCGGGGCAGAGATAACACTTGGGATCGTGGGCCGGGCGGCCTTGCGTGGCGTCGCTTTCGCGATGGCCCTGCCAGGGGCGCTGGGTGCGGTGCGGGGAGACGAGAACCCATTCGCCGCTCAATGGATCAAAACGGCGGTGCGGATGAAGATTGGGATCGAAGTTCACGTTTTTGATGTCAGGCAAGCCGGACGCTGGCGTATCCGGCGGCAAGGATGATAAATTGCATTTTGAACACAGATAACCACAAAGGGACACAAATTAAAGAAAAAATTCTTTTCCACCCCAACCGGATATTCCCCTGAAGACCGTTCGTGGTTGATTCACGTTTTATTTTCGAAAAGGCTCGGCGCGGCTTCGCGCGCGAGAGTCTGGCAACGCGCGTAGATTTCCGATGGCGATTCGCATTGCAGCGCGAAGTTGGCGAGCGCCTGGGCTTCGGTCAATTTGAGCCGGCGAATCATGTATTTGACCTGCGCGACAACCGTCGGGGCGGTGCTCAATTCGTCCACGCCAAGGCCGATCAACAGCGGCGCCAGCACCGGGTCGCCCGCGATTTCGCCGCAGACGTTGGCTTTGATGCCGCGCCGGTGGGCGGCGTCAACGGTCAGTTTGATCAAGCGGATGATGGCCGGGTGCGTTGGCTCGTAAAGGTGCGAAACTTTTTCGTTCGTGCGGTCGGCGGCCAGCGTGTATTGGATGAGGTCGTTGCTGCCGATGCTGAAAAACTTTGATTGCACAGCGAGCGAGTCGGCAATCAGCGCGGCGGACGGAATCTCAATCATCACCCCGATTTCCATTTTGTCGTTGAACGGCACGTTTTCAGCGCGCAATTCGGCCTTGCATTTTTCGACGAGGGCATTGGCCTGCTTCAATTCGTCCAGGCCGGAAATCATCGGATACATCATCTTCACGTTGCCCTCGGCGCTGGCGCGGAGAATGGCGCGAAGCTGGGTGCGGAACAATTCGGGCTGCGCCAGGCAAAACCGGATGGCCCGCCAGCCGAGAAACGGATTCATCTCCTGCGCCAGTTGCAGGTGCGAGGCAAATTTGTCGCCGCCCAGATCGAGTGTGCGGATGATGACCGATTGCGGTTTCAACGCCGTCGCCGCCTTGCGATACGCCTGATACTGCTCCTCCTCCGTCGGCAAACGGTCGCGATTGATGAATAAATATTCCGTGCGGAACAAGCCGACGCCCTCCGCGCCGTGCGCCAGCACGGATTCGATGTCCGCCGCGTCCTCGATGTTCGCGGACAAACGAATGGATTTGCCGTCAAGCGTGACAGCGGGTTGCTGCTGGATTTCATGAAGCTTTTCTTCGAGGGAAGCCTTGCGCTGCAAAAGCTGGCCGTATTCAAAAAGCGTTTGATCGGTGGGATTGATGACCATCGCGCCGTTGTAGCCATCGAGCAGCGCGTAGTCGCCGCTGTCCAGTTCCTGGCTGACGGTTTGTAAACCAACGATGGCGGGAATGCCCAGTGACCGCGCCATGATGGCGGTGTGCGACGTTTTGCCGCCGATGTCCGTGGCAAAGCCGAGCACGAATTTTTTGTCCAACTGCGCGGTGGTGGACGGGCTGAGGTCGTGGCTGACCAGAATGCACGGTTCGGTGAGGTGATGCAGGTCAAAGGCGTCCTTCACCTCGAGCAGATTGTCCAGCACGCGCGAGGTCAGGTCGCGCATGTCGGCAGCGCGCTCGCGGAGATATTCATCGTTGGCCGCGAGGAGCGCCTCGGAGTAACGCTCGGCGACGGTATGAAAGGCGAATTCGGCGTTGACCTTCTCTTCTTTAATCAGGCGGATGACTTCGCCCACCAAGGCATTGTCCTCGAGCATCAGCAAATGCGCTTCGAAAATGTCCGCCTCCTTCGCGCCCAGATTTTCCACGACCTTGCGCTGCACCTCCAGAATTTGCTGCCGGGTCTGGACGAGTGACTTTTCAAAACGGTCGGTTTCCCCGGCCACTTCGCCAGTTGAAACTTCACGCCGGGCGATGATGTGGTGGGTGCGATGAAGCACGAGGATTTTTCCGCGACAAACACCGTCGGAGACGGCAATGCCCCGAAGAATCTTCTCTCCTTTTTGGAGCCGCTCGGCCATGCGGGAAAAATAACCGAAATCGTCCGGCTTGAAAAGCAATTCCCGCTGCAAAATGGAAAAACCCGCGCCAGGCGGGTCTTTCATTCAGTATTTTGAATTCTTATTCGCCTCAGGCGCGTTCCATGTATTTGCCGGTACGGGTGTCCACTTTGATTTTCTCACCCGTCTTGATGAACAGGGGCACTTGCACGGTGATGCCCGTTTCGAGTGTCACCGGCTTTTGCACATTGTTCGACGAATCACCGCGAATGCCTTCCGGCGCGTCCGACACCGTCAACACCGCGCTCGACGGCAATTCGATGGACACGGCCTTTTCCTCGACAAACGTCACGGTAATCGAGGCGTTCTCCACGAGATAATTTTTTGCGCCGCCGACCAGTTCCCCCGCGAGCGTGACCGTTTCGTAGGTGTCCGAGTCGGTGAAAACGTAGTCCGCGCCGTCCTTGTAGCTGTATTCCATTTTTTTGGTGATCATCGGCACCGGCTCGATTTTTTCGGTGGAGCTGAACCGCACATCGGAGGACTTGCCGGAGCGGATGCTGCGGAGTGTCGCCTGCACAAACGCGCGCAGGTTGCCCGGCGTGCGGTGCTGCATGTCCAATACCACGCAAATGTCGCCGTTATAACTGATCGCCATGCCACGGCGCAGATCGTTTGCTGTTGCCATAAATCAAATAATTAAAATTGAGTCTCTTCCCAAGAGACGGGAGCCGCATAAACTAACTGAAAATCGAGCGAATGCAAGCGCGGTTTTGGGGCAGATCGGTTAAAACAAGTTATTAACAATCGGCATTTATCCAACAACTCCGCCTTGACACCACAAAATTTGGTATGTTACAAACGTGTTACCACCATTAGCAGTGGATTTATGCGTTGCCCCAAGTGCGGCTGTCAGGAAGACAAGGTCATTGACTCGCGCGCCTCGCGCGAGGGGGCCACGATTCGCCGCCGCCGCGAGTGTTCCAAGTGCAACCATCGTTTCACCACCTACGAGGAGGTCGAACGTGAGGGCTTGATGGTACTCAAACGCGATGGGCGGCATGAGGAATTTACACGCGAAAAACTTTTATCCGGCATCAAAAAAGCCTGTCAGAAGCGCCCCGTCAGTCCGCAAATCATGGAAGATTTGGTGGACCACATCGTCGCCGCCGTGACCGGCAAATTCGAGGGCGAAGTGCCCGCCGAGTTCATCGGCAAAATGGTTGTGGATGGATTGCGCGACATTGATGAAGTCGCCTACGTGCGTTTTGCCAGTGTCTATCGCCGGTTTCAGGAAGCCACCGACTTCGTTCACGAAGTCAAAAAACTGGAGGCCAAGCAATGATCGCGCTCCAATCCGATTGCCTGCTCTTCCAACTATCCAGCGGCGAAAGCGTCCCGTGCTCGGTGGAAATGATTTCCGTGGAACTCACCGGCAACGCCGAGAGTTTGCTCGACCCGGAAGTGTTGAGCCACGCCACTGCGTCCGTCTTCCACTATTTCAAAAACGAACTGGAACGCGAAACGGTCACCATTGGCGAATTCGCCGGCGCCTTGGAAAAAGTTCTGCGCCAGCTCGGCTTTGTCTTCCGCGGCGGCGTGCTGGAAAGCCGCTCGCGGGAAATTGTCGAAACCGACCTTTGCCTGTTCGCGCGCGAATCCGCCGACAGCCTCGAACTTTTCTTTTTCCCGCGGCTGCGCGACGAACTGCGCGCCCAACTCCGCCAGTCGCCGCGCGTTTTGCGCTTTTGCGGACTGCGCGGCTGCGTCAAGCAGCTCACCGGCGCGCGACGCTGGAGTGTCCGTTGCGAAAAATTGCAGGACCACATCGTCGAATACCTCCGCCGCTGCCTTACCGCCGAACCGGAGCAGTCCGAATGCTCGTTGGTGGTGGAATAAATTTGAGCGGGAAAACGCGTTGCGGCGTCCGCAGTCAGTCAGGCAAAAAAATTTAATAAACGCGCCCCTCTCCCCGCCAGGCGGGGAGAGGGTGGCCGAAGGCCGGGTGAGGGGTTTGAATCTGTCGAAAATGAATTCGTGAAAATTAGCGCAATTCGTGTCTAACTTGAACCATGAGCAAAACACTGTTTGAAAAAATCATCGCGCGGGAAATTCCCGCGACCATTATTTTCGAAGACGATCTGGTGTTCGCGATTCGCGACATCGATCCCCAAGCGCCGAAGCATGTTTTGGTCATTCCCAAAAAAGTCATTCCGCGCCTGGCCGACGCCAAGGCGGAAGACCAGCCACTGCTCGGGCATCTCCTGCTCAAAGCCGCCGAAATTGCCGGCAAACTGGGGTTAAACGAAGACGGCTACCGGCTGGTCATCAACAACGGCGAGGATGGCGGGGAGAGCGTGCCGCACCTGCACGTTCACATTCTCGGCGGCCGCCGCATGGCGTGGCCGCCGGGGTGATTTGTGATTTTAAATCAACTTCCGCAACACCTTGCCGAGCCGCTTGATGCCCTCGCGAATGTCGGCCTCGCTCGCGTTGCCGAAGCTGATGCGCATTTCGTGATTTGGTTTGCGCCGCGCCGGGTCGTCAGCATAGCAAATTTCGCCGGGCACGTAGAGCACGTCGTTTTTCAGCGCGGTCGAAAAAACTTTTGATTTCACACCCGTCGGAACGTTGCGCGGCAGCCGCACCCAGAAATACAGTCCGCCCTCCGGTTCCCACCATTCGACGGCCGGCGGGAAATGTTTCTTAATCGCCAGCTTCATCACGCGCGCCTTGTGCGCGTAGCGTTTTTGCAGCCGCGCGACATGCCGCCCGTAAATTCCCGACGCCAGTACGCGGGCGACGAGGTGTTGCAGCAGGCTGGACGTGCCAAAATCGTGGTTGCCCTTGATGTGCTTCACCGCCGTGAACAGCGGCTCGGGCAAAATGCCATAGCCCACGCGCACGCCGGTCGCGAACGGCTTGCTGAAGGTGCCCGCGTAAATTACACGATCCACCGCACCAGGCACAGCGAGCGCGGATTTTACTTCTCCCTCTCCTCGCCAAACGAGGAGAGGGGCGGGGTGAGGAGCCCAATGGTTTTCAAGCCCCAAACCCCTCGCCCCGGCCCTCTCCCCGCTTGGGCGGGGCGAGGGAGTTGAACCTGAAGATTGCGCCTGGTTATCCTTCTGAAAACACAACTCGCGATAGGCCGCGTCTTCGAACAGGTAAATCGGATGCCCGGCCGCGCGCTCGAACTTTTTCAACAGCTTCAAGAGTCCGCACTTTTTCTGGAAGCCGGTCGTGACGCCGGTCGGATTTTGGAAATAGCTGACCAGGTAAAACAATTTAACGCGGCGCAATGCGCCGTTGCGCCGGAGCGATTGCAAAACGCGTTCCAGGTGCGCGAGGTCGAGGCCGTCGCGCTCGAGGCGCACGGCGCGCGCGCGCAGGCCACGGCTTTGCAGGATGCCCAGAAAAACAAAATAGGTCGGGTCTTCCACCAGCACGATGTCGCCTTCGTTGCACAACGCCTCGGCGGTCAGGTAAAGCAATTGCTGCGAACCGCTGGTGATGAGCAGCCGTTTGGATGAATATGTTTCGGGATGGAGTATCGGAGTATTGGAGTGGTGTGGTGTTGGGTTCATTGCTCCATCACTCCAACACTTCATCACCCCGAGCCGGGACGCGGCTTGCAAGTCCAGTTTTTGCAAATGGCGTGCGGTGAGCTGGCGCAAGGTTGTGTCACCAGCCGTGATGCCGTATTGCAAGGCGGGCTGGCCGGTTTTGGGTGAGCGCAAAACCTGGTTCAACGCGGCGCGCGCCTCGGCGACGGGCAATGAGGCGCTGTCGGTGAAGCCGGCAGCGAGCGAAATCAGTTTGGGCCGCGACAACGCCGCGTGCATGAGCCACGAGATGGGCGGCTCGGTGGTACGCTGGCCCATTTTGGACAAAATCTGCGGTTTCATGTGAAAGGGAATGCGGCAGATTCAATGGCGCGCGCCGAAAACGCTGTCGAGGATGACTTCCTTGGTTTTCCAGAGCAGCGCCATGGTCATGGCCAGCGGCAGCAGCGCAAAAAACGTCAGCGCCCAAAAGCTGAGACGATCCAGCTGATTGGAAGCGTCGCCGAGCGTCAACTGCAATCGCGGGGAGTACAGGAAAACGGCGTAGCCCATGCCGAGAAACAAAAGGCCGACGAGCAACCAGCGGTTGAGGGTGGTGAACAGGCGCGTTTCCTGGCGGAGCGTCTCGTCCGGCAGCATCGCGCCGAGTTGTTTGAGGACAACATTCAAATTGAACAAGAAAAGCAGCGCCGACAGAACGAGGACAAAAACCGCCGCATTGAAAAAAGGTTGTTCCGGCATTTTATTCTGCCAGTAAAGAAACGGGCAAAGGCCGAAATTGACGAGGCCGGGGAGTTTCGCGCGGTCGAGGGCGTTGCGCCAGGGGCGTTCCTGTTTTTGGAAATCGCTCATTTGCCAGAGGCCGTAGAGCAACAAACTGGTGCCGGCCAGCACGGGAACAATGCCCAGCGGCCTGAGCCAGTCGGCGCGCGCCGTTTCCGCGCAAATGACCAGCGACGCCGGCAATCCCCAAAACAAGGCGGAAAGTCCGCGCGCCAGCCGTCCGAGAGAACGAAGCAGTTCGGCTTCGTTCCGGGTCTCGGTTCCTAAATTTTGGGTCTCGGTCAAATTGGTTCCGGGTTTGACATTCCGACAATTTTCTCCGCCGCCTTAAAATGACAAATAGGTGTAAGCCTTCAAGCCGCGCTCGTAATCGTCGAGCAGGCGCATGGCTTCGGATGGTTTCATGCGGTCGGATTTGATGGCCTCGTCAATCTGCGCCTTCATTTGCCGCTTTAATTCGTTTTCGTCATATTGCACCGCCGCGAGTGATTGGATGATGGTGTTGCCTTCGATGATTTCCTCGATGTAATAACCGGTCGGTTCGTCGGGCTCGAGAAAAACGTGGACTTCGTTGACGCGGCCAAACAGGTTGTGCAGGTCGCCCATGATATCCTGATACGCGCCCATCAGGAAAAAGCCGATGTAATATGGCTCAGGCAAACCGTTGCCATTGGTGTTGAGTTTGTGCAGCGGCAGCGTGTCGCGCACATCGCGCAGGTCAATGAACTTGCTGACCTGTCCGTCGGAATCGCAGGTGATGTCCACGAGCGTGACTTCGCGCGTAGGACGTTCGTTCAGGCGGGCAATCGGCATGATGGGAAACAACTGGTCGAGCGCCCAGTGGTCGAGCAGCGATTGAAAGACAGAGAAATTGCAGAGGTACTGGTCGCCCAAACTGTCCTCGAGCAGGCGGATTTCCTCCGGCACGTAGGCATGGCCCTTGTAGTGTTCGACCACGGCGCGACCGATCTGCCAGTAAAGATCCTCAATTTTCGCCTTGTCGGGCAAATCCAGCACGCCGAGCGTGAACATGTGCTGCGCGTCCTCGCGGCGTTCGAGTGCGTCGTGATAAGCCTCGAGCTTGTTGAGTTTGGCGAGGTTTTTCCTGATATCGAGCAACTCATTGACGAGCGGATGTTCCTGGTCGCCGAATTTCAAAAATTCGCCCGGCCGGATTTTTTCAATCGCGCCGAACACCTCGACAATCAGCACGCTGTGATACGCGACGATGGCGCGTCCGCTTTCACTGACGATGTCCGGGTGCGGCACGTTTTCGGCGTTGCAAACGTCGGCGATGTAATAAACCACGTCGTTGGTGTATTCCTGCAGCGTGTAATTCGTCGAGCTGTCAAACGCCGACCGGCTGCCGTCGTAATCCACGCCCAACCCGCCGCCAACGTCGAGGTATGAAATCGGGAAGCCCATCTTGTGCAGTTTTGCGTAAAGCCGCGCGGCCTCCTGCACCGCCTTTTTCACCGTGAGAATGTCCGGCACCTGCGAACCGATGTGAAAATGCAGCAGCTTGAAACAGTGCCCCAGATTTTCCGCCTTCAACATTTCCGTTGCTTCCAAAAGCTCCGCCGTGCTCAGGCCAAACTTCGCGTTTTCACCGCCACTGCCCGCCCAGCGCCCCGTGCCCTTGCTCAACAGCCGCGTGCGGATGCCGATGAGCGGTTCAACGCCCACCGATTTGGAAATGGAAATGATTTGCCGCAACTCCTCCAGTTTTTCCACGACCATGATGACCATTTTGCCCAGCTTGATGCCGAGCAGGGCCATCCGGATGAACTCCGCGTCCTTGTAACCGTTGCAAATGATGAGGCTGCCCATCTGGTTTTGCATGGCCAGTCCGGCGAACAATTCCGGTTTGCTGCCGACTTCCAGGCCGAACTCAAACGGCTTGCCCGCGTCGAGAATTTCCTCCACCACCTCGCGGAGCTGGTTGACCTTGATCGGAAACACGCCGCGATACCGGCCCCGGTAATTGTATTCGGTGATGGCATCGCGGAAGCACTGGTTGATCGCTTCGACGCGATGGCGCAAAATGTCCTGAAACCGGATGAGCAGCGGAAACTTCAGCCCGCGCGACCTGGCCTCCTCGGCCACGTCCGTCAAATCCACCGTCGCGCCCGCGTCCTGCAAGGGCCGCGCCACGACGTGCCCGGCTTCGTTGATGTCGAAATACTTCGCGCCCCAGCGCTGGATATTGTAAAGCGTGCGCGCCGCTTCGATGTCCCACGGCTGCGCCGCGTCATTTGGATTGCTCATCTCAATGAATTCAAACTGAATGCACTATAAAATCCTCCGCGCAGAAAGCAACAAGCGGAATGAAAAATTTTCCGCAATCGTGAACAACGCTTCAAGAAATTCCAGCCGCCGATTGTCCGTTCAACTCCTTGATTTCATCCGCGAGCTTTTCCGCCTGCTTCTCCAATTCGGCGCTTTCCTGATCCAACAGTTGATTACTTCTTTCCGTATTTTGCCGGCCGCTCGTGGAGCACCAGCGGGCCGGTGACGGATTCAATTCCTTCCAGTGTCACGGCGGGAATTTTAGCCGGCCCAAGAATGGATTTGGCATCCAAAATCTCGATCCCCACCAGCTTTTCGCCCTCGCCAATGTTTAACGCCACTTCTTCGGACAAGCGCACGGTGCGGCACTCGTGCCGCCCTTCCCGCAGCCGGATGTAAAGCGCGTCAATCTCTGGATCGTAACTGATTTTCATGGCCGGTCTCTTTCAAAAGTAAAACGTGTAAACGGTAATGACAACTATTTCATTGGCCTTTTCCATAATGACCGGCGCAATCTGCTTGATGGCATACGGTTTCCCCTGCCATTTGCGCCCAAAAGGGAAGTTATACCGGCACAATTCGCGCCCGTGTTTGGCCGGTTCGCGCGCTCCCTTGCGGATGGCTTCACAGGATCACGCATTTCTGACAACAAATTCCTGCCGTGGGCATCGCACGTCCTTTTTACCAACGGATGAAAAGTTCCAACTGATGTGACATTTTCCTTCAAAGAATCCGTTGGCACTTTTCATCCGTTGGAAAGCATCGAACCGGAGCGGAGAGGCATCAGCGACCGGACAAAGCTGTCCACGCTCCTTTGGTTGCGGCTGAATCCGCCGGTCCCGTCACAAGATGTTCGCTTGACCGTGAAGCCGGACGCGCTTATTTTACATAAAATTATGAGCAGTTCTACATACACCATCAGCCAGGCCCAGGCCAAACTGCCACGCCTGATCAAGGAAGACAGTTTCGCCATTTCGGTTCACGGTGAAGTCAAGGGCTTCTACCTGTCCAAACAGCGATTGGAAGCCATGATTGAAAGCATTGAGCTTTTGGAAAATCCCGAATTCACGGCGGCACTCAAGGCGCACCGTTCCGGCAGGGCCAAAACTTACACCGCAAAGGAATTGGACGAAAAATTCTCGGCATGAACATCCGCATTGATGTTCGCCAACAGGTGCATGACTTCATCGCCGCGCTGGCGCCGGAACCACGCCGAAAAATTTGGTCAGGAATCAAAGGACTGGCAAACAGCAAGGGCGATGTCCTCCAGCTTGAAGGCAGGCTGTCGCCCTATTTCCGGCTGCGCGTCGGTAAAATGCGGGTCGTGTTTGAAGAAAAATCCGAGGCCGGCGTGCGGGTGTTGGTTTGTTTCTTTGCCGGCTACCGGGCAACGGTCTATAAAACCCTGTCCTCAATCATCGCCAACAATCTGCTTGGCGAACTGTAATCATCATTGTGCAAATGCCAAACGCTTCCTTAAAAACCATCGCCGGATACTGCGACCGGATTCTGCGCACGGCTAAAATCGGGGATTACGACGGCGCGGTGAATGGCCTGCAGGCCGGGAACTCCGGCAGCGTCACGCGCATCGCAGCGGCGGTGGACGCCAGCCTCGCCACCGTGAAACTCGCCATTGCTGCCAGGGCGGATTTGTTGATTGTACATCACGGACTGTTCTGGTCGCCAGCGCATCCGTGGACGGGAAAAAAATACGAGCTGCTCCGGCTGCTGGTGGAAAATAATCTGGCGGTTTACAGTTCGCATCTGCCGCTCGATGCGCATCCCCGGCTCGGCAACAACGCGCAACTCTGCGCCGCGCTCGGGTTGAAAAATCTACAGCCGTTTTTTGTCACCCACGGCCAGCCGATTGGTTTTCAATCGCGCGCCAGGATTTCCCGCGCGGAACTAGCCGCGAGGCTCGCGCGCGCGACCGGCGCGAAACCGCGAATCATTCCCGGCGGCCCGAAAATTTGCCGGCGCATCGGCGTCGTGACCGGCGGCGCGGGCGACGGTTTGAATCTGGCCGCGGCGGAGGGCGTGGACACGTTTGTCACCGGCGAAGGTCCGCACTGGACTTATGCGCTGGCGGAGGAACTGGGCATCAACGTTTTTTACGGGGGCCACTATGCGACGGAAACGTTCGGCGTGAAGGCGCTGGCGGCGGAACTCTCAAAAAAGTTCAAAGTGCCGTGGGGGTTTCTCGATCACCCGACCGGCCTTTGAGTTTTTATTTTGCGGCCTTGGAAAATTTTTTGTGGGCGGCGCAGCCGTCCAGAAAACCGCGCAAGTCGGAACCGAACGATTTTGCCAGTTCCGTTTTTCTCGTCAGCCGGTATTGGGCGCTTTTGATGACGAGCTGGAGCAAGCGGCCATAAAACATGAAAAACATCGGCAGGTCTTTTCTGAATTCACGCATCATGGCCGCGCCAGCAAAGCTGTAAACGTAGCGCGTTTTATAGACTTCATCCGCGCTGGTTTCGCGAAGGTTGCGAACGGCGGAGGAGGCTTCGGCATCCGACGTAAGGCGATGTTTGTGCCGCACGATCGCCGCGGGTTCGTAAATGATGGTGTGGCCGGATTTCAAGACCCGATAAAGCATTTCCAGGTCGTCGCAGCCTTTGAACGGCGCGCCGGCGCCAAAACGCACGTCGCAGCCGCCGGTTTTTTCAAAAAACTCGCGGCGGAATGAAAGGCTGCTGCCGTGGCCGATGCCGAAGGGGGCGGGTGCGCGGGATTTCATGTGCTTGGCAAAAACCTTGCCGATGTTCGCCATAAGAAATCCGATGCCGCCGCGAACATCTTCCGGCGTGAAAGAGCGTTTTTCGCCGCCCAAATCCTGTCCGGCAACTTCTTCAAACAGGTTGGAAGCGCCGCCGGTGTTGTGCTGGATGACCCGGCCGGTGCAGGCCCAGACGGCCGGGTCGGAATAATTTTTGATCTTCTGCGCCAGCCAGTCTTTTGCGGGAATGCAGTCATCGTCGGTGAAGGCGATGATTTCACCGGTGGCGGCGGCAATCCCCGTGTTTCGGGCGAGCGACAATCCCGGCCTCGGTTCGGAGAGGTATTTTGCCCCGAATTGAGCAGCAAGTTCCGCCGTCTTTTCCTTGTCCGCGCCGCTGCTGCTGTCAACGATCAGGATTTCAAAATCCCCGCCTTCCAGCCGGGAAAGCGCTTCAAGGGTTTCCGAGATGGAACTGGCGCGGTTGCGAGTACAGACGATGACGGAGGCGCGCATCGCTAATAGCCGTAAATCGCGAAGCGGAGAAGTTTCTGGAGCCGGCTGCCCAGCCACTTGTCATAAATGCGATAGCTCAAAGGTTCCCTGGGAATCTCCGGGGCCAGTTTGGGTTCGTTGGTGACAACGAGGTGGAAGCCGGGGCGGCAGGTGTCTTTCGGGCCGCGTAAAAATTGTGTGTTGAAGTAATCCACATACTCATCAACACAGCGCACGCCGAGGCCTTCAATTTTTTCAACCCACCAGGTCTTGGGCTTGACGGTTTGGTGAAGATTCACGCCTTTGTGGAAGTCGTCACACAAAGCAATGCTCATGATCCACAATCCGCCGGGCCGCAGATGTTTCTTAATATTTTCAACCACTCCGGCGATGTCGCGTTCGTGGATGTGTTCCATGACTTCCCAGGTGGTGATGACATCAAACTGGAGCCGTTGTTCACCCGCAGGAAATTCACCCAACACCTCAAAAGGCGCGGTAATGTCGGCGGTGAAGAGATGTTCCGGGATGGTGCGCCACTCGGCGCGCCGCAGTTTTTTGGAATAGTCACTGCCTTCGATGCCCACGGCCATGTTGCCCTCGTCAAGACAGCTCTTCACAAACCCGCCGCCCGAGCAGCCCAGATCCAGCACCCATAGCGAAGTATCTATGCCGAAGAGTTCGGAAAGTTTTTTATTAAAGCGCCGATGGGTGCTGTTGTCGCGCCGGGTGCCAAAAGGGACAAGGTGGTCGGGCGATTCACAGGCGATTTCGCGTGTGGCACGCACAATGAGGCGGCGAAGTTGCAGTGCGTTTTGCTCAATTTCGGGCATAGGTCAGTAAATCATCACCAACCCGGAATTGGCAGGGCATCATTGAATTCCCCACACCAAATCGCGGGTTTATGGCCACAGTTGATAACACGGATCCGGAACAGTGGCAAGGTTTGGCCGCGAGGAAACGCCTTGTATTAAATTGGTGGAAAATCCCGGTCTGAACTTCATCTCGCGGCCATTCCCGATGCCCGCTGGGGCATCAACAACACACGGCTCGATCTCGAACCGGAAACCGCCGTCAAATCATTCTTTACCGCCGGATGGGCACCACCCGTTTCCCCGCTGAGAAAAGATAACCGACCAGGCAAAGACCAACCACAATTGCTGTCAGCGTAACATAAAAGGGGCCGTTGGGCAGGCTGAATTTGAATTCCACCGTGTGCTGGCCGGGCGTCAGATAAACCCCGCGCATGATGAAATTGCAGCGCAACAGTTCCGCCGGCTTGCCATCCACCAGCACGCACCAGTGCGAATCGAACCGGTCATTGAGCAGCAGCACCGAGGGGGGGGTGGTTTTTGCATCGAACATGATATCCTTCGGCGCGTAACAGTATCCCGATTGTTTCCATAAACCATTTTCCTTCCCCTTGAACACGGGGTCATCCGGCACGTAACGTTTGAAATCAACCGTGCTGGAATTTTGATTGGCCGCGTTTGCCGCCGGCACGCCCGGCAACGGCGTCGAAACCAGGACCGTTTGCCACGGATCGAAATTTGTGCTCACCAGCATTTTGAGCGTGGCGTCGTCGTTGGTGCTGACCTGCCAGTTGGAATAAAGTTTGGCGCGCGGCAACGCGCCGGTGAATTCAATGAGCGCATAGTCGCCGGTGTCTTTGGGAACGGCGGCCAGTTCTTCGAGCCGCTGATGGAATTCATTGACTCCCGGTTTGAGCGCGATGGTAAAGCGTTGAACGATGCGAAACCGCTGCCAGCCCGGATCAAATTGTTCGTTAAATAAATCAAGCAAACCCGCCGGGCCGAGCAGGTAACGGGTGTTGGTCAATTCCCAAAGCCGCCCCACCCGGGGAAAGGTTTCCGGATCCAATGTCCACTGGCCGGAGCTGTCCTGCCTGATGCCGATTCGCAATGCGCCCTCAAATGCCTCCAGGTCCGCCGGCATACGCGGCATTTGAATTTTATCGAGCGACTGGATGTTGTAATACGGAAAGTGATGTTGCGCCCATTCGATCGAATAGAGCTCATCAAACAATTCAAATTGCGGCGGCGTTGACAACGGCCTGGGCAGCCCATAGGCAACCCGGTGTTCGTAGGGTTTGTTGCGCAGGAAATTAATAATCGGATTTGTCGAATTGGTCGGATTGGCTGAATCAATGTCGTACTTTTGTTTGTAATCCCAGTGAATGATGTAGGGCAGATTCGCCCGGCCCAAATCCACGACGAGCAGCGCGACGAGCAGAATGCCGCCTAATTTTGCGCGTCGCCCCGCAAAAACTCCCGCAATGATGAGCGTGCAAAGGCCAACCGCCAGCGCGAAGATTATGACAAACCAGCCGACCTGCCCGATGCTGAACGCGGCGATTTCTTTGGCCATGTCTTCGTCGGGAAACCCCACCTTTTGCAGGTAGCGGACAAGGCCCGGCTTTTCCATGCCGTAAATCAGCCACCCGAGCACGCTGCCGATGACCGCCAGGACAGAAACCAACGTCCAATTTCGATCTAAACCGCGCGCTTTCATCCACCAATTTTTGAGTTGCGCCGACGGGGAAGTGGAATTGGCCGCCGAAATTTCCAAATAACGCCGGCTCAAACCGTGTATGCCGCAAGCAAACAGAATGACCAGCGCCCACGAAAAAACCGCCAGAAACTTGCATGGATTCCGCATCGTCGAGACATACGGCAGCATGTAGAGCCATTTGTAGAAGGGCGCGAAGCGGCCAAAGGCCAGCAACAGCGACACAATCAGTATCACCGACAAAAACCAAATGAGCCGCCGTTGCGTTTCGGTGAATGCCAGATTCTGCCGCCGCAACGATTGCGCAATCGCCCACAACGCCACCAGCATCACCAGCACCCCGGCATAACCGCCGCCACCGGAGAATCGCATCATGCCGCCCGGCGGTGTGCCTTGCCCACCACTGTCGAAAAAACGGTCAATTTCCGGGCTGCGTCCAATACCGCCCCAATAATTGCCCCCTTTGTAGGCGTCTTGGGAAAAGTCCATCATGTCTTTCGGCGTATTCATCCGATAACCGAACAGGCCGGGGACAAACAGGCCGAGCGCTTCGATTTTGGGCACGCTCCATTGTGTGGCCCAGTCCCAGTGCTGCTCTTTGGTTTCCGTGTCCTGTCCGGTGCCGGCGATGCCGGTGATGGACGAGCCGATGAGCGTCACAACAGTTTGTGTGGCGATGAATCCTGCAAATACGGCGACAACGCCGACACGCGCCATACTGTGCGCTAGCCGATTTGCCAGTATGTAACGCGTGGCGATCGCCCAATTCCAAACGCAAGCGGGGATCACCAGCAAAAGAACCATCAATTTCCCGCGTAGATAGTAATTGGTTCCGTATCCAGTGAACAAAATAACAAATAACAACAGAACAAAACCCAAATTAACAACAATCCATACCACGATGCGTTCAACTCGTGTCCACTCCAACTCGCCGGCAAATGCTATATAAATCACGAAAGCCGCGACGAACAAACTGAAAATCGCGCCATTGTCTGCCCCTTCCATCACATTAAGGCCAACGGCCAAGCCGGCCAAAGCCAGCCGTGCCCAACGGGTCAGCGCCGGGGTTCCCGGCGAATTGGAAACAATCAACGCCAGAGCAAAGAAATCCATGCCGATGGCGATTTGTTGTGACGCCACGCCCCAACACGCGTTTGAAAAAAAGGCGGAAGTCAACGCCGCCGCCAGCGCGCCCAGCGTTGCGGCCAGTGCCGAGAGTTTTAATTGCCGGAAAAAAGTCCACGCCCCCAAACCGAGTATGAACAGCGCGGTGGGCGCGAGGAATTTGGCGAAGCCGACCGGCCCCAGCGTCCAACTGATGAGCGAGGTAAGGTCCAACGAAGACGAACCCGCGTTGTCGCCGATGTCGTTCAAATCCCGCCAGGTTCCAGTGAAAGCGGCGGGAAGTTGAATCCAGGTGGTGTTTTGTTGCCCCAGCGGCCCATCGTTTGAAAAATGGACGTAATTGGGTAGAAAACTTTTCCAGAAGAGCACGGCCAGAACGACCGCCAATAAAACCGGCGCGGAGAAAAATTCCCGGGGTTTGGGCGCGGCTTTTGGTTTGGTGACTTTCATAAAATTCGGTCGGCTAATAAACGGAACACACATTCTCGGTCGTGGCCGGTTGAGTGTCAAGACGGTGGACGGGTTCAAAAAAACTCGCCGCCAGCGGGCTTCGCGGCTAGATTCGCCGCATGAGTTCACAGGTTCTGGTCACCGGCGCGGCGGGCTTTATTGGTTCGCACGTTTGCAGGCATTTGCTCAAAGCGGGACACCAAGTGACTGGCTTGGACGATTTGAGCGGCGGCTTTCGCGATTACGTTCCCGAAGGCGTGAAATTTGTCAGGGGTTCGGTCACGGATGCCGCGCTCGTGCAAAAGCTCCATGCTGAACACAAGTTTGAACACGTCTTCCATCTGGCCGCCTACGCTGCCGAAGGCTTGAGTCATTTCATCAAGCATTTCAATTACACCAACAATCTGCTGGGCAGCGTCAACCTCATCAACGCCGCCGTGAATCACAACGTCAGGTGTTTCGTGTTCACCTCATCCATCGCGGTTTACGGCCGAAACCAGGTGCCCATGACCGAGGAGGCCGTGCCGCAGCCCGAAGACCCTTATGGCATCGCCAAATACGCGGTGGAACTTGATTTGAAAGAGGCGCACGAAATGTTCGGGCTGAATTACATCGTCTTTCGCCCCCACAATGTCTATGGCGAAAACCAAAATCTTGGCGATCGTTACCGCAACGTCATCGGCATTTTCATGAACCAAATCATGCAGGGACAACCGATGACGATTTTCGGCGACGGCGGGCAGACGCGCGCCTTCAGTTACATTGATGACGTGGCTCCCGTCATCGCCGCGAGCAGCGCGCGGCCGAACAGTTACAACCAGGTCTTCAACGTCGGCGCGGACAAACCTTATTCGGTGAACGAACTCGCCACCGTCGTTGCCCGGGCGATGGGCGCAAAATCGCAGATCAAACATCTCGACGCGCGCAACGAAGTCGTCCATGCCTATTCCGCGCACGAAAAAGTGCGGGAACATTTCGGCGACCTGATAAAAAATGTTCCGCTCGAAGAAGGCGTCCGGCGCATGGCCGCGTGGGCAAAAAAAGCGGGCGCCCGGCAGGGCAAACCGTTTGAAGGAATCGAAGTCCGCAAAAATCTTCCCCAATCCTGGGCGGCGCTCGAAAAGATTGATTGAATGGCGTATTGATTTGGACGACGCCGGGTGGCGGTTTGTAGAAATGCCGCCCTGACTCAACTTGCTTGCTTCGCCGTCACGACAACATAATTCTTTTTGCCTTTGCACAATAGCAGGTGCTTGCCAAAAAGCGGACAGTTTGAAGTTCCCGCGCGCTGGGAATTGGTTTTGCAACGCTAATAAATCAAACGCAGCGGTTGAACGCCAGTTTTAAGGCCGCACCAATTTGTTGAGATAAGCTTTCGAATGAGATTACAATATCTTCAATCCCTTCGTTCCTTCCGCTCTGCCACGCTTGCAATTTAATATGCATCATGGGCGTGAAAGTGATTGCGCTGTTCTGGTGTTTAATGCCGACAGAATTCATGTTTTTGAACAAGGTGGCGCGGGTCTTGTAACCGTATCGTTGCTGCAAATCAGCAGCCCACTTCTCATAGCGCTCTTTCCCAGTGCCGCGGCGCCCCCACATCAAAGCTTCCAACTCTAACAGAGTTATTCGCCTGCTGTAGGCCAGCGCGTCGAGCACCGCCAAACCAATTACTCCTTCGCTGGTATCAGGAGAGAATAAGTGTTGTTTTCCCTTTGGATCGGCCAACCCCTCTGACACCGTTTCTATGCAAATAAAGCGACTGGTGCTATGTGCCCTTGCTGTGGGATACCAAATTCTGGAGGTATCACTCATAGGTCATAGGTTTTGTCGGATGGCTACTTCGCCGTCACGACGACGTAATTCTTTTTGCCTTTGCGAAGCAGGAGGTGTTTGCCGAAAAGCAGATCGCTCGCCGTCACCGCGCGCTGGAAGTTTGATTCACGGACGTTATTCACGTTCACACCCCCGCCTTCGATGTCCTTTCGCGCGTGGCCTTTGGACTGGCACAATCCGGCGTGAACGAGCAGTTCAACCAGCGGCAGCCCGGCGCCGTCCAGTTTTGCCTTTTCAATTTCCTTCGTCGGCACTTCGCCGACAATTTCATTGAAGATGCTTTCGGCAATGCCTTTGAGTTCGCCGCCGAAAAGAATTTCGCTGGCGCGAATGGCTTCCGTGGTTGCGTTCGGGCCGTGAATCAAATCGGTCACCGCTTTGGCCAAGGCCCGGTGCGCTTCGCGTGGGCCGGGATTTTCCGCGTGCTTCTTCTCCAGCGCCTCAATTTCTTCTTTCGACAAAAACGTGAAGAATTTCAAATAACGGATGGCATCCCGGTCGTCGGTGTTGATCCAGAACTGGTAGAAGCGATAGACGTTCGTGCGTTTCGGGTCGAGCCAGATGGCCCCGGCCTCGGTCTTGCCGAATTTGGTGCCGTCGGCATTGGTGATGAGCGGCAGCGTAAGGCCATAAACCGTTTTGCCGAGTTTCTTGCGCGTGAGTTCAATGCCGGCGGTGATGTTGCCCCACTGGTCGCTGCCCCCGATTTGCAGCTCGCAATTCTGGTCCCGGCACAAAACTATGAAATCAAACGCCTGGAGCAGCATGTAGCTGAATTCGGTGTAGCTGATGCCCACCTCGCGGTCCTCCATGCGGGCACGGACGCTTTCCTTGGCCACCATTTGGTTGACGGAAAAATGCTTGCCGATGTCGCGCAGGAAATCGAGATACGAAACATCCTTTGTCCACGAAGCATTATCCACCAGTCGCGCGGGATTTTGTTTGGTTTCAAAATCGAGCAGCTTGGCGAGCTGCTCTTTCACGCTGGCGATGTTGTGGTCCAAAACCTCCTTCGTGAGCAACTGCCGCTCGGCGGTTTTGCCGCTCGGATCGCCAATCGAACCGGTCGCGCCGCCGGCAACGGCAATCGGATGATGGCCGAGCAACTGAAACCGGCGCAGCGCCAGTAGCGGAACGAGATTGCCCACATGCAAACTGTCGGCGGTCGGGTCAAAGCCGCAGTAAAGCGTGATGGGCGCGGCGAGCCGTTTGGCCAGTTCCGCCGCGTCGGTGCAATCGGCCACGAGGCCGCGCCATTTCAGTTCTTCCAGGATGCTCACGCGACCAAGGCTAATTCGCCAGCCGCCGATTGCCAATCGCCAATTAGCGGGCGCACCCTGATACAGCAACAAATCCGCGTATCGTTTCGACAGGAACGCCGGATTTATCCGGCAGGATGTTAAATGGTGCGGGCTCGCTGCCGCATGAATGCGGCGTTCCGCCGGAGTGCTTGGCTGCAACCCCAATTAGCCCGCATCCTCCGAATTCTCGAATTTGAGCCGGATTCGATTGCGAGGACGAGGACGAGGACGAAAGTGCCATCACGACGCACTTTGGGCTTTAGACTTTGGACTTGGGACTCTAGCCTTTCGCCCGATGTCGCAAATGCTCAAGTCGTCCGGCGCGATGGCCACCGCCACGCTCATCAGCCGCCTGCTCGGCATGGTGCGCGAGATGGTTTATGCGAATTTCATGGGGGACACCCGGGTGGCGGGCGCGTTCAAACTCGCGTTTCTCATCCCGAATTTGTTCCGCCGGCTGCTGGGCGAAGGCGCGCTGACGGCGGCGTTCGTCCCCATTTTCAAGGAAAAGGAGAAGACGCACGGCGAAATCGAGATGTGGCGCGCAGCCAACGCCGTGATTTCCGGCCTCGTCGTCGCGGCGGCGGCGATCATCGGCGTGGTCATGCTCGGCCTCTCGATTGTGCTGGCCGTTCATCAATTCAGCGAAAACACCGAACTCATGCTGCGGCTTTTGCGCGTGATGTTTCCCTACATGCTGCTCGTGTGCCTGGCGGCGGCGTTCATGGGCATGCTCAACGCGCGCGGACATTTTTTCATTCCGGCCATGGGCGCGGCAATGCTGAACGTCGTGATGATCGCGTCCGTGCTCTGGCTCGCGCCCAGGATGGGACACGAGTTGCGCGAACAAATTTTCGCGCTGGCCATCGGCGTGCTGGCGGCGGGCGTGGCGCAGGCGGCCTTTCAAATGCCGACGCTCTGGCACGACGGCTTCCGTTACCAGTGGGTTTCGCCGTGGCAAAATGAAACCGTCCGGCTCGTGGTGACGCGAATGATTCCCGGCGCCATCGGCGTAGCCGCCTTCCAAATCAACGTGCTGCTGACGCAGGCCATCGCCTTTTGCGTCAGCCCGCAAATCAACGCCTCGTTCGATTACGCCGTACGCCTGATGGAACTGCCGCAGGGCATGTTCGGCATTTCGCTGGCCACGTATCTGCTGACAACGCTTTCCGGGCTGGCGGCGGAAAAAAATTATTCCGAATTTCGCGGTACGCTCCGGCAGGGTATCGGCACGTTGCTGTTTGCAAATGTGATTGCCGCCATCCTGCTGGTCGTGCTGGCCGAACCGATCATCCGGCTGTTGTTTGAACGCGGCAAATTCACCGCGGATTCCACGGATCGCGCGACGCTGGCGCTGATGTGCCTGGCCCCGGGGCTGGTCGCGTTTTCAACCGTCAACATCGTGGCGCGGGCATTTTTTGCACTGGGCGACACCAAAACGCCAATGAAAATCAGCATCGCGTGCTTCGCGGTGAATCTGGTTTTGTCGGCCCTGCTGGTCGTGCCGTTGCGGCAGGGTGGACTTGGCATTGCAAACACCATCACCTCGGTTTGCAACGCCGGCCTGTTGTTTTATGCGCTGCGGAAAAAGCTGGGGAAACTGGAAATGGAATCGTTGCGCGCCACGTTTCTGCCGCTGGCTGTCGCCGGCATTCTGGCCGGGCTGGTGGCATGGTCGGGCTGGTGGTCCTGGGAAAATTTTCTCGGCCACAAGACCATCGCGTTGAAGATTGGCGCGGTGTTCGTGCCGGCGGGTTTGGCGGGCTTGATTTATGGCATCGTCGCGCTGGCGTTCAAAATTCCGGCGGCAAAGGAAATGGCCGAATTTGCATTGGCGCGATTTAAAAAATCACGGTAGGGACGGCTCGCCGAGCCGTCCGTCAGTGGGATGCGAATTGGCCCTGGTCGCTTCGGCGAAGCGACCCCACCTTAAACCGGCACAATGACCGTCCAGCAACTCTTGCCGAACTTTGATTTGAATTTTTCCACCAGCGATTCGGCGGTAGTTTTGTTTTCGGCGATGGCAAATGTGGTCGAGCCGCTGCCGGACATCAACGCAGCCGGCGCGCCATTCGCGCGGAGAAATTCCTGGAACAGCGCGAGCACCGGATATTTTTCCAGCGCCGGGGCTTCCAGTGAATTGTAAAATTCAGCACTCGCAACGCGTAAATCGCCGGTTTGAAGTTTTGAAATCAGTTTTTGCGCGCGGCCCGGCCGGCCGTTCAACGCCTCCGGAAAACGGGCGAGATTTTGATAAGCCCACGGCGTCGAAATGCCAAAGCCGGGATGAATCAACAGGAAAACCTTGCCGCGTAACGCGGGGAAAAAATCGAGCGGTTGGATTTTTTCGCCGCGACCGGTGGCAAGCGCGGGCTGATTTTGGAGGAAAAACGGCACGTCCGAGCCGAGCGACGCGGCCAGTTCGCCGAGCTTCGCGGCTGAAAGCGGCTGGCCGAAAAGTTCGTTCAACGCGAGCAGTGTCGTCGCAGCATTGCCGCTGCCACCGCCCAGACCGGCGGCCAGCGGAATTTTTTTCTCCAAATGAATGCGCACCCCGTCGCTGATTTTCGCGGCTTGCAAAAACCCGGTGGCGGCGCGATGAACCAGATTGCGCGCATCCACCGGCAGGGCTGCGGCGCTGCACGAGAGTTCGACTGCGCCGCCGCGGCGTTCAAACGTCAGCCGGTCGCAAAGGTTGACCGGCTGCATGACGGTTTCGAGTTCGTGAAATCCGTCCGGCCGTTTGCCGAGGATGTTCAGCAGCAGGTTGACTTTGCCGGGCGAATTTTTTTCGAGGCGCATGGGGGTTTCACGAAAACAAAACGCGCCAACGGAAAGCTGTTGGCGCGTTGATGAAAACAGGTTCGGTCACATTCAATCGTCGAATACGCGGAACCGGCTGCCAAACCCGAAGGTCGATACAACGTCGACGATGTTGACTTCGCCGTTGCTGAAACCGGTGTGGGTGTCCGTGTCTATGTAATAGTTTTTTATGCCGCATCCGAGTTTTGGTTCGTGTGTGGCGCAACCGGACACAAACAAGGCGGCAAGGGCGACTAGAGTGAGAAAGGGCATTGCTTTATGCATAAATTCTCGATTTGTCATTTTTACAAACACAGCTTACGCCGAATCCGCCGGATGTAAAGCGTGTTGTTTTACGATTCGCGCGCGGCGCGTTTTTTATCCCGCCGGTTCCAATACCACGCAATCCAGACGGTGATTTCGTAGAGGACCTGCAGCGGCACGAACATGACGATTTGCGTTATCGGTTCCGGAGTGGTCAGCACCGCGCCCAGGATCAGATTAATAACGATCACATAACGGCGCGCCTTGGAGAGCGTACGATAATCGAGAATGCCGATTTTCACGAGCGTCAGAATCACCACCGGCAGCTCAAAGCCCAGCCCCATGCCCAGCAGAAACTTGCAGACGAAACTGATGTAGTCCTCCGCCCGCCACTGAAAGGCGCCGAAACCGAGCCAGTGGGAATACATCTGCGCCGCGGCCAGCGCCAGCGGCATCAAGGCGAAGTAACAAAAGGCCACGCCGAGGAGAAACAATCCGCCGCCGAAAGCCAGTCCGCGATAAATGTATTTGCGCTCGCGCAGTTTCAGCGCCGGAAAGACGAACGTGGCGACGAAATAAAAAATGAACGGCGACGAGAGCACCGTGCCGCCGTAAATCGCCACCTGGAAGGCGACCACAAATCCGCCCGCCGGGCTGAGGTTGATCAGATCAATCTTCACCCGTTGGGCGTCGGCAATGGCAGCGGGATCGGAACTGGCGCGCCAGCCAAGCACCTGGTTCGTGCCGATGACCAGCGGTTCGACTTGAACGGATACAAAGCGGTTCGTGCCGAAGTTCAGTGATTTTTGTTGTTCGGCGGTGAGTTGAAACGCGCCGAGACGGTTCGTGCCGAAGCTGACGGCGACGATTTGATTGGTGCCGGGATAACTGATTTTGGCGCGCGTCAACGGCCATTTGATGATCTGAACGACGTAATTGCCCGCGAGCAGGCAGAGCAATACCGCCACGCCCAGCGCCACCAGGCTCTTGATGAGCACCCAGCGAAGATCTTCGAGGTGTTCAAGAAAGGTCTTGACTGGGCCGCCTTCGGCCTCGTCGGGGTGCTCCGATTCGTGGTCGCCGGCCATGCCAGAATGTTCCGCTCAGGCTTTGGGCGGGTTGGAGGATTGGGAAACCGGCAGGTCGGCCCGCGATGGTGCGGGCGCAACGGGTTTGGCCGCCGGCGGGGTGTCGGTCGTCGTGTTCTGGATTTCGTCCGTCACTTCACGCGATGCTTTCTTGAATTCCTTGATGCCCTGGCCCAAGCCGCGGGCAAATTCAGGGATTTTCTTGGAGCCGAACAAAATCAAAACGGCCACCAGGATGATGATCAGTTCCGTGCCGCCAATCGCCCATGCGAACAAGGTATTCATAAATTTTATCGAGCCTTGCCAAGCCTACGCCTGCCTTGGCCAATAGTAAAGCCGCAAATAACAAAGTCTGGTGTCTCAGCCGTTTATGCGCCGGGGACAGCGCACACTCCAAAAAAAGGGCCGCAGCAAATGCGGCCCCTGAACAGCTTCAAATGTTTCCTACCCAAATCAGGATCCGCTCTTGGGATGGAGCAGAACGAATTCGCCGCGGCGGTTTTTCGACCAGGCGGACTCGTCATGGCCCGGGTCAGCCGGCTTGTCCTTGCCGTAGCTGATGGTGCGGATGCGCGAGGGGTCCACGCCGATCTTGGCCAGCGCCTGACGCAACGCCAGTGCGCGGCGTTCGCCGAGCGAACGGTTGTATTCTTCCGTGCCACGCTCGTCGCAATGACCTTCGATGAGCAGCTTGGTGCTGGCATCCCGACCCAAGGCGTCGGCCACGGACTGAACATTCGCCTTCTCGCTCTTCTTCACAACGGCGCTGTCGTAGGCAAAATGCACCGTGTAGGAGGCCAGCGCAGCGCGGTCGGCGCCCATGCCTTCAAAATCTTCCAAGTTTGCCGTTGAACCGCCGCCGATTTGCCCACCCTGAGCCATGGTGCCGCCAGGACCCAGTTCCCCCACCTGACCGGAAGGCGATCCGGGTATCTGTGTGACTTTGACGGGCCGATGATTTCTACAGCCGGTGTCCGCCAGTGTGATGGTCAGCGCGAAGGCCAACAGGTAAGTCAGTTTCATCATTTTCATATTTTTTCCTTTTTCCTTCAGTTAAAAGTTCATTAAAAAAGTTTAAGTTATCTCGCCCAAGCCGGTTGAGAATCGCTGCTTGAAATCCGGGCAACATCCTTGACTTGTTTCGTGAACACGTCAAGCACAGATAACGTGTAGCGACCGACCGACCGCCGCGTGAAAATCAGCGTCCGCGAATTCGGCGACCACGATGGGTCTTCGCCCGCCACGAGCACCGTGGGCGCGCCGCCGCTGGCGGGCACGACGCAAATGTCAAACTCGGCCGTCTGCGACGTGAATGCGATCCACTTGCCATCGGGCGACCAGTCGGGTTCGGTCGGGTTCGGCGCGCCGGGAGTTGGAATCGGCTGCATCGCCCCGCCGCCCGCCGGCACTTTCGCCAGCACGCGCCGTTCGGCGATTTTCGTCGCGAAACAAATCCATTGTCCGTCCGGCGACCAGCATGGCGACGAATCCTCGCTGCTCGTCGTCAATCGTTTCAAATCCGTGCCGTCAGCATTGCAGACCCAAACATTCGGACTGCCGCTCCGGCTCAAAATCATCGCCACCTTCGAGCCGTCCGGCGAAACCGCCGCGCTGGTGTTCAAACCGGAATAGCCCGCGATGACACGGCGCTGGCCGGTGCCGAGGTTGTGATAAAAAATGTCCGGGTTGCCGCGTTTATACGATGTGTAATAAACCGCCAGCCGGCCCGGCACCCAGGCCGGCGCGGCAACGATGGTATCGTCGTGCGTGATGGATTGCGCATTGTGGCCGTCAAAATCGGCCACGTAAATTTCGCCGTTGCCCGTGCTGGTGGATTGGGCCTTGAAGGCGATTTGGGTCTGCGCGATGCCCTTCTTGTGCGTGATGGCCTGCACGATGTCGTCGGCGAACGTGTGCGCCTGCCGCCGCAACGATGCGCCGGTGTAACTGTGCGAAAGAATCGTGCTTTTGGCGATGCGATCCACAACGCGCCCCTGCACGCTGCCCGCGGCAGTGCCGCTGATTTGATACTGCGCGGCATCGGGCGCGACAAAAGAAAAGCCCTGGACGTAAAGGTCGAATTTCAAAACGTCAGCGACTTCGCCGCTGAACCCATCAAGCGAAACGGGTATCGGCTTGGTCGAACCCAAAACGGTAAGCTCCGGCCGAATGGTTATTTCGTTCTGGCCGGGTGCGCCGGTGGCGGCAAAAAGAAAAATTGCGAGGCAAATTTTCAGCAGGGGAGAGTAATGTTTTTTCATCCGAGTAATCGTTTGACCTGGGGGTTAAAGTTAATGGTGTAAGTCCGTTCTTTTTCCGTCGCACCTTCCGGGAACGGCGCAATGAATTTGACGCGTTCCAAGGTGCGCTGGACCGAGGCGTCCAGCCCGGCATCGCCTGATGGGGTGATGATCCGCGCGGAAATAACTGTGCCATCGTTGGCAATGGTAACGCTTACTTTCGTGTTCGCGTTGTCGGCGACATCATTGGGCAAGATCCATGCCTGCTCGTAAACACTCTTCACCACGGTGGCATAATTCGCATAGGCCACGCTGCTGTTGCCAGGCATGTCCACCGTCGTGGCCGAGGCCAAATTGCTTTTCAGATTCCGAAGCGCGCTTCGGATCGCCCGGGCCTGCCGCTGCTGTGAATTGTCGGACATCGGAGCCTCTTTCGGCGCGGTGCGCGTCATGAGCTGCGTGCTGATTTGAATTTTGCGTGGCTCGGTTTTGGCTGTTTTAACTGGTTCCAAATTGTCGGGCGACAGTTTGTCCGGGGGTTTGACCGGCTCGGCTTTTACAATTTTCTCCGGCGTCGGCGGGGGCGGCGTGACCACGGGCACGGGTGGGAGTGGTTGCGGCGGAGCAGCTGGCGCGGGTGGCGGGGGCTGGGCATTGGCCACGCCGCTGTTGAACGCCGCGTCAATCAAATGGGCCGGAATCACATCGAGCACCTGCAAGTCGTCCGCCTTCGGCCTCGAATAAAAAAACGCCGGGCCAACGAATAAAATCACGAGCAGCAGCAGGTGAACGCCCGCGGTCGCCATGACGCATTTTTTTTGCAAACGGTTCATCGGGTCGGTTCGGTGCGCAGAGAATAACGCGTGATGCCGCTGCGCTGGCAGCCATCAATCAACGTCGCAACGTTTTTGTAAGGCCCGTCCTGATCGGCGCGAATATAAACGATGAGGTTCGGGTTCGAGCGGAATTCGCCAGCGAGCTGCGAAATCAACTGCGGCAGTTGCATCGCTTTTCGATCAAGCTTGTAATAGCCGGTGTTGGAGATTTCGACGGTGTGGATGTTGGACTTGTTCAACGTCTTGTCCGGCTGACCGCCGCGCGGCAGTTTCAAATTGATGCTCTGTTCCAGCAGCGGCGTGGTGATGACGAAGATGATGAGCAGCACGAACGCGAGGTCGAGCAGCGGCGTGATGTTGATTTCACTCAATGTCACGAGGTAACTGCGTTGGGAAAACCTGCGCATGGCTGTAAAAATTATTCGTCCGCCAAAAATTCCGTTTCCATTTTGGAAACGAGTTCCTGCGCGAAATTATCCAGGCCGACCGTGAACACGCGCAGATTATGCACAAGCCAATTGTAACCGAACATCGAGGGAATTGCCACCAGCAGTCCGGCGACCGTCGTGATGAGCGCCGCCGAGACGCCGGGCGCCATCGCCGCCATCGTCGCCGCGCCTTGCTGCGCGATGCCGGCAAACGTGCTCATCACGCCCCAAACCGTGCCGAGCAAACCCATGAACGGCGCGCCGCTGACCGCAATCGCGAGCAGGATCAAACCGGATTCCAGTTTCAAGGATTCCTGCGCCACGATGTTTTCGAGCGCCCGTTTGACATGCTCCATGTTTTTGAGCGTGACCTGCTGTTTGCTGCGTTCGCCGCCCGGCCCGCGCAGCCGCGCGTCGAGCTGCACGCAGCCGGCCTGATAAACCTCATAAAGCGGACAGCCTTCGACGTGCAATTTGCGGTCAAAAAGTTCGAGCACGGATTTTTGCGCGCGGAATTCCTCGTTGAAATAATGGTTCAACCGGCGGGCGCGCCGGACCTGGATGGCCTTGGAGACCATTACCGACCACGCGAGGATGGAAAATAGAATGAGACAGACAATGATCGCCTTGGCTTCCGGCGTTGCCTGTGTCCAAATGTAAACGAGTTCCGCTTGATTGGAAGCGGCTCCCACGACAGCAAACGATAATCCGCTCATAAAACGACTTTACTTGGTCGTGAGGAACCGATGTAGCGTCCAAGCGGCAGGGGGTCGAGCAATTTCCTGCCTGGAGAATTTCTACCCTGCGCCCGGAAAAAAGCAATGTCTTTTTTGCTGAAAAATAAATTTTGCCTCCGCGCTTGCTCCCCGGGCAAAATCGCATACAAAGAACCCGATGTCTCGTCCGCGGCTCATTGGCCTGTTGCTCGCCCTTATCACGCTGCTGGCTTATTTGCCGGCGGCGCGCGACGGTTTTGTGAGTTACGACGATCAGGATTATGTCACGGAAAATTCCTTCGTACAAAAAGGCCTGACGTGGACGGGAATCAAATGGGCCATCACCACCGGCCACGCGAGCAACTGGCATCCGCTCACATGGTTATCGTTTATGACCGATTTCACCCTTTCGCAAAAAATCGATTTCTGGCTTTCCTTCTTCGGTTACGAGACATCCAACCTTAATGCCAGCGTGTGTCATTCCACCAACGTGCTGTTTCACACGGCGAACGTGGTGTTGCTGTTCCTGTTGATGTTGCGATTGACGGGCGGATTGTGGCCCAGTGCGTTTGTGGCCGCGCTGTTCGCCTGGCATCCGCTCCACGTGGAATCCGTTGCCTGGATTTCCGAACGCAAGGATGTGTTGAGCATGTTTTTCGCGCTGCTGACGCTGCTGGCCTACACGCGATATGCGTTAAAAAAGTCGAGGGTCGAGCGTCGAGCGTCGAGGGCAGATACGTTTGTTCCGGCTCTCGACTCTCGACTCTGGACTTTCGACTACACCCTGGCCTTGTTTTTCTTTGCGCTCGGCCTCATGTCCAAACCGATGCTGGTCACCCTCCCGTTTGTGATGTTGTTGCTCGATTACTGGCCGCTGCAACGGCTTTCAACCCTCAATCCTCAACTTTCAACCTGCCAGCGCCTGGCTTGGGAGAAATGGCCGTTCTTCCTGCTCGCGACCGTTTCCTGCGTCGTCACTTTTCTGGTCCAGTCTCAACGAAGCGGCGACGCGGTCGCCTCCCTCGAACTCGTTCCGCTGTATTATCGGTTTTGTAACGCATCGGTATCTTACGGGCTTTATTTGCTGAAAATGGTCTGGCCGGTGGGGCTCGCGGTTTTTTATCCGCTGCCGGACCATTTGACCTGGCTATTGATGGCCGCGACGGCATCGGCAGTCGTGCTGGTCATCATTTCAATTTTTGTCTGGCGGGCCGGACGGGTGCATGCGTATTTACCCGTTGGCTGGCTGTGGTTTTTGGGAACGCTCGTGCCCGTCATCGGGTTGGTGCAGGTGGGCAGCGCGGCATTGGCCGATCGTTACACTTACATTCCATCAATCGGCGTGTTCATCGCCGTCACCTTCGGCATTTGCGGCCTGGCGGATCGTTTTCAATTCCCCAAAAAGGCAATCGCAACTGCAGCCGTTTTGATCCTCGCGACCTGTTTGATTCTTACCGAAAACCAGCTGCGTTACTGGCGCGACAGCGAAACGCTCTTTACGCATGCGCTCGCGGTGACAAAAAACAATCATGTCGCGCACGTCGACCTGGGCGTCGCGCTTGAAGAAAAAGGCGAATTAAACGAGGCGCTCGCCGAATACCGCGCCGCCGAACAACTGGCGCCGGAACTCTTTCACATTCACTATAATCTCGGCAATCTGCTCGACAATTTGGGCCACCCCAATGAAGCGCTCATCGAATATCGCTGGGCCGTGCTTTTGAAGCCCAGCCTGCCCACTTTGCATAACGGCGCCGGCATGGTTCTGGCCGAACTCGGACGCTTCGACGAAGCCCTGAGCCAGTTCAATGAAGCCGCGCGGCTCGATCCCACTTATCCGTGGGCGCACCTCGAAATCGGCAAACTGCGTCTCAAACAAGGCCGCGATGCCGGGGCGATTGATGAGTTTCGTGAAGCGCTGCGGATTGACCCAAACAATTTTCAAATTCTCGCCTACACCGCCCACGTGCTGGCCGCCGACGAAAATCCTCAAATCCGCGACGGCCGGACCGCGCTCGTGCTCGCCGTCAAGGCCAAAGTCCTGACCGACGGCGCGCAACCGTACGTGCTCGACGCGCTCGGCATGGCCTGCGCCGAGACCGGCGATTTCACCAACGCGCTGGAAGTGACGCAAAGGGCGCTTGACCTCGCCACCACCGCCCAAATGAAAAAACTCGAGCCTTTGCAACAACGATTGGAGCTTTATAAAAACCACCAGCCGTGGCGCGAATCGTTCCAGGCCACCAACCCGGCGTTGGAAACATTTCCTCAAATTGGACCGCGCTGATTGAGCGGACGTTTCCCATCCGGAACCGGTTTCCATTTCCGTTCTTGCCGCGCGGGAAAAATCGTTTATTAAGAAACCCGATGTTTCGTCCGCGTTTCATGGGTCTGTTGCTTGCGCTCATCACGCTGTTGGTCTATCTGCCGGCGGTGCGCGACGGTTTTGTCAATTACGACGATCGGGATTACATCACGGAAAATTCCGTCGTGCAAAAAGGGCTGACCTGGACGGGCATCAAATGGGCCTTCACGACCGTCTTCACCAACGGCCACGCCAGCTATTGGCATCCTCTGACGTGGCTCTCGCACATGGTGGACTGCGAACTCTTCGCCCTCAACCCCGGGGCGCACCATCTCGTCAACGTCCTGTTTCACACGGCGAATGTGGTTTTGCTTTTCCTCCTGCTGCTCCGGCTCACGGGTGAATTGTGGCCGGCCGCGTTCATCGCCGCGTTGTTTGCGTGGCATCCGTTGCACGTGGAATCCGTCGCCTGGATTGCCGAGCGCAAGGACGTGTTGAGCACATTCTTCGCGCTGCTGACGCTGCTGGCCTACACGCGATATGCGTTAAAAAAGTCGAGGGTCGAGCGTCGAGCGTCGAGGGCAGATACGTTTGTTCCGGCTCTCGACTCTCGACTCTGGACTTTCAACTACACCCTGGCCCTGTTTTTCTTTGCGCTCGGCCTCATGGCCAAACCGATGCTGGTGACCCTCCCGTTTGTGATGCTGCTGCTGGATTACTGGCCGTTGCAGCGGATGACCAGTGACCCGTGGCCGGTGTCGAAGGTCCTCCGCTTGGCGCTGGAAAAATGGCCGTTCTTCCTGCTCGCCGCGGGTTCGTGCGTGGTGACTTTTGTCGCGCACATCGAGGCGGTCATAACCCTCCAAGAATACCCCCTAAATCTGCGGCTTGCTAACGCGCTGATTTCTTATGAGCAGTATCTGGCCAAAATGATCTGGCCCTGGCCCCTGGCCGTCTTCTACCCGTTACCCAATCATTTGTCATGGATACGGCCCATGGTGCCAACGGCGGCGGCCGTGCTGGGCATCCTTTCCTGGCTCATCTGGCGGACGCGCCGGCAATGTCCTTACCTGCTAGTCGGCTGGCTCTGGTTTTTGGTCACCCTGGTGCCAGTCATCGGGTTGGTGCAGGTCGGCGGCGCGGCGATGGCGGATCGTTTCACTTATTTTCCCCTCATCGGCATCTTCATCGCCATCACATTCGGCATTTGCGGCCTGGCGGATCGTTTTCAATTCCCCCAAAAGGTAATCGCAACCGCAGCCGTTTTGATCCTCGCGATCTGTTTGATTCTTACCGAAAACCAGTTGCGTTACTGGCACGACAGCGAAACGCTCTTTGCTCATGCGCTCGCGGTTACAAAAAACAATCATGTCGCGCACACCAACCTGGGCGTCACGCTGGAACAGAAAGGCGAATTAAACGAGGCGCTCGCCGAATACCGCGCCGCCGAACAACTGGCCCCGGAACTTTATGAGATTCACAACAATCTCGGCAATCTGCTCAACAATTTGGGCCATCCCAATGAAGCGCTCGTCGAATATCGCTGGGCCGTGCTTTTAAAGCCCAGCCTGCCCTATTTGCATAACAGCGCTGGCATGGTTCTGGCCGAACTCGGACGTTTTGACGAAGCCATGACCCAATTCAAAGAAGCCGCACGGCTCGATCCCACTTATCCGTGGGCGCACCTCGAAATCGGCAAGCTGCGTCTCAAACAAGGCCGCGATGCCGAGGCGATTGATGAGTTTCGTGAAGCGCTGCGGATTGACCCAGACAATTTTCAAATTCTCGCCTACACCGCCCACGTGCTGGCCGCCGACGAAAATCCTCAAATTCGCGACGGCCGGACCGCGCTCGTGCTCGCCATCAAGGCCAAACTTCTGACCGGCGAAACGCAACCATACGTGCTCGACGCGTTGGGCATGGCCTGCGCCGAGACCGGCGATTTCACCAACGCGCTGGAAGTGACGCAAAGGGCGCTTGACCTCGCCATCGCCGCCCAAATGAAAAAACTCGAGCCTTTGCAACAACGATTGGAGCTTTATAAAAACCACCAGCCGTGGCGCGAATCGTTCCTGGCCACCAACCCGCCGCCAAAGAAAATTCTGAAAAACTGAGTCACGCTTTCGTCAACGCACAGAGTATTCGCCGCACCCGCGAATCTTTCAAAGCCTTTCCCGTGGCCGGTCGCCGGCCCAGCCACGGCAATTCAAAAATCCTTTTTGCGTCGAAAAATTCCGCGAGCAAGCCGACATTTGTGTTTGTTGCAGCGTCCGGCTTTGCCGGCGACATTAACACGACGCGCGCCCGGCAAGACGCGCTTCGCGGCAACGCGGCAAGTGTCAGCAAAACTTGATTCACCGCACCGAGCCGGTTTGGGCAAACAACCATTGGCGTCGCATGCAGGGCCGCAATCAAATCGCGTGAGTCAAAATTCCCACCGAGCGGACTCAACAGGCCGCCGGCGCCTTCAACCAACACCACATCAAAACGTTTTTGCATCGCGCGGACATGCGCAAGCACGTCCGCGAGCCTGACCTGCCTGTGTTCGCGGCGGGCGGCGAGCAAAGACGCAATCGGCGCGCGAAAATGCCACGGATTGATTTCGTCGGACGCGAGCGCGGCGTTCATGGCGGCGCGCAACGCGCGGGCGTCGTCGCGTCCGCCGGAACAAATCGGTTTGAGGGCCGCCGCGTTGATGCCGCGTTCCCGCAAGTGCCGCGCCAGCAGCGCGGTCAGCACGGTTTTGCCGACGCCGGTGTCCGTGCCGGTGATGAAGAATGTCGTTTGCTTCATTCCGGCAACATAAAAGCGGAAACGGTGTGGGCAAGCCATCAAAACCATTGACGAAATCCGCGTGGTTCACTTATCCTGTGCGGCTCGCTGACCAGCGGGAATTATTGTGAACATCACCGTCGAAAATTTGGCCCCGTGCAAAAAATTGCTGCGGGTGGAAGTGGACGCGAAGGCCGTGGACGAAGCCTTCGACGCCGTCACGAAGGACTTTCAGAAACAGGCGTCGCTGCCCGGCTTTCGTCCCGGCAAGGCGCCCCGGGCCATGGTGCTCAAAAAATACGAGCCGGACATCAAGACTGAGGTCAAACGCAAGCTCATCGGCGACTCGTACCGCAAGGCGCTGGACGAGAAAAAAATCGCCGTGATCGGCTATCCGGACATCGAGGAAATCCAGTTTGGCCGCGGCCAGGCGCTGCAATTCGCCGCCACCATCGAGACCGCACCGGAATTTCAACTGCCCGAATACAAAGGCCTGCCGGCCAAACGCGAGGCGAAATCGGTCACCGCGGCGGACGTGGATCGCGCCATCGAATTGCTCGCCAAGCAGCACGTGAAATTTGAGACGGTCGCGCGCGAGTTGCGCCTGGGCGACGTGGCGGTGGTGAATTATACCGGCACGTGCGACGGCAAGCCCATCACCGATACCGCGCCCACAGCAAAAGGCTTGACCGAGCAGAAAAATTTCTGGGTGGACACCGCGTCGGACTCGTTCATTCCTGGTTTTGCCGATCAGATCGTCGGCGCCAAGGCGGGCGACAAGCGCACGGTGAACGTGGATTTTCCCGCCGATTTCGTGACCAAGCAACTTGCGGGCAAAAAGGGCGTTTACGAAGTTGAGGTCGTCGAGGTGAAGGAAAAAGCCCTGCCGCCGATTGACGACGCGTTCGCCGAAAAATACGACGCAGAAAACCTGCCGAAGCTCCGCGAAGGCGTGCAACGGGACTTGGAGAATGAATTGAAGTATTCACAGGCCAAGGCGGTTCGCGGCCAGATCATCCACGCGCTGCTCACCGCCACGAATTTTGACCTGCCGGAAACCGCCGTCGCGCATGAAACGCGCAACGTGGTTTATGACATCGTGCGCGAGAACAGCCAGCGCGGTGTGGCGCGCGATTTGATTGAGAAACAGAAGGACGAAATCTATTCCGCCGCAGCACAGAGCGCGAAGGACCGCGTGAAATTGTCGTTTCTGATCCAGCGCATCGCCGAGAAGGAAGGCATCCAGGTATCACAGGACGAGGTTTTGAAACGGGCGCAGTCGCTGGCGATGGCGTATCAGATTCCACTGGAGAAATTCCTCAAGGACCTGCAGAAGCGCAACGGCGTGGTGGAATTGTACGACCAAATCGCGCACGAAAAAGTGCTCGCGTTCCTCGAACAAAACGCCAAAATCGAGGAAGTCCCTGCGGCCATGGGGAAAGCCGGGGGAACCGGCGTCCGGCCGCAAACTTGATTGCGGCGCGTGACTTTTATTGGCCGGCGCGGTCAAATTAACCAAACCGTTGCCTTCGGGCGCGCTGATGCGTCTTGAATTTAACGAATTTCGGCGAAAGCCGCAAAATTGCAGTACCATGAAAAGTTTCAGCGTTCTTTTGGCTTTCATTCTCACGGCTTTTTCGGCCGTGGCACAGACGGACACAAACGCGGTCGCCATGCCGGTCGAGACCAACGCGCCGGCCCTCCAACCGGATCCCAATACGGTCGCCGTCCAAACAAACGCAAACGCGGTCGCCGCGCAAACGGGCACGAACATGGCCACCATGCTGGTCGAGCCCAACGCGCCGGCCCCTGCCTCAGGCACCAATGCCGCCGTCGTGCCAGCGGGTATGAGCGCATTGGACCCTGTTGGGAGGCCTGTCGGCCTGCACGGCACCAATGCCGCCGCCGTGCCGGTGGGCATGAATGCAGCAATGCGCGCAATGTCATTGGAGGACTGCCTTCAGGAAGCCTTGCAGCACAACTTCGATATCCAAGTCGAGCGCACCGCACCCCAGATTTCGCTCTACAATTTGCGTGGGAGTTATGGTGGTTACGACCCGACCTTCAACCTTTCCGGCGAGCACGACTACACGTTGACCGGAAACAGTGTTTCGAATGGGATCCCCATTCCCGCCAATAGGTCGGAAAATAATTTTTTTAATTCCGACATCGGCGGCTTGCTGCCCTGGGGATTGACCTATGACTTCAAAGGAACCATTGAAAAACCTTATGGAACGACCTTTTCAGGTTCAGGAACCAATGTCACCTCCACCCCTTACAAGTATTCGGACGGTTCAATCGAAGTTGACCTGACGCAGCCGCTGCTGAAAAATTTCTGGATTGATAGCACGCGCCTGACCATCCGCCTCGCCAAAAACCAGCTCAAGTCCTCCGAGCAGGGATTGCGCCTGCAGTTCATCACGTCCGTCACCGCGGTCGAAAACGCCTATTACGAGCTCATCTACGCGCAGGAAAACGTGAAGGTGCAGCAGGAGGCGCTCGCCCTCGCCCAGACACAACTGGATCAGGACCAGCAGCGCGTGCAAATCGGCACCCTGGCACAGTTGGATGTGCAGCAGGACGAGGCGCAGGTGGCAACGAGCAAGGCAAATTTGATCGCCGCGCAATACATGCTGGTCACGGACCAAAATTTCCTGAAGAACCTGCTCACCGACGAGTATTCACGCTGGCATGACAAGGGCATTCAACCCACGGCGACGATTACCAACGCGCCGCTACAGTTGTTCGATGTGCAGGACAGTTGGAGCAAAGGCATGACCATGCGGCCCGACCTTTTGCAAGCCCGGTTGAGCGTGGAAGCACAGGGCATCACGTTAAAATTCGACCGCAACCAGCTTTTTCCCGAACTCGATTTGAAAGGCACCTACGGTTACGGTGGCGGGGGACAACAATACAGCGACACCTTTGGGCAGATCAATGCTGGCAGCCAGCCTTTCTACAAGTACGGCGCACAACTTTCCCTGCCGCTCAGCAACATCAAAGCGCGCAACACCGTAAAATCCGACAAGATGACCCTGCAGCAACTCCTGCTGAAGCTGAAACAGCTTGAACAGAACGTCATGGTGGGGATTGACAACGCGGTGAAACAGGCGGAGTCGGCCTACGAAAGCGTAAACGCCACACGGCAGGCGCGCATTTATGCCGAGGCCGCGCTCGACGCCGAGCAGAAAAAATATGCCGTCGGCAAAAGCACCACCTTCACCGTGCTGCAACTCCAAAACACGCTCACCGCCGATCGCGCGCAGGAAATCCGCTCGCTGGCCAATTATTACGAAGCGCTCGTCAACCTCGCGCAACAGGAAGGCAGCACGCTGGAACGCAACCACATCAACATCGAAGTGAAGTAATCCGAGGGGAGAGTTGGCCTTTTGCCGACCCAAAATCCAGGGGCGGTGACACGCCGTCCCTCCCGGGAATTCACCAAAAATGCCAGGCCCCGCGCCAGATGATCCATAAACCGAGCAGAAAATTTGTGATCGCGTGGGCGGTCATCGCATCGCCGAGCCGATGCTTGCGAATCACCAGCCATTGATAAGCCGCGCCGCACAAAATGCCCGCCAGCCACTCGTTGTGGGAGAAACCAAACACGGCGGCAGTGGCGAGAAACGGCCACGGCAAAAATTGGTTGAGCGGCACAGACAGGAAATTTGGCCGGGCGATGTAGCGATACAAAAACGAGCGGTAAAAAACCTCCTCCAGCGGCGGCACGACGAGCGTCGAGCCGGCCACCCGCATTACAATCATCAGCCACGCAAGCGCCGAACCATCACCAAATTGTTCATTTGGGTTCCAGGTTTTTAGAGGAGCGCCCAAAGGATGGGTAAAACCGAACTTTGCCCAAAGTGAGTTTTGCGTCGTCCATTCCCCGGTGATGCCGACCCAGGCGGCAAATACCGCCACCCCCACCACGACCGCTTCCCAGCTCACCGCCCAGCGCATTTCGGAAACGAACGGGCGCATTTCCCAGATCAGCCATGCACCGACCAGGGTTTTGGCGAGATAAAACCAGTAAGCCGAGGCGGCGCCGAACTGCCCCTGGCAAAACGTCAGCGCGAGAAAAATGACAAATGGCGCGACGCGGACGAACGGCGGGGACGCGGCGAATGGTTTGCGCAGGAACATTGGGTCATCTGCCAGGGAACAGCCTTTGCCGGAAACCGGCCGCGCCCGCCAGCGCCAAGGTGTTCGTTGAAATTTCCTTCACGCGTTCAAGCGCATCGCGGGCCAGGTTCACAGGTGGATTTTCCCTTCGAGTTCGCGGATGGCGCGGCCCACCATGCGGAAATTGATCAGGTTGCTTTTCTCGATAAAACCGGCCAGCAACGCCTTGTCGCAGACGGCGTTGACCAGCCGGGGAATGCCGTGGCTGTAGTGGAAAATGCGCCAGAGTGCCGGGCGGGTAAACTGGGGCTTGCCCTTCGCGCCAGCCTGGGTGAGCCGGTGCTGAATGTATTGGGCAACTTCGTCGCGCGTCAACGGCCCGAGATGATAGCGCACCGTGATGCGCTGGCGAAGCTGGCTCAGGCGCGGGCTGTTGAGCCGGTCACGCAACTCCGGCTGGCCGAGCAAAACGATTTGCAGCAGCTTGCGATTCTCCATTTCGAGGTTCGACAAAAGCCGCATCTGTTCGAGCAATTCCTCGGAGAGATTTTGTGCTTCGTCAATGATCAGCACCGCGTCGCCGCATTGCTCGACCTGCTGGACCAGAAATTTGTTGATGGCCGCGACCGTGCCGTGCCGGTCCATGTCTTTGACCTCCAGGCCAAATTCCGTGGCAATGGCCCGCATCAATTCATTCGCGTTCAGCACGGGGTTGACGATCAGGGCGGTGGCAAAATGGCCGTCCAGTTGTCGCAACATCGCGCGGCAGACCGTGGTCTTGCCCGCGCCGACTTCGCCGGTGAGCTGCACGTAACCCTTCCGCTCGCGAATACCGTAGAGCAGATGATTGAGCGCCTCGCGATGCTTGTCGGTCAGAAAAAGGAATCGCGGGTTCGGCGTAATGTCGAACGGCGGCAGCGTCAATCCATAGTATTCGAGATACACAACCAGCTTTTAACAAAAATCCGGCGCGTGGCAAAGAAAAGGTTTTGGGGCGGTTTTGGTTCTTGGCACCGGTTTGTCCGGGCCACCGGCTCAACGTCACACCAAAATCTTGCGGACGACGTTGACCAAAGCCTCCGCTTCCGCCGCCGTGCCAATCGTAATTCGCAAATAATTCTTCACCTCCGGCCGGTCAAACCAGCGCACGAGGGCTTTTTGGACGCGCAAGCTTTGCAGCCACGCCTGCGCCGAAAATCGCGCTGGCCGGACGAGAATGAAATTCGTCCGGCTTGGCAAAACCCGGAAACCGAGCTTCGTCAACTCGCGACTCAACCATTCGCGCGTGGTGATGATTTTTTTGAAATTCGCCCGGTAATACGGCAGGTCGTCCAGCGTAGCTTCGGCGGCAATCTGGCCGAGGCCGTTCACATTGTAACTGTCACGAATCTTGTGCAGCGCCGCGATAAGGTCGCGATGTCCGACAAAATAACCGACCCGCTGGAAGCATAGCGAATACGCCTTGGAAAACGTCCGCGCCACGAGGACGTGCGGATATTTCAACGCCAGCTTCAGCGCGTTTTCCCCGGCGAAATCCACGTAAGCTTCGTCCAGCACCACCACGCCATGCTGCGCTTTGCATAACGCGTCGAGTTCGCGCGTCGAGTACCCACGTCCGCTGGGCGCGTTCGGCGTGGTCACAAACGACAGCGCAGCGCGGAAATTCCAGATCCTGCCGCGCTTCAATTCCGCCATGCCTGGCAGGCTGAAATCCGATTTAAGCGGCACCGCATTCCTGGCCGCACCGTGAATATCCGCCAATACCGGATACAGTGAATAACTCGGCGTGAAGTATTGAACGATATGGCGTGGCACAGGCCGCCGGCCTGTGTTTTCTTTCTTAAACAGGCTGGAAGCCTGTTCCACGTTTGGCTCCACAAAACACCGCGTGGCCAGTGCCAGCAATTCATCCGAGCCGTTGCCCACGATGATGTTGTCCGCGTGACAGCCGTGCAGTTTCGCCAGCTTCTCGCGCAGCGCCTGCGCCGTCGGGTTTGGATACAGCCGCAGCCGCCCATCCACCGCCGCCCGGACCGCCGCCAGCACCTTGGGCGACGGCGGATACGGACTCTCGTTCGTGTTGAGCTTGATCAACCCCTTGATCTTCGGCTGCTCGCCATAGACGTAAGGTTGTAGCTCGCGCACCAGCGGGCGGATCAAAAGTTTCGGACTTTTCATTTTGCGGAACGAATTTCGGCAGAACGTCCATGTGCGCCCAAGCCTTCCAGTTCCGCGAATTTCTTCACGGCGGGCAGCGATTTCTTCAGCGCAGCGCGGTTGTATTCCACCAGGCTGGTGCGGCGCTGGAACTGGTCCACCGTCAAGCCGGCAAACGATGCGCCCGCGCCGCCGGTCGGCAGCGTGTGGCTCGGCCCGGCCACGTAATCGCCCAGCACCGTCGGCGACCACGGCCCGAGGAAAATCGCGCCGACGGTCAGAATTTTTTGCGAAAGCTTGCGCGGGTTGCGCGTCATCACTTCGCAATGCTCCGGCGCGAGCCGGTTTGCCAGCATCACCGCGTCGTCGAGCGATTTTACCTGAATCAACCACGTGTTGTCGGCCAGCACGCGCTGGATGTATTCGCGCCGCGCCTGCTTGGGCAATTGTTTTGCAATTTCGCCTTGGACGGCCTTCAAAAGCTTCGCCGAAGTCGTCACCAGCCAGACGCGCTCGTGACCGGAGCCGTGTTCAGCCTGCGCCAGCAAATCGGCGGCAACAAACTTCGGGTCCGCCGTTTCATCCGCGAGCACCAGCAATTCGCTTGGGCCGGGCAGCAGATCAATCGCGACGTGGCCGACGAGCAATCGCTTGGCGGTGACGACATAGGCGTTGCCCGGACCGAAAATTTTCCGCACGCGTCGAATTGTCTTCGTGCCGTAAGCCATGGCCGCAATTGCCTGCGCGCCGCCCACGCGGTAAATCTCCGTTGCCCCGGCCGCCCGCGCCGCAAAGAGCAGGGCGGGATTGATTGAACCATCCCTGCCACAGGGCGTGCAGACGACGATTTCCTTGCAACCCGCCACTTTCGCCAGCGTGACTGTCATCAGAACCGTGGAGACGAGTGGCGCCTTGCCGCCCGGGATGTAAGCGCCCACGCGCTGGAACGGATCGAACTTTTCGCCGACGGTCGCGCCGTGCGAATTTTTCATCTGCCAGTTCTTGAGCAGGGATTTCCTGGCAAAGCTGGCGACGTTCTTTTCCGCCTCGGCCACGGCGGCGCGCAGGGATTCATCGGCTTTGAGCGACGCTGCCATCAATTCCGCCTGCGTCACGGCGAGCTGGCTGGCGGTGAGCCTGGCGCCGTCGAATTTTTCAGTGAATTCCAACAGCGCGTCATCACCGCGCGTTTGGACGGCGTCAATGATGGCGCGGGTGCGCTCTTCGATGACCGGATCGAACAGGCTGGACGGCGCGGTCACTTCGCGAAGTTTCTGGGAAAAATTCGCGTCGGTGTGGCGGACAATTTTCATGCACTGAGGCTAGAAGATGAAGCATCGAAAGTCAAAACGTGTGCCGGGTCGCGCAAGCCGCCGAAAAATGAGGAATGCCGGAACGCTAAAGCGATTCGGTGCCATCGCGCCCTTTTTTCCAGCGTTGAAAACAAAGCGCGGCAAGCCCGCCTCCGAGCGCCAGCATGGAAACAGAAGGTTCAGGAACCATGGTGTCAATCCACGGCATGGCTGCCGAAAGGGAGTCGAAACCGCTGATGTTGCCATAGCTGGAATTGGCGCTGCCGTTCGTGGAGGCGACAAAAGAAATTACGCCGGCCAGATAATACTGCGAGCCGTCCATCACGAAAACTCCTCCGCCGCTGTCGCCCGGCGCGACACAGCCTTCCAGCGGCAGCGCCGTGCTGTTCGCCAAATGCGGATTGTCAAAAGTAGCGCCGAACATGAAGGCCAGATTGCCGAAATTGGCATTATTGACATCAACGACATTTTGAAAACCGCGTTTTTGGCCGTCGAGAGTTTTCCAGCCCGTCAATCCGGTGCCGGTAAAACCATAACCGACAAATGTGCCGGTCTGCCCCAACAGGGATGAGCCGCTGTAAAGCGACGGCGGCGGAATGGCCGTGAGTGACGAACTCAAATGCACCAGACCAAAATCAGAACCGTCAGACGCATTGCCGTCCCAGCTCGGATCGGTGAAAAGCTGCGTCGAAGTATAGGCCGTTCCGCCAATGGTGAAGGTCGCGGAACTGGCGGCTGTCAACAAATGCGCGGCGGTTAACACCCAATCCGGCGCGATCAAAATCCCGCAGCCGGTGTAGCCCCAGCTGTTAACGAAGGTTCCCACCGATGCGAAATCCGCCTGCGCGCCCAGCGCCAGATAAGCGCTGTCAGGTTCATCATCGCGAATGGTCGCTCCCAAGCTGGAAACAGTAAGGATTGCCGACGCAACGATTCCCAAAAACGCGACAAACTTACCCTCGGTAATTTGCATGGAAACATTAACCCCATGCATCATAAATCAGTCAAGCGGAAACCATTTAAGGCTTTTGCTTCTGTGCCGGGCGCCAATACTCTATTGCCATGCGCAATCCCATCATCGCCGCGCTCGACGTGCCAAACGTCGAAGCCGCACTAAAACTGGCGGACCAAATCGCACCGGCAGTCGGAGCGTTCAAAATCGGCGGCGAGCTGTTCACCGCTGCCGGGCCGGACATCGTGCGCCGGATTCGCGACACCGGGGCGGCGGTTTTTCTTGACCTGAAATTCCACGACATCCCCAACACGGTCGCCAGGGCCGTGACGGCAGCCGTGCGGCTCGACGTGCAAATGCTCACGGTCCACACGAGCGGCGGTTTGGAAATGATGCGCGCGGCGGAGGCCTCGGCGCAACAGGCTGCGAAAATGAACGGGCGGGCCGCCCCGCTGGTGCTGGGCGTGACGGTATTGACGAGTTCCAACAGCAGCACGATGGCGGAAATCGGTTGCGAGCTGAATGTCGTTGCCCAGGTTGAACGCCTCGCGCGGCTCGCGGTGAAAGCCGGTTTGCGCGGGCTGGTTTGTTCACCGCTGGAAATTGTTGCACTGCGAAAAATCCTTCCGGCGGATGTTCAACTCGTCACTCCCGGCATCCGCACGGGCGCGGAAAAAGCCGACGACCAGAAACGCACCCTCGCCCCGCGCGAGGCCATGGCCGCCGGAGCGAACTGGCTGGTGATTGGCCGGCCGATCTACGCCGCCGAAAACCCGCGCGCGGCAGCGGAGAAGATTCTGGAGGAACTAAATCGCTAATCGGCGCTGATTCGCGCTGATTCTTTTGTCCGAGCCGGATAGAATCAGCGAAGATTAGCGTGGATTAGCGGTTCAAGCTTCGGTCTTTGTGAAGAAATTTCAAATGCGGTTTTCAGTCGGGCAATTGCTCCCTTGGCTTGGGCTGAATCTGTGGCGTGAACACGGCACAGCATTTCAGATTTTTCCACCCGCTCACCGGGTTTGGCGAGTTGGTCCACACCCACGTCGTAGTTGATGACCGATTCTTTCGTCAGCCGCCCGCCGCCGAGGTCTCGGATGACTTCGCCCACGAGCCGCGCGTCGCATTTCGAAACATAACCGCTACAGTCCGCTTTTATTTCCAGCACCACCGGCGCTGTGGTGTCGAGTGCCAGCTTTTTGTTGAACGCACCCAAATCCGCGCCTTGAGCAACGAGCATTTCGTCCCATTTGCGGCGCGGCGCGCCGGAATTCAAACAGTCTTCCGCCCGTTTGCGCGCAGCAACGAGTGACCCGGCTTTGCGCGTCTGGATCAGCAAATGCGCGGCGCAATCAAGGACGAGCAAACTGAGGTCGTTTATCTCCGTAGCCGCGGACGTCGGTCCGCGCTGACGGCTCTTTGGAAAAGAATGCGCCGACTCACGTCGGCGGCTACAAGAGATTGGTTCGAGACACGCCACGCTTTCCTTCACCTCAAGCCAGTTGCCGGCGGCGCGGCCCAGCGGCGTGTTCATGTCGGTCAGAATCGCATGCGTGTTCACACCGCATTCATTCCCGAGCGCAACCATCGCTTTTGCGAGCTTGCGGGCATCCTCCTTGGTTTGCATGAACGCGGCACAGCCGAATTTCACATCCAGTACAAGCGCATCGAGGCTTTCGGCGAGCTTTTTGGAAAGGATTGAGGCGGTGATGAGCGGGATGCTGGGCACGGTGCCGGAAACGTCGCGAAGCGCGTAAATTTTCCTGTCCGCCGGAGCCATGCAGTCAGTCTGGCCACAGATGACGCAGCCGGTTTTTTGCACCTGCGCGATGATTTTTCCGGTGGGCAGCAAGGTTTTGAAGCCGGGGATGGAATCTAGTTTGTCGAGTGTGCCGCCGGTGATGCCCAAGCCGCGCCCGGAAATCATCGGCACGCGGAATCCGAGGCACGCCAGCAATGGCGCGAGCGGCAGCGAGACCTTGTCGCCAATGCCGCCGGTGGAATGTTTGTCCACGAGCGGGCGTTTGTCCCTGGGGAATTTCAGCACATCGCCGGAATCGCGCATGGCCAGCGTCAGCGCGGTGGTTTCAGCGGTGGTCAAGCCGCGAAAATAAATGGCCATGAGCATCGCGGCCATCTGGTAGTCGGGAATTTTCCCGATGGTGAATTCGCGGATAATTTCCTGAATCTGTTTCGGCGCGAGAGTTCTGCCTTCGCGCTTGGATTCGATTAAAGCCAGAAAGTTCATCAACTCGGATAATCAATTCCCAAATCTTTTGCTATCAGTTCAAATCCCTTTTCATTTTTAAATTCGTCCAATGTTTCATTTCTGGTGTGAACTTTTTGCCAGCCTGACTTCATGATGTGGTGATGCTTGCGAATCCAGTCCCTTGGCCGTGTGTAAAATTCAGCATCGCAAAATCCATTCAAGAATGGGCCTGCGACGATAGAAATATCCGATATTGAGAAAAACGATAATTAAATAGTCGAAAGCGGTGAAAGTTTTTTCTTTTACGGGAAAAGCGCGATCACAGTCAGTTTGGTAACGGCTATTGACCTGAATATAAATCGGTTTCAGTCGTTTTCGTGGGTCGGGATGGATGCAAACCAAATCGTAGCCTTCTGTATTCGGCGGAGCTTTGTAGGCGAGAATGTTACGGCGCATAAGATTGCCAATGGCAAGATGCTCTGCACCTAAAGAAACAACCGGTAGTCTTCTGGCGTCGCTGTTTCCCATAATATTTTTTCTGCTCGCGGGTTTTCGGCGGGACGCCGAAAACAACCCGCGAGACGCGGGTGCTACCCAATAAATTTCCTGGCCGCGATGCTGGCGTTGTGGCCGCCGAAACCGAACGAATTGTTGATGATGACATTCACTTTCAACTCGCGCGCGGTGTTCGGCACGTAGTCCAGATCGCATTCGGGATCGGGCACCTGCAGATTGATGGTCGGCGGGACGACGCCGTGTTTGATGGCGAGCGCACAGACGCTCATTTCCACCGCGCCCGCCGCGCCAAGCATGTGGCCGGTCGCGCCTTTGGTGGAACTGACGGCCACCTTTTTTGCGTAGCTGCCGAAAACGGTCTTGATAGCCTGGGTTTCACAGGCATCGCCCTGCGGCGTGGAGGTGCCGTGGGCGTTGATGTAGGAAACGTCTCCGGGATTCAGACCGCTCTGGCGCAGCGCCATTTTCATGCAGCGGGCCGCGCCTTCGCCGCCGGGGGACGGCGCGGTGAGATGGTGCGCGTCGGCGGTGTTGCCGTAGCCGACGATTTCGCAATAAATTTTTGCGCAGCGCTGTTTGGCCCGTTCCAGTTCCTCCAGCACGATGACACCCGCGCCCTCGCCCATGACGAAGCCGTCGCGATCCTTGTCGAACGGGCGCGAGGCGTGTTTGGGATCATCGTTGCGCGTGCTCATGGCCCGCATCGCGCAAAAGCCGCCGATGCCGATGGGCACGATGGTGGCTTCCGCGCCGCCGGCGAACATCACCTGTGCGTCGCCCATTTTGATGGCGCGCCAGGCTTCGCCGATGGCGTGATTGGCCGTGGCACAGGCGGAGCAGGTGGCAAAGTTCGGCCCGCGCAAATTCTTGTACATTGAGAACGTGCCGGAGGCCATGTTGCCAATGAGCATCGGAATCATGAACGGCGAGAGGCGGTCGGGCCCGCGTTGGAGCAAAACCTTGAGTTGCTCGGTGGTGGTGGACAAACCGCCGATGCCGGAGCCGATGATGACGCCGATTTCGTCGCGGTTTTCCCGGTCGAGGTCGAGTCCGGAATCGAGCAGCGCCTGGTGCCCGGCGAAAACGCCGAATTGCGAATAACGATCCGTCCGCCGGATCTCCTTCGGCGACGGGAACGCCGGGGCCGGATCAAAATTTTTCACCTCGCCGGCGATCTGCGTGTCGAACGGCGTCGCGTCGAACGCGGTGATGCGGTCAATGCCGCACTGGCCGGAAACGAGGCGGTCCCAGAAAACATCGAGTTGATGTCCGAGCGGCGTCACCACCCCAAGGCCGGTGATGACTACGCGACGGTCTGTCCAATTGCCTGCCATAAATTAAAAAGGGGCAGCTCGCTGAGTTCAGTCGAAACTGCCCCGATGTGGTAAAACCCGCAATTATTTTTGATGTTCTTCGATGTATTTGATCACATCGCCGACGTTCAGGAGCTTTTCCGCCTGTTCGTCCGGCACTTCGATGCCGAATTCCTCTTCCAGCGCCATGATCAACTCGACCGTATCGAGCGAATCCGCGCCGAGGTCTTCGATGAACTTCGCCTCCGGCGTTACCTGATCCGGCTTCACGCCGAGTTGTTCAACAATGATGTCTTTTACCCGTTGGTCAATAGGTTTGTCTGCCATAAGTTAATTTTGACCTGTCTCTATGCCATGAACGCCAAAATCGTCAAGCCTTGATTTATAAATTTTTCCAGTCACATCACCATCCCGCCGTCCACCGCCAAAACCTGCCCGGTGATATAACGCGCCGCCGGGCTGGCGAAAAACAATGCCGCCTCCGCCACATCCCCGGGCTGGCCCAGACTGGCCAGCGGAATCTGCTTGAGCAGGGCGGTCCGCGCCTCTGGGCCGAGCGCCTCGGTCATCTTGGTCTCGATGAATCCGGGGGCGATGGCGTTGGCGGTGACTCCGCGCGAGGCCAATTCCCGCGCAACGGATTTCGTAAAGCCGATGACGCCAGCCTTGCTGGCCGCGTAATTGCACTGGCCGGCATTGCCGATCAGGCCGATGACAGAGGCGATGTTGACGATGCGGCCGGATCTCTGTTTCACGAAGGCGCGGCTGAATGCCTTGGTGAACAGGAATGTTCCCTTGAGGTTGATGTCCAGCACGGCGTCCCAATCCGCCTCGCTCATGCGCATGAGCAGGCCGTCCTTGGTGATGCCGGCGTTGTTCACCAGGATGTCCACGCGGCCAGCCTCCTTCAAAATCTGCTCGACGGCGGCCTCGACGCTGGCGGCCTCGGACACGTTGGCGGCCACCGCCCAAGCTTTGCGCCCGAGTTTGCGCACTTCCTCGACCGTTTCCTGCACAAAGTCGGTTTTCAGGTCCACCGCCGCGATGTCGGCCCCTTCGGCGGCGAATTTCAGCGCGATGGCGCGGCCAATGCCCCGGCCCGCGCCGGTGACGACGGCGATTTGATTCTCAAGGTGTTTCATGACGGCCATTGTTTAACCATGAATCGGTCCAAATGCACACGAAAAATCATGTCAGACACGTGATGCGTGAAACGTGAAACGTGAATTCCAACGTACGGCCCCGGCTCACGCATCACGTTTTCACGTTTCAGGAAACCAACGTCTTCACCATCGTTTCCAGGCTCGCCACATCCGCCACATTGAGCATCTGCGCGCCTTTATCAATGCGTTTCATAAAGCCACTCAGCGCCGTGCCGGGACCAAGTTCGATGAACCGCGTGAAACCCTGCGCCAGCAGGGTGCGCATGGATTTTTCCCAGAGCACCGACGACGTCACCTGCTCGACCAGCCGCGCCGAAATGTCCGCCGCGTTGCCGTGCGGTTGCCCTGTGACGTTGGAAATCACCGGGACGATGGGCGACGACAATTTCACCTTGGCCAGTTCCGCCTGCAACTTCGGTTGGGCGCCGGCCATGAGCGGCGAGTGATACGCGCCAGCAACCGGCAGGGCAATGGCACGCTTGGCGCCTTTGGCTTTGGCCAGTTCAACGGCTTTGGTAATTTTGTCCGCCTCGCCGGAAATGACGATTTGGCCCGGGCAATTGAGGTTCGCCAGCACCACACCGGCTTCGGCACAGACTTCGCGGGTCGGCCCCTCGTCCAAACCGATGACTGCCGCCATGCCGCCGCGTGTGGCTTCGCAGGCTTCCTGCATGAACCGTCCGCGCTGGCGCACCACCCGCAGGCCGTCCACGAAACTCATCGCGCCCCCCGCCGTCAATGCCGTGAATTCGCCGAGCGACAATCCGGCGGTGGCGTCAAACTTGAGCGACGGCGCCTGTTCCTTGAGCAATTGGAACGCGACCCAGCTCACCAGAAAAATTCCCGGCTGGGCGTTTTCGGTCTTGGTAAGTTCGGGTTCCGGCCCGTTGATACAAATCGAAGCGAGGTCGTAGCCGAGCGCGGCATTGGCACGGTCGAACCAGGCCTTGGCCGACGGAAATTTTTCGGCGAGGTCTTTGCCCATGCCGACGGCCTGTGCGCCCTGTCCGGCGAACAACAATGCGGTTTTGCTCATAAGCGGCGCATACTAGACACGAAATCGGCGCGGAACGAAAGGTTGAATAATTTATGCCGCCAGAAACGGTAGTGTAAGAGTTGTTGTGTAATACTATATTGCATTCAAT